>NZ_SOFR01000018.1:0-198657 GCF_004402735.1 Cryobacterium sp. MDB1-18-1 | reverse complement strand
GCTGGAGCGGGTGAATAAGGAGATCAAACGCCGCACCGACGTCGTCGGTATCTTCCCCAACGCCGCGGCCCTGCTGCGCTTGGCCGGGTCGGTTCTGATCGAGCAGCATGACGAGTGGGAGGCCGGCGAACGGCGCTACTTCTCCGAAGCATCCATGCGCGAGCTGGCCACCATGAACGACCCCATCGAGGTCATGGACGAGGCGGTGATTCTCCCAGAACTCGCCGCCGCCTAAGCTAGAACAACTGACCCGCACGGTGTTGAGAAACTCCACCACTCAGCGGGACGTGACCCATTGCCGCCCCGTAAGAGCCAATCCACCGGAGTCACGGGCACTCCACGGATACGCGCGCTGCTCTGGGGCGTCGACATGAAGCCCCGAATGCTCGCCGGATGCATGTCTTTCGGGAACGCACTCACTAGAAGATTGAGGCTGGGAAGTACCGGCCGTCTCGGTTCGCCTGTGAACTGCCAATTTGGAAAGCGGTGCTCGCCTTCTGCCGTGAACGCAAACAGGATTCCCTCGGCCTGACGCAGGTGCACCTCGGCAATATCGACGCCAAGCTTTGCAGCTACCTCTTCGGTGCTGAGCGATGCGTTGACCGCCTCTAGCCGGGTCTTCCGCTCGGCTGCTGCCAGGTCGCCGCGCGCAATGCGGGCTTGCGTTTCAGCGAGTTCTTTTGGAGTGAAATCACCCGACTCGATGAGAAAGGCAACTTGTTCCTTAGACAGGGAACTGCTCCAGGACTGCGATTCGTTCGTCATGCCACTCCTACTCATACTTGTGGGCGGTTCCGGGAGCACTTGCCTCGTTCGCCGCGATATGGCTGGGGCGATCCGTCGAATAACCGCAGCCGGTGATCGGACCGACTAGGCCGGAGGGCTGCCACATCACCCTGGGGACTTTGTCGTCGTCGTGCTCGTAATGGAGCAGGAATCTGGTACGTTGCCCGTCATCTCAACACGATAGAGGCAGCGCTCGGACCTTGCAGAAGCGTCGGGAGACCGCCTTCCGGCCGTCCTGGCTTCGCTTCTTTCTCGTATATGAGCGGATGCGGACACTGGAGTAGCCAGAAGCCCTTGACGATATGTCCACATATTCCAAGAAGATAATCAGGTTCAGTTCGTGCTGTTTGGCGGCAAATCACGGCTGAGCCTGAGCAGCGTGCGGCCGAACAGCGTCGGCGCGGAGACGAGCGCACGCTCTTTCAAGTGGCCCTTTTGTGGCCGAATAATGGCCACATAGTGACCACTAAGTGGTCACTAAAAGTGGCGATTTTGCGGTTGAAGGAAGCTATCCGGGAAGTGGCCTTAATCTGACCGATTTTGGGCCATTTCCTGCCCACAGAATCGGGGTCCAGAAGCGGTGGGCGGGTCTGGTCCATAAAGTGGCCCTTTTCTGGCCATATTATGGTCATCTTTCGCCCAAACAATATGCCGCTAGATCAGGGATTAGTCGTGGTCCGTGAATTGGCCGCTATCTGACCAATTTCTGGCCAGATTTTGCCCGCGGAAGTTAGTCTTTCAACGCTAAAATGGGCAACTCCCGCAAGTGGCCCTTTTTTGACCAATTGATGGTCACTTTCTGGCCGCAAAACCAATTGATGGTGCTCTCGTCTTGAGCGTTCATGGAAGTGGCTCTTTCTGAATCGGATTTTGACGGATTCAGGTCCGCAGAAACCGGCGCTCGGGCGCCAGTCCCGAGTTATAACCCAGTTCGTCTGGGTCGCACGTGAGCGCTAATCTCCCAACGCTGCGCTCTCGGTGCTCTTGAAAGCCTCGTCATCTTCGTCGGTGAGCTCCGCACGGATGCGCTGGATCCTCGTTTTCCGCTCCGCAGCCAGGTCAGGACCGACCGTCAGTGCTGACGTTGGGGAGGCCTCGTCAGCCTTTGGGGCAAGGTTGATCATTTCGACTACGGATGTGGCCTCGCGGGGCTCCGCGGTCTCCTGTGCGCGAGCAGTAGCTTCCCCGGCCTCACGGAGCTGCTTCCGGAGGTTCGAAAGTGAAACCCCGAACGGCGGCTTCGTATGCGCACCTTGCGCGGGCACGGCTGGGGAATCCGATTCTGCCTGCACCGTTTGAACGTCGCGATCAGCGACTTTAGCTGCGTCCTTTTCCTGCAGGTATTCCGCGATGATTCGGGTACTTTCAGCCAGTCCTTGTGCGTTCGCCTCGTCAAGCGAGGCCTGGACACGCTCTTTCCAGCCGACGGACGGGATCGTCAAAGGTTCAGGCTGTCTCGGCTGTGCGGTGGTGATCGGCTGCGCGTTTGGATCGCCCGCGGGAGAGGACCTCGCGATCGTTTGCGATTGATAAGTCAGGCGTCGTGCCTCCTTGTCTCGAGTGGTGTCCGCCAGACGCGCGAGCTCGGCCTGGTCGCCGGTGCGCTCGGCCTCGATCGCAGAGTCGAAATCTTCGATCAACGCGGAGAAGAAGTCGCCCGCTGCCCGGTCGTCGGCTTGCGCTAGGCGCTCCTCACGAGCGAGACGCTCGACGACAGCCTGAGCATCATCGAGTTCCTCAGCTGTCGGCGCCTGTAAGGGCTTCGCAGCGCCTGCATGAGGCTGCTCGCGGCGACGATCTCGAGGCAGCCCCCTGGCGTTGGATTCGAGCTGCTTTAGCGCGCTTTCGTAGGCGTAATGGTCGCCCAGAGTCGTGCCGCGGACGGGCGTCTTCATATCATCCAGACGGTAAGAAAGGGCGTGCGTCTCGCCTGGTTTCCCCGCTCGAGCGACGCGGTGATTCACAGTCACGTCGCGCTCCGCGAGCACCTCGATGAAACGCTCAACGTCAACTGAGCGAGCATCGTTCATCGAGTCCTCGAACGCGTCACGGATGATGTCGTGGTTCGAAATCTGACCCTTCGCGGCCATGCGCCGATCCCGAGTGCTGCGCTTCTCCGCCCGTTGCTCTGTCACCTTCGGCAGCTTCTGTTCCACGCCGTATTCGGCGCCGTGCTGGGCAACGAACTCGTCAGCGCGCTCGCGCAGCCGGCTGATGTCGGTGAGCGCGCCAGACATCTTCCGCCCGGCTTCCCAGACGTGGCCGTCGACCTCCATACGCTCTGCGACGACTGCATTTGCTACACAGTGGACATGGAACGCTTTGCCCGCGCCGTCTGCCTGACCGACCAGCTTCATTTGGACGCCGGGATACAACTCTGACATCATTTTTACGACGAACTCAAATGCCTTTCGCACCTGCTCGGGATCGCTCGAGTTCACCTCGTCGAGGCCGAAGCTGACGATCACGTGCACGGCCTGGAGCTCGTCGACATCCCCCTCGCCCTCGCGGCGGACGTGTGTTGCTGGCTCGCCATTTCCTGCAACGGCCCAGTACCTGCGTCCGTTCGGGCGCGATCGTCGAATGTACGAAGCGAGTTCGCCGGGCTCGGGGAGCTCGTACTTCGCAGGCGCCTTCCGCTTAGCGCCCTGTTTGCCGTGCAGGCGGCGCACGGCAGCGAACTCCCGTTCGGCTGTCGGGACCCGGCAGCGGATGCCTTCGGAGTACAAGACTCGGGGCTCAGTGCCTCCCAGTTTCTCCTTCTCGGTGTATCGCAGAAGACGCGCTGCTACTGCTGTCTTGCCGATTATTACGACAGGCACGCCAGCACCGCCAAGGCCTTCGCGTCGCGTTCAGCATCCGCGGTCATCTGCCTACGGATGCCTTCCAAGGCGCGTTCGACGCCGAGGATCGCGTCGGTATCCACGGCGCCCGTGGCGTTGGCTACCTTCGCGATCTGGTTCCAGTTGTGACCTATGAACTGGAGTTCGCGCGTGCGCTTGTTGTAGCTCGTCGTCACCTCTCGGACTGCGTCGCGGACCTCCGTGAGCAGAGCCTCGTCAATATCGACGACGGGACGTTGGGCCTTAGCAGACCGATAGTCCTCGCCTCGCAGCAGGGCCGCGACTAGCTTGATTCCCTCGCGGAGTGCGTCGGGCCCAGAGGTTGCGCCAAACTCCGCCTGAACGAATGCAAGGGCATCTGCGTCCTCAGTCGTCATCCTTACCGTGACGACCACGTCCTTGACCGGGCGTGCCGAGCTGCGCTCGCCAGCCCTCTCGCTGCGGGCTGCGCCGCCGCTCACGGCAGAGGACTCGGCGACCACGTGTTGGGTGTCTGCCTCGGCCATCGTCGGGCGCTCCTTCGCTTCGCTCATCCCCAGCGCCCTTCGTGTGGTCTGACAACAAGCCTGTTTCGCATCCGGTTCTTCGCTTCTTCGAAGCTTGGAACCGTGCTCAACAGCCTAGTTGACAGACCACTGGCAAGCAATCCGACCGAAATCATTCTCGCTGCGCTCGATGATTCGGTCGGACCGGACGATCCCATCTCGCTTCGCTCGACGGTTCCGTCCTTTGCCTGCGGGGGCTCCGCCCCTCAACCCCGATCAAGGCGGGCGCTGCCCCTCGATACTCCACCCGCTCAGAAGGGCGATGCCCTCCCGAGACTCTCCCAGGCACGACAAAGCCCCGCACCGAGACGGTGGTGCGGGGCTTCGTCGTGGCAGACCGATCCGTTACAGTGCGAGCTTGTCGCGCAGCGCTGAGATCCTCTTGCTCTCGCTCATATCGTCTGCGACGGCCTCGATGCTGTACTTCAAGTACAAGTCACTGACGAGCTGCATGCGCTGCCGATCGCGATTCGCGATCACCTTCTTGCGAAGAAGGCCCGTCCGCTTTTCTGCTTCGGCGAGGAGCTGCTCGTCGGTCTTCGGAGCTTTGCGAGAAAGTATCGCGCTTGCGCGTTCCGCGACTGAATTGGAGATCGCCTCGGCATCGTGAATATCGTTCATCGGATCCTCTCGTTGTGTTCGCGTCTGCCGTGAGCGCGTGTCAGGTGGACAGCCCAGGAAGTTTGCGCGGTTTGCAATCCGTAAATGATTGACGTAATGAATTCCTCGGCCGCTGCACCGGTCAGGCGGTGCCGTCCTCGTCGAGGAGAGCAGGCGCAGCGAGGGCGATCGACCGCCGGCGCACCAGGCCCTTGTAGTTCACCTTCAGCGGGCTGACGACCGACCTCTTCAACGGGTCCGAGCCGGTGTAGGAGCTGTTCATCCAGTCCACAAGGCCGTACTCCGAGATCAACGGCTCAGGCGCGCTCATCATTCGCTTCGGTCGTACGGCTACAGAGCCTTTGTGCTCCCACTCAGGCGACCCGGCGAGATGCTCGCGCAGGAACGAGATCAGCGCGTTCACGCTCTCCGGCTGGCCACTCGGGTTTGTCTTACGGCTCCACTCGCTGTAGAGAGCGTGCAAGAACCCGAAGGGAACCAAGTCCCAGGTGAGCTGGGGTTCGAACTCGCGCCAGAAGCTCATCAGCATGTTGTTGCTGCCCCTGTAGTCGTCCAGCGCGTCTTGGCACGCTTTTGGGTTCGACAACTTCGTGTGCTGCATCTCCAGCGCGCGCTTCAGCACGTAGCGGAGCACCTCGGGCCGCTTGAGGTAGTCGAGCTTGATGTACTTGCGCTCGTCGCCGCCGAACCACTTTTTGAACTGCACGATGAGCAGGCGACGGTAGAAGGACTCGCTTCGGTCCTTCGTCCGCGGGGTGTTCGAGTTGAAGCATTGGATGTCGATCCCAAGGAACCGCACGGCCACTGGCGTCTTGTACTTTCGGTTCAGAGTGAATACGTCTCCGGTGATTGCCGCCTTCCAATCAGCGATCCGGGCGAAGAAGTCACCCACGTCGTTCTCATCGACGAGGTTCACCCGGGCGTGGACGAGAGACTCCATCTTGAACTCATGGCCGAAATCAGCGAACTTCACAGCCGAGCACGCCTTCGTCCCCAACACGTTCCTCAGCATCTCCACGAGCGTGCCCTTGCCGTTGTTGCCTCGCTCAGCAGCGAACCAAATGGCCTTGTCCCACGGCGCGTAGGACCGAACGGCGGCGCTGATCACCTCCCACAACAGTTCGGGCACGCCCTCGTCGTCGCTGAGGCTGCTGATCCACGATTCGACGTCCCACTCCACGTCGTCGGGCATGACGATGACTGGGCTCTCGGCATCCGGGTCGAAGCTGGTCGGGAGCTTCGAAAGGAATACCCAGTCAGGGGAGAAAGGACGCAGCACCTGCCGGGCGTGGTCGAACACGCCGTTCGCCACGGGGATAAGGTGCGGTTCGGTCGTGCGTCGGACCACGGGGGCGTGGACCCTCAAGCGCGCGTACACGGAGTCGATCGACGTCGCGGTCATCGACGGCTTCAGGTCGCTCGCTAAGGCTTTGATCTGAGCCTCTGAGGTCGTGTAGACGCCCTCGGCCTCGCCGAACTCTACGTACATCGCCAACAGGGTCATGTCGTCGGCCTGGCCCTCTGACAGGTCGACGGCAACAATGCGGTGTCGGGCCAGCAGCACCCGGACCACTGTCAATTCGTCAAGTACTTGGATCTTGTTGATTGGCCTGAACGTCGAGTGGGAGTCTTTGCGGCCCGTGTTCTCGAGAGTGAACTCTCCGTTAATGCGCCGAAGCAGCGCGTCGCGGATCTCACCGAGAGTGACAGGCGCGTCATCGACGATGTCTGTCAGGTATTTGCTGACTGCGCGCTCCACGAGGGTCTCCTGGGACGTCGTGGTGAAGTGCGGGGCAGGGGATGATGAGGCAGTAGAGTGCACGCCGTTCGCATGCGCCGGGGTTCCTTGGGGATTAGCATTACGAGAAGAGCCGCCAGACTCCTGGGGGACCGTCTCACCTTTGGTGAGGCGGTTTTCTGTTGCGGTCATGGTCTTATGCACCTGCCAAGGCAGAGGTAAATGCGGACACGATGACGTCCCTTTGCTCAGGCCGGAATGCCGGAGCTTTGGCGGCCATGCGCTCAGCCCAGTCCTTAAGCGTGGCGTCAGCGGTGATCATAGGCTCAGGGGCGACGAAGGCGTCGAGGTCCTCAGGCGTGACATAGACCCGGCCTTTGATCTTCACGGCGGGGATGTGCCCGGCCTTGATGTGGCGACGGAGAGTCGAGAAACCGTACCCGCTTTGCTCGACGGCGGCGGGAAGGTCGATGTAGTTGGCTAGTGAGAAAGCCATTGGTGCTCCTATGTGAAGAGGAGCACAACTCAGATCTTTTCCTATGTGGGGCTCCACTTCGCTGGATCGCCCGACAGCCAAACGCTGCGACCCGCACCCCCGAGGGGGTCTTTCTGTCTGTCTTCTATCTGTGGGGCTCTAATTCTTTGGGTCACGCGTCAGCCAAACGCTGCGACCCGCACCCCCGAGGGGGCCTGCACTTGTTCTTCATCACGACGTCTGCCGACGATCGCGATCTAGATGTTCAGTTGTGCACTCGGAGGTATCCAAGTGATGTGAACACTATTAGCAGGGAGTGACAAAATCGGGCCATGCCTGAGTCTTTCGCGCCAGTCAGTCCTGCAGGTGGGGCGTCCTTGCTCCCGAGCAGCACGCGGAAAATTGGCGTCATTCAGTGAGGGCGTAGCGCTAATGGCGAGAATGTAGCGCTGCAACTGGGGCATCCGCTACGCGGGTTCCCTGAAGAATCAGTGCTGTCTGGCGGGCGTAGCGCAGTAGCGATGTAGCGGGATGAAAATCCATGAGAGGAACATGGGAAAAGAAGAAAGTCCCCCTACTTTTTCACGCATAGTTCTGCCTGCTACATCGCTACAGCGCTACGTTTGACAAACTTTCTAGATAAATCGGGGCTCTTAAAAGTAAATGAGTAGCGCAAGGCTGTTTAGCAGCGCTACGTTTGCGCTACGTTCTGTGAGCCGAACCCAAAAGTTTGCCTGACGTGCTCCCCGCCGGAAAGTGCCGCCGCTGAGCGATGACCCACTCGCTCGTGTCTTTCCTTTCGTGAGATTATTCGCGGGTCTCCAAGCCGCAGGCTGTGCGGCAGACCCTTTCCCGCCTCACCGCCACCCGGGTTCGACTCGCTCATAGTTGATACCCTTCTGGCCCTTCCATCCCTTGCCGATGCGGTTGATCCTTGGCGCCATGACCGCACGGATCACACGTCGTTTCTGGGCCAATTCCAGATCGTTCCACCCCAAGCGAATTGCCCCGGCGGACAACATCGTCAACACAAACGGATCGATCTCCGAGAGCTTCTCCAGCTTCGTCTGTGCGGCCTTGATCAGCGGCTCGATCCTGGCTTCTTGATCTAAGAGCAGGTTGAATCGAAGCTTCACGGCTGCATCCGCGCGCACCTCATCGAGGTACGCCTGGTACCCAGCAATTTCGTCGAGCAATGCCTGCCGCTCGACATCGTTGCCTGCGCGCCGCCCGCCGACCGTGGCCAAGAAGTCCGGCCGTTCCATCCGCACGAGAACGAGCTCTGTTACGACCTCGTCGAGGTGTTCCTCGCGCATTGCGACGTGAAAGCCCTTCGTACCTTCGGGTCCAGGCCGCCCCGGCACGCCTGAACACACGTAAGTGCGGTACGTCTTTCTCGGTAGAGGGTTGCCGTCAGAGTCAAGCTTCTTGGTCCCCGCGTTCTGCTTGCCAACATGAGTAGGGGCACCACAGACACCGCAGAGAACGATGCCAGCGAGCAGGTGCTTCGCCGGCCAGTCATTCGTCCGTTTACGCTCTGGAGGCGACATGATGGCTTGCAGCTTTTGCCAAGTCACGAAGTCGATCAAAGCTGGCCAGACGGCGTCGCCGACGATCTCACCTTGATGCTGTCGCTTCCCGGCGTACGCCGGCATGGTCAGCATCTGTTTTACTGCTGGGGGAGTCCAGCCATAGTTCTTGCGGTGATCCTTGCGCGTTGGCCGCCGCGATGGAATCCCTCGCTCATTAAAGTCCCTTGCGACGGCGTAGAACGAGTCGCCTTCCAGAATCCGTTGAGCGGCTTCTTTCACAATCGGCGCCTGCAGCGGGTGTTCCTCGACGCGAAGCAGTTCTCGCGTCTTCACGTCGTACACACGCTGGTAGCCGTATATGTTCTTGCCGTGGGGCCGGCCCTTTTCGGCGGCGGCTCGCACATCCCGGCGAATACGCTCGGAGGTCTTATCGCTCTCGTACTCTGCGTCTACGGCATCTTCGAGAAGGCTGCGTCGATCGCGGGCGTTCGCGGGGTCGTACAGGCGTCCATGTGTCGTCACCCAGATACGCACGCTGCGCTGCTTGCAAAGGTCCACCAGGTCGACCCACTCGCCGACCCGGCGCGACCCCCGGCTGCTCTCCCAAATCGCGAGCACATCGGCATCGAAAGTGTCGCTCTCCAGATCGTCAATCAGGCGTTTGAAGTCCTCGCGGGCCTTGGTGGCGAAGCGACTCGCGCTGCGGTCAGTGTCGCGATATGGCGGATCAGGATGCATCGTCCAGCCTTGATGCACGATAGATTTGACGTTCTCATCATGCTGTTGATCTGGGCTTTTCCCAGTCATCTGGCGGTCCCTTGAGACCCTTAGATACTCGCGTGCGATCAGACCCGACATACGCACCTCCATATACGACTATATCTGGGGCGAATTGCGCGGTCGTGATCGCGATCATCATGCTGATCGGCGCCAGGCTCAGGCTCGGCCGGCTCCGGCTCGGGCGCGGTGCGCGCATCACCCTGTCGCTCGGCGTCCTGCTCGGCTTCGTCGTGCTCGTCACCCCCGAGCCGAGCGTGCTCCGCGCCGCCGTGATGGCGGCGGTGCTCCTCATCGGACTGGGCATCGGCAGGCCCGGTCGCGGTCTGCCCCTGCTCGCGCTGTCCGTCATCGTGCTGCTGGCGACGGACCCCTGGCTGTCCCGCAGCTACGGGTTCGCACTTTCCGTGCTCGCCACCGGCGGCCTTCTCGTGCTTGCCGGGCCGCTGACCCGATCCCTGGCCCGCTGGCTGCCGACCGGGCTCGCCGCCCTGATCGCGATCCCGCTCGCAGCGCAGCTGGCCTGCCAGCCCGTGCTCGTGCTGCTGAGCCCCACCTTTCCGCTCTATGGCGTTCCGGCCAACCTGCTCGCCGAGCCGGCGGCCCCGCTCGCCACGGTCCTCGGCCTTGCGGCGTGCCTGGTGCTGCCCTGGCTCCCCGGCGTGGCAGGCGTCGTTCTCTGGGCGGCGTGGGTCCCGTCCGCGTGGATCGCCGCAGTCGCGCGGACCGCGGCGGAGCTGCCGGGCAGCAGCCTGCCCTGGCTCGGCGGGCCATTGGGGGTGCTCGTGACCCTGGTCCTCACCGCGGCCGTGCTCGTGTTGCTTCTGCGGCAGGGCACACGGACCGGGTCACGAGCCGGAATCGGGGAGCGAATGGGAGGCCGCGACGGCGACGCCGGTTCACGCGGTGCCCGCCGGACCCGCTCGACGCTCGACGGCTGGTCGGCCGTCGCGCTCGTGGTGCTTGTGCTGGTCGTCGGTGGATACGCGGGCACCCTGATCGGAAAGGGCATCGGCCGCGCCCTGACCTTCCCCGCCGACTGGCAGATCGCAGCGTGCGATATCGGCCAGGGTGATGCCGTCGTCGTCGTCAGGGACCACGGGACCGACCGGGACCGCTTCGCCCTCGTCGACGTCGGGCCGGACCCGAAACCGCTCAAGCAGTGCCTGCGCTCGCTCGGGATCGACCGGATCGACCTGCTGGTGCTGACCCATTACGACATGGACCACATCGGCGGAATCGGGGCCGTGATCGGCCGGGTCGGCACCGCACTCGTCGGCATCCCCGAGAACGCGCAGGACGAACGGCTGCACGCCCGGCTCACCGAGGGCGGCGCCGAGGTGCGGCAAGCGGCGAAGGGCGACGCGGGCACGCTCGGCGGCCTGCGCTGGGACATCCTCTGGCCCGTGCCCGGCGGGTCGGAGATGCAGACCGGCAACCCGGGGAGCGTCACGATCGAATTCGACGGGCGCGGCATCCGCTCGGTGTTTCTGGGCGACCTCGGCGAGGACGCCCAGGTCGCGCTCGACCGGGTGTCCGCGCCGGGCAGGGTCGACGTCGTCAAGGTCGCCCACCACGGCAGCCGGGACCAGAGCCCACAGTTCTACGCCGAGTTGCACGCAACCGTAGGACTCATCTCCGTCGGTGCCGACAACGGCTACGGGCACCCGACGGCCTCCCTGCTCGACATGCTCCGCTCGGTCGGCACCCTCGCCGTGCGCACCGACCGGCAGGGGCTCTCGGTCGTTGCACCGGCCGCCGCCGGGGGAGGAGCCCTCACGGTCTGGACGGAGAAGGGCGGCTGAAACCGGTGTCGTGTCGAGGCTCAGTGTCCCCGGTGCCGGTTAGGCTGGAAACCCTGAGCCCGCCCGTGAGCAGGCCCAGGGGAGAGGACTCGCGTGGCCGTCCGCAGCGCAGCACCCGCCAAGACCGCCCGCACCGGCAAGGCCGTCGCGATCCCGCAACTCGCCTGGCACGAGGTCCGTCCCGCCCCGATCGTGCTCGTCTCCGGCACAGAGACCTTCCTCGCCGAACGGGCCATCCGGCAGCTGCGGGACTTCCTCAAGCTCGAGGACCCGAGCCTCGAGATCAGCGACGTGCTCGCCGACAGCTACGCGCCAGGTGAGCTGCTCACGATGGCGAGCCCGTCGCTCTTCGGCGAACCACGCCTGATCCGGGTCACGAACGTCGAGAAGTGCAGCGACACCTTCCTCGCCGAAGCCCTCGACTACCTGGAGAACCCCGCGGACGACACCTATGTCGTGCTCCGCCACGCCGGTGGCGTGCGCGGAAAAAAACTCCTCGACACCATCCGGTCCGGTCTCGGCGGCGGCATCGAGATCGTCTGCGCGGAACTCAAGAAGGACACCGACCGGCACGACTTCGCCGCGGCCGAATTCCGCACGGCAGGCAAACGGGTGAGCGGCAGTGCCCTGCGCGCCCTCGTGGCTGCGTTCTCCGGAGACCTCGCCGAACTCTCCGCGGCGTGCCAGCAGCTCATCGCCGACTCCACGGCCGAGATCACCGAAACCACGGTCGACCGGTACTACGGCGGCCGTGTCGAGGCGAATGCGTTCAAGGTCGCCGACGCCGCGATCGCGGGCAAGTACGGCGACGCCCTTGTCATCCTGCGTCACGCGCTCACCTCCGGTGCAGACCCGGTCCCCGTCGTCGCGGCGTTCGCCATGAAGATCCGCACGATGGCCAAGGTCTACGGCGCCCGTGGCGGATCGGGCCAGCTCGCCGGCCAGCTCGGCCTGGCGCCCTGGCAGGTCGAACGCGCCCAGCGCGACCTGCGCGGCTGGACCGACGAGGGACTCGGACGCTGCATCGTCGCCCTCGCTGAAGCGGATGCCGCGGTCAAGGGCGCCGAACGGGATCCCGTTTTCGCCCTCGAACGCCTCATCGGCGTCATCGCCCGCCGGGGCGAGGACTGACTTCCCGCCCCGTCACGACCCAGCTGACCGCGTGACACCATAATCGCTTGACATGACACCACGATGGTGTCACCATGGTGACATGGAACTCGGACAGTACGTCACCGACCTGCAACTCCAGCTGGCGGAGACCGCGGCGAACGGCGCGGAGGACACCCGAGCCGTCGCCGAACGGCTCGCCGCCGGGCTGGATGCCGCGGCCAGGCTTGTGCTCCTCGACGTCCTGTCGGCGGCGGTCGGGGAGATCACCCGTGAGCTCGCGCCCGGTTCGGTCGACCTGCGACTCCGTGGCCGCGAGATCGAGTTCGTGGTGACCCAGCCGAACCCGGAGTCGGACGCCGACGAGCGGCCGGCCACACCCGTCGACCTCGACGATGCGAGCACCTCGCGCACGACGCTGCGCCTGCCCGATGCCCTCAAAGCGCGGGTGGATGAGGCGGCCGCGGCCGACGGGCTGTCCGTCAACACCTGGCTCGTCCGGGCGATCGCTGCGGAAGTCCAGCCCAGGCAACGACGCTCCGCCCAGCGCACGCTCCGCACCGGCGACAACTTCGCAGGCTGGGCGCGCTGACCGGCCCCGCCCCGGCATCCACCGGCCCGCATGTCGGGGCCGGACACCCGTTCCAAGAACTGCTCCAGCCCACAGAAAGGGAGGCGCCAGCATGCCCAGCTACCCAACACCCACCCCGATCGACCTCGCCATCAACCTGCCGGTCGGCATGATCGACGTCTTCGCCGGCGACCGCACGGAGACCGTCGTAACGGTGTCGGCGACCAACCCGGCAAAGGCCGTCGACCGCCGCGGCGCGGAGGAGACGACGGTCGACTTCGACGGCCGGCGACTGACCGTGACCGGTCCGAAGCCCCGCTTCAGCGTCATCGGCCCGACGGAGTCCGTCGACGTGACGGTCGAGCTCCCCGCGGGGTCGCGGCTGACCGCAGAGATCAGTGTCGGCGGCGTGCGGACCGTCGGGCGCCTGGGCAACACCCGCATCAAGTCCTCAACCGGACCCGTCGACCTCGACGCCACCGGCGACCTGTGGCTGCGCGCGGCGCACGGCAACGCGACCGTTGCGACCGTCGGGGGTGGAATCGAGGTCACGGCCGACCACGGCCAGATCCGGGTCGGCACCATTGCCGGTGACGCGATCCTCAAGGCGTCCCACGGCAGCATCATGGTCGGGGAGGCCTGTGGCGATCTCGACGCGAAACTCTCCTACGGCGACCTCGACGTGACACAGGCGCTCGCCTCCGTCACGGCGAAGACCGCATATGGCAGCATCCACGTGCACGAGGTCTCGAGCGGTTCCATCCAGGTCGAGAGCGGCTACGGCCAGGTCACCATCGGCGTCCGGTCCGGCGTGCCCGCCTGGCTCGACCTCTCCTCGAAAGACGGGAGGGTGCGCAACGAACTGGCGGGCGACCGCGCTCCCGACGCTTCGGAGCCGACCGTCTCGGTCCGTGCCCGCACCCAGCACAGCGACATCAGCATCCGGCGCGCCCGATGACCGTGCCGTCCGAGATCCCCACCACCAGAAGACATCACGAGAAGGGAAGACCATGACCAGCTCAGCGATCGACGTCCACGGACTGTGCAAGTCCTACGGCGGACGGGTCGTACTCGACGACGTCGACCTCTCCGTTGCCGCGGGCACCGTCACAGCGTTGCTCGGCCCGAACGGCGCAGGGAAGACGACAACCGTGCACATCCTGTCCACGCTCGTGCGACCGGACGGCGGCACGGCTTTCGTGAACGGATGCGACGTCCTGCGCGACCACGACGGCGTGCGCGCCGCGATCGGCGTCACCGGCCAGTTCTCGGCGGTCGACGGCCTGCTCACCGGCGAGGAGAACCTCCAGCTGATGGCCAGGCTGCGTCACCTCGGCGCGAAACGATCGAAGGCCAGGGTGACCGAACTGCTCGAGCAGTTCGACCTCGTCGAGGCGGCCCGCAAGCCGCTCGCGACCTATTCCGGCGGGATGCGCCGCCGTCTCGACCTCGCGATGACGCTCGTCCAGGCCCCGAGCGTGATCTTCCTCGACGAGCCCACCTCCGGGCTGGACCCGAGGAGTCGCCACACCGTCTGGGACATCGTGCGCGACCTCGTCGCGCAGGGGACGACGGTGCTGCTCACCACCCAGCAACTGGCGGAAGCGGACGAACTCGCGGACCGCATTGCGGTGCTCGACGGCGGCCGGATCGTCGCGGAGGGAACGCCGGACGAGCTCAAGCGCCTCGTGCCAGGCGGGCACATCCGGCTGCGTCTCCCGGATAGCGCGGCGCTCGACGCTGCCTCGCGCCTGTTCGGTGAGTCCGCTCGCGATGAGGCGGGACTCGCGCTCACGGTGCCGGGCGACGGTACGGTCGGCGCGCTGCGCGGCATCCTGGATCGCCTCGATGCCGCCGGCGTCGAGGTCGACGACCTCAGCATCCACACCCCGGATCTCGACGACGTGTTCTTCGCCCTCACCGGCACGAAGGATCGGCCGGGCCGGGTCGACACGAAGGGAACCGAATCATGACCACCCTCACGGCCCGGCGTCAGGCAACACCACGCGGCCGCCGGCCATCGCATACCGTCGCCGACGCGATCACCATGCTGCGTCGCAACCTGCTGCACATGGTTCGGTATCCCGGCCTGTCGATGTTCACCATCCTCGGGCCCGTGGTGATTCTGCTGCTCCTCGTCTTCGTGTTCGGCGGCACGCTCGGGGCAGGACTGCCCGGCGTCGATCCCGCGAGCGGCCGCGACGCCTACCTCGCATACGTCATGCCGGGCATCCTCGTGATCACCATTGCAGGGACCGCGAGCGGCGCCTCGATCACCGTCGCGATGGACATGACCGAGGGCATCACGGCACGGTTCCGCACAATGTCGATCTCGCGCGCTGCAGTCCTCGCCGGGCACGTCGTCGGCAACACGATCCAGGCGATCATCGCCGTCGCCCTCGTGCTCGGAGTCGGCCTCCTCGTCGGATTCCGGCCGACGGCGGGAGTCGCAGAGTGGTTCGCCGTCGCCGGACTCACCGTGCTCGTCTCGTTCGCGGTCAGCTGGCTCGGAGTCGCCATGGGCATGCAGTCGAAAACCGTCGAGACCGCCAGTAACCTGCCGATGATCCTGACGATCCTTCCGCTCCTGGGCAGCGGCTTCGTGCCGACGGGCTCGATGCCGGAATGGATGCAGTCGTTTGCGCAGTACCAGCCGTTCACGTCGTTCATCGAGACCGTCCGCGGTCTCCTGCTCGGCACCCCGCTCGGCTGGAACCCGATGCTCGCGATCGGATGGTGCGCCCTGCTCTCGGTCGCCGGCTACGTCTGGTCGATGGCCCTCTACGAGCGCACCTCGGTGCGCTGACAGACCCGGGTCCCGTCCCGCGAAGGGGTCGGGACGACAAAAAAGCCCCCCGCCTGAGGCGGAGGGCTTTTTGGGTGGTGCAGAGACTAGACGAGCGCGCCGACGGACTTGGCGAGCGCCGACTTCTTGTTTGCGGCCTGGTTGCGGTGGATGACACCCTTGCTGACGGCCTTGTCGAGCTTCTTCGACGCAATCGCGAGGCTGGCGACAGCCTTGTCCTTGTCGCCGGAGGTGACAGCGAGGCGCGCAGCGCGAACAGCGGTCTTGAACTCGCTCTTGACCGCCTTGTTGCGCTCCTGGGCCTTCTTGTTGGTGCCAATTCGCTTGATCTGCGACTTGATATTTGCCACGTTTATACGCTTTCGTTAGGTTCTTGTTCGGATGGGCCGCGTGGCGGTAGAGGGCGCCGTACGGCAAAATCGTGGTGGGGTGGGACCCAACACGCAAGCCAACAGGCAACGATACCAGTTAATCGGTCCGGCCGATAATCGGGTCGGCTACTCGGTCTCCCCGGCCGAACCGCGTTCGATCTGCCGCAGCGGAGACGGCGAAATCGGCGGCGGGCCTGAGCTATGGGAGAATTACCGGATCATGTCACCCAGACCCCTCACGGCGTTCCTGCCGGCCGCAACACCGCCGGCATTCATCCGTAACTTCTGCATCATCGCGCACATCGACCACGGCAAGTCCACCCTCGCCGACCGGATGCTGCAGATCACCGGCGTCGTCGACGACCGCCTGATGCGGGCCCAGTACCTCGACCGCATGGACATCGAACGCGAACGCGGCATCACGATCAAGAGCCAGGCCGTGCGGATGCCCTGGGAACTCGACGGCCAGGCCTACGCGCTCAACATGATCGACACCCCCGGTCACGTCGACTTCACCTACGAGGTCTCCCGGAGCCTCGCGGCCTGCGAGGGCGCCATCCTGCTCGTCGACGCGGCCCAGGGCATCGAAGCCCAGACCCTCGCGAACCTCTACCTGGCCCTCGAGAACGACCTCACGATCATCCCGGTGCTCAACAAGATCGACCTGCCCGCCGCAGATCCAGACAAGTACGCGAAGGAACTCGCGAGCCTCATCGGCGGCAAGCCGGAGGACGTGCTGCGCGTTTCCGGCAAGACCGGAATCGGCGTCGCCGAACTGCTCGACCGCGCCACCCGGCTCATTCCCGCCCCCGTCGGCGACCCGGACGCCCCCGCCCGCGCGATGATCTTCGACTCGGTCTACGACAGCTACCGCGGCGTCGTCACCTACGTCCGTATGATCGACGGCAAGCTCAGCCCGCGCGAGAAGATCCAGATGATGTCCACCCGGGCGACGCACGAGATCCTCGAGATCGGCGTGACAAGCCCCGAACCGACCCCGAGCAAGGGTCTCGGCGTCGGCGAGGTCGGCTACCTGATCACCGGTGTGAAGGACGTCCGCCAGTCCAAGGTCGGCGACACCGTCACGACCGCGCTGCGCCCGGCAACCGTCGCCCTCCCCGGCTACACGGAGCCCAAGCCGATGGTGTTCTCCGGCCTCTACCCGATCGACGGCAGCGACTACCCCGCTCTCCGTGAAGCACTCGACAAGCTCAAGCTCTCCGACGCGTCCCTCGTCTACGAGCCGGAGACATCCGTCGCCCTCGGCTTCGGGTTCCGCTGCGGGTTCCTCGGGCTGCTGCACCTCGAGATCATCACCGAGCGCCTCGACCGCGAGTTCAACCTCGACCTGATCACGACGGCCCCGAGCGTGATCTACGAGGTCTCGACCGACGACAAGAAGTCCGTCACCGTGACGAACCCGAGCGAGTTCCCTGACGGCAAGATCGCCAAGGTCGAGGAACCGATCGTCAAGGCCGCGATCCTCGCGCCCAAGGATTACGTCGGCGTCATCATGGAACTCTGCCAGGGCCGCCGCGGCACCCTGCTCGGCATGGAATACCTCGGTGAGGACCGGGTCGAGATCCGCTACACGATGCCGCTCGGCGAGATCGTCTTCGACTTCTTCGACCAGCTGAAGAGCAAGACCGCCGGGTACGCCTCGCTCGACTACGAACCGATCGGCTCGCAGGAGGCAGACCTGGTCAAGGTCGACATCCTGCTGCAGGGCGAGCAGGTGGACGCGTTCAGCGCCATCGTGCACCGCGACAAGGCATACGACTACGGCGTGCTGATGACCGGGCGGCTGCGGAAACTCATCCCACGGCAGCAGTTCGACGTTCCGATCCAAGCCGCGATCGGAGCCCGCATCATTGCCCGCGAATCGATCAGCGCCATCCGCAAGGACGTCCTCGCCAAGTGCTACGGCGGCGACATCTCCCGCAAGCGCAAGCTGCTCGAGAAGCAGAAAGAGGGCAAGAAGCGCATGAAGATGGTCGGCCGCGTCGAGGTGCCGCAGGAGGCCTTCATCGCCGCGCTCTCGGGGGACGAGCCGGCCAAGAAAGAGAAGAAGTAGGCGGATGCGGCGTTCCACCTTCACCGACGCGGCCGTGACCTATGCGGCGATCGGCGGCACCCTCGCCCCCGATCTGCTCCGGTACCCGCCGCGCGGTTACCGGCCGCTCGAACGCACCGTTCGCCTCGGCAGCGGTGAAGAGCGGTTCCGGACCGCTGCCGCGCTCCTGATGACCTGGGGCGTGCAGCTCGGCAGTGGCATGACCGTCACCGACCTCCAGCAGAGCACCGGCGTCCAGTACTCCGGGATCGTGTTCAACGCCGACGGCACCCCCTCGGTGAACCAGGAGCACCCGGTCGACGAGGCGACGTTCGCCGACGACGGCACCCCGTACATCGTCAACGGCATGTCCGCGCGCCTCTCGGTGGCAGTGGGCCCGTTCACCGTCGACTCGCCCGTACGTGTCGTCTACGTCATCGACGAGACGGACCGCATCGGTTTCGGCTACGGCACCCTTGACGGCCACCCCGCGAGCGGCGAGGAGGCGTTCATCGTCGACCGACAGGCCGATGACTCCGTCTGGCTGACGATCCGGGCCTTCTCACGTCCGAGCACCTGGTACTACCGGCTCGCCTGGCCGATCGTCCGCATGCAGCAGGCCAAGTACACCGCCCGCTACCTGCGCGCCCTGCACCCGGTCGGCGCGGTCTGACGATGGGCAGCGCCCTTCCCCTCGGCGATCCGGCACCGCGCGACGGCCTGCTCCCGGCATCCGCCGCCGTCGGGGCATCCGAGCGCGACTTCGGCGTGTACCTGCATGTGCCGTTCTGCCGGGTGCGCTGCGGCTACTGCGACTTCAACACCTACACCGCGACCGAGCTGCGCGGAGCGTCCCAGCACGACTACGCGGGCCAGGCCGTCGCCGAGGTCGAGTCCGCAGGGCGCATCCTCCGCGACTCCGGGGTTCCGGACCGGGAAGCCGCGACGGTGTTCTTCGGCGGCGGCACCCCCACACTCCTGCCCGCTGTGGACCTGGTCCGGATGCTCGACTCCGTCCGCGACACCTGGGGCCTCGCGGACGGCGCCGAGGTGACCACGGAAGCCAACCCGGACTCCGTCGACGCCGCCTACCTCGACACTCTCGCCGCCGCAGGCTTCACCAGGGTCTCCTTCGGCATGCAGTCCGCCGTGCCCCGGGTGCTCGCGACCCTCGAGCGCACCCACGACCCGGAGCGCATCCCGCTCGTCACCGGGTGGGCCCGCGATGCCGGGCTCGACGTCAGTCTCGACCTCATCTACGGCACGCCGGGGGAGACCCGTGCCGACTGGCGCGCGAGCCTCGAGCAGGCCATCGGCCTGTCCCCGAACCACATCAGCGCGTATTCGCTCATCGTCGAGGACGGCACGAAGCTCGCAAGGCAGATCCGCCGAGGCGAACTCGCCCCCGTCGACGAGGACACCCAGGCCGAGTTCTACGAACTCGCCGACGAACTCCTCGACGCGGCCGGCTACGGCTGGTACGAGGTCAGCAACTGGGCGACGGATGCCGCGCACCGGTCCAGGCACAACCTCGCATACTGGCGCAGCCAGGACTGGTGGGGGGTCGGACCCGGTGCGCACAGCCACGTCGGCGGCGTGCGGTGGTGGAACGTCAAGCACCCCTCCGCATACGCCGACCGGATCCTCGCCGGGGACTCACCTGCCGCAGGGCGCGAGACCCTCGACGACACGACCCGCGAGGTGGAGCGGGTCCTCCTGCTCACCCGCATCCGGGAGGGCATCCGGATCGACTCGCTCTCGCCGCTCGGTCGCCGCGAGGTCGCCGGTCTCATCGCCGATGAACTCGTCAACGCGAAAGCCGCCCTCTCCGGGACGGTCGAACTGACCAGGAGAGGACGGCTTCTCGCGGACGCCGTCGTACGGCGGCTTCTCGCGGATTAAGGTGCTGCGGTCTAGCTGACGAACTTGATGGTGAGCGGGTAGGTGTAGTACTCGCCCTTGTTGGCCGCGAGGGCCGCGATGATGCTGAAGACGACGCTCAAGACCCAGACGGCGGGCAGCAGCAGGAACCCGACCAGCGCCAGCGTCAGCACTCCGCTGACCACATAGGCGATGGCCAGGGTGATCTGGAAGTTGAGCGCCGTCGCCGCGTGCGCGCGGATGAACGGGCCGCGGTCCTTGAGCACGAGGTAACCGATGAGCGCGGGCACGAACTCGAAGAGGATTCCGCCCACGTGGATCAGGGTGGCCCACAAGCGTTCGTCCGACGGGTTCATCGGCGTAACGGGCTGGTAGGAATTGGCGGGGGGTGGTGTGGACATTCGGGCTCCTTGTACGCGTTATCTGGTTGTGCTGGTCCCGCGAGATACTCCGGGTGGTGTGAGGTTCCGCCGGTCGCCGCGCTACTTGATGAGACGCAGGGCGAAGGGGTAGCGGTAGGCCTGGCCGTCCTTCGCCTTCAGGAACCCGAGGATCGAGAAGATGATCGCCACGACCCAGGCGGCGAAGATGATCAGGGCACCGACGAACGGGAGGATCGAGCCGATCACGTAGAGGATGGCGATCGTGATCTGGAAGTTCAGGGCTTCCTTGCCTTCCTGGGCGGTGAAGCGACCGCGATCCTTGAACACGAGCCAGATGATCAGGGAGGGGAGCGGGCCGATGATGCCGCCGAGGTGCGCGAAGGACGCCCACTGGCGGTCCTCGGTCTCGGTGAGGGGAGCAGCGGCAACGGGTGTGGGTGCTGCCGGCTGGTATGGCTGCTGCGGGGGGCGCTGGCCCAGGTTCGGATCTTCGCCGTTGTTACCGGTTGAATTGCTCATCATCGTGCCTTTCCGTGCGGATGGAGGACCGTTACAAGACTCAAGGTACTGCGCCCAATCATCCGCTAGCAATGGGGGTGTCCCCGTGTGTCGCGATATGATTGGCAGTCAAACGCCGTGAGTGCCAAAGTCGCCGGCACCCAGTCACCCGGAAAGGAGGCGATTCAGTCATGGTTTCGGATCGCAGCCTCGAAGTTCTGCGGGTCATTGTTCAAGACTACGTCGCCTCGCGCGAGCCCGTCGGGTCAAAAACCATCGTTGACCGGCATTCCTTCGGAGTGTCGGCGGCGACCATTCGCAATGACATGGCTCTCCTCGAGGAGGAGGAGCTCATCATCGCCCCGCACACCTCCTCAGGGCGGATCCCGACCGACAAGGGGTACCGGCTCTTCGTCGATCACCTCGCCGATCTGCGCCCGCTCTCCGCGGCGCAGCGCCAGGCCATCGAGACGTTCCTCGGGCAGTCCGCAGACCTCGACGAGGTCCTCGCCCGCAGCGTCCGGTTGCTCTCCCAGCTCACCCATCAGGTCGCGCTCGTGCAGTACCCCTCGCTGTCCCGTGCGAGGGTGCGCCACATCGAGCTCGTGGCGCTTTCGGAGACCCGGCTCCTGTCCGTGCTGATCACGGATGCCGGCCGGGTCGAGCAACGCGTGATCGAGCTGCCCCGGCCGCTTGAGGAGCAGCTGCTGGTCCGCCTCCGCGCCCGTCTCAACGCCGCCGTGGTCGGCCTCAGCATGAGCGCAGCAGCGATCGCGCTCACGGATGCCGCCGACCTGGCCGGCGAGCAACCGGACGTTGTCTCCCTGGTCACCCTCACCCTTCGCGACCAGGTCGGTGCGAACCGGCAGGAGCGGCTGGTGATGGCCGGCGCCGCGAACCTCGTGCGCACGGAGGAAGACTTCACCGGGAGCATCTACCCGGTGCTCGAGGCCATCGAGGAGCAGGTCGTCCTGCTGCGCCTCTTCGGCGAGATGGCGACAGACCAGCATGGGGTGTCGGTGAGTATCGGCAGGGAGAACGCGCCATTCGAACTCTCCGAGACCAGCGTGCTGACCAGCGGCTACAGCTCGCAGGGTGGAGACCTTGCCCGCCTCGGCGTCCTGGGCCCCACCCGGATGGACTACTCGAACAACATGGCGGCCGTCCGTGCCGTCGCCCGCTACCTGTCCCGCCTGCTCGAATAGGCGAGTCCCTCGACCAGCCCCCACGCCGCACACCTACGAAAACAGACCTAGGAGAGCCAGCTTTGGCTGACCATTACGAAGTACTCGGCGTCGCACGCGATGCCTCCACCGACGAAATCAAGAAGGCGTACCGTCGCCTTGCCCGCCAGCTCCACCCCGACGTGAACCCCGGCGCGGATGCGTCTGAGCGGTTCAAGCACGTCACCCACGCCTACGACGTGCTGAGCGACCCGAAGCAGCGCGACAACTACGACCACGGCGGCAACGGCCGTACGGGCGGAAACGCCGGGTTCGAGGGCAACTTCGGCAACTTCGGCGACATCTTCGAGACCTTCTTCGGAGGGGGCGGCGGCAGCCGTGGACCGAGGTCTCGCCGCGAACGCGGCCAGGATGCCCTGATCAGGGTCGAACTCGACCTCGATGAGATCATTTTCGGAACCCACCGCGACCTCGAGGTCGACACGGCCATCGTCTGCGCGACCTGCAGCGGAACCTGCTGCCAGCCGGGAACCGCCCCCGTCACGTGCGACATCTGCCACGGCACCGGCAACATCCAGCGCGCCGTGCGCTCCCTGCTGGGCAATGTGATGACCTCGAGCCCCTGCGGCTCCTGCCGCGGTTTCGGCACGATCATCGCAACCCCGTGCGTGACCTGCCAGGGCCAGGGCCGTGTCCGTGCCCGCCGCACGGTTCCGGTCGACATCCCCGCCGGCGTCGACACGGGCCTGCGCCTGCAGATGCCCGGGAGCGGAGAGGCCGGACCTGCCGGCGGCCCCAACGGCGACCTGTATCTCGAAATGAAGGTCCGCCACCACGACGTGTTCAGCCGCGACGGTGACGACCTGCTCTGCACCCTCGACGTGCCCATGACGGATGCGATCCTCGGCACGACCACAACGGTCAAGGCCCTCGACGGCGACATCACCGTCGAGATCCGTGCCGGAGTGCAGGGCTCCGAAGTCATCACGGTCAAGGACCGCGGAGTCTCGCGCCTCCGCGGCAATGGCCGCGGCGACCTCAAGGTCGGGATCCACGTCGTGACGCCGACCAAGCTCGACCACAAGGAGAGGGAACTGATCGAACAGTTCGCCGCGAAGCACAAGTCCCCGGCTCCCGCGCTCAGTGCGGTGCAGCAGGGACTCTTCGCGAAGCTCCGCGACCGGTTCCGCGTCTAACCGGATGGCGCACTTCTTCATCGACGAGTCCCTCCGCGCGGAGGACTGCCCTGTCGGAGCCGTCGCGACCATCACCGGTGCCGAGGCCAGACACGCGGTCACCGTGAGCCGGGTCCGGCCGGGGGAGCACCTGCTCGCCGGGAACGGGTCCGGCCTGCTCCTGGAGACGACCGTCGAGGAAGCGGAGCCCGGACGGCTGGCCCTGCGGGTCGACAGCGCGCGGAACATCGCGAGGCCGAGCCCGCGCATCCGCCTTGTGCAGGCACTCGCCAAGGGCGACCGTGACGAGATGGCGGTGCAGGCCGCGACCGAACTCGGCGTCGACGGCGTCGTTCCGTGGGCGGCCGCCCGCTCGGTGACACGCTGGGAGGGCCAGAAGGTCGCCAAGGGACGGGAGCGTTGGCGCGCCATCGTACGCGAGGCGTCCAAGCAATCGATCCGGCCCTGGCTTCCCGAGGTCGCAGACCTCACGAGCACCAAACAACTTGCCGTGCTGGCGCGGGGCACGCGGATGCTGCTCCTCGAGCCCACCGCCGACATCCGGCTGACCCGGTTGCCGTCGATTGACGACGCGGCCGACGCGGCCGATTCCCAGGCAACCGCGGCGCGGGACATCGTGCTCGTCGTCGGTCCGGAGGGTGGCATCGCCGCCTCGGAACTCGAGATGCTCGAAGCCGCCGGGGCCGTGCGGGTGCGCCTCGGCGACACCGTGCTGCGCACGTCGACGGCCGGGCCCGCCGCCCTCGCCGTGCTCAACGCCGCCCTCGACCGGTGGTGACCCCCGGCAGGGCGACCTGCCGCTTAAGATAGGACCATGTCAGAAACCGGCGCAGAACCCTCCGTCTTCAGCCGCATCGTCGCGCGCGACATCCCCGCGACCATCGTCGCCGAGACCGAACGCATCATCGCATTCGTCGACATCAACCCGCAGGCCCCCGTGCACATCGTCGTCACGACCAAGACGGAGGCGTACCGCAACGTCGTCGAACTCGCTGCCGGCGACCCCGGACTCCTTGCCGAGCTCGTCGCCGTCGCCGGGCGGGTCGCCACCGAGCTTTCCGACGGCCAGTTCCGCCTCGTCTTCAATACCGGCGCCGCCGCCGGACAAACCGTGTTCCACGTCCACGCCCACGTGCTCGCCCTGAAACCGTCGGAGGACGGGGCGACCGGCTCGCTCGGGGAGGGAACACTTGGTTCCGTCTGAGCCGTCTGAGCCGTCAGAGAAGTCCGTGCCGTCCCTGCCCTCCGGTGCGCTCCCGTCCGAAACGACGGTCGAGACCCGGATCCTCATCGACGGGGTCGCCATGGTGCGCCTCCTCGGCGCGCAGGACCGGCTGCTCGGCGCGATCGAGAAGGAACACCCCGCGGTCAGCGTGCACGTCCGCGGCAACGAGATGACGCTCTCCGGTGAGCCGAGCCAGGTCGCCGCCGCCCGCCGTCTGATCGAAGAATTGCTGGTGATGATCCGCGAGGGCCGTGACCTCGCGCCGGCCGAGGTCGAGTCGAGCGCCCGCATGCTCGGCGAGGACAGCACCTCGAGCCCCTCCGTTCGCCTCGGGCCGCCGATCCTCACCTCACGGGGCAAGAGCATCCGCGCGAAGACGATCGGCCAGAAGGAATACGTCGATGCCATCGACACCGACACGATCGTTTTCGGGATCGGCCCCGCCGGAACCGGCAAGACCTACCTCGCGATGGCGAAGGCTGTCCAGGCCCTGCAGCGCAAGGAGGTCGACCGGATCATCCTCACCCGTCCGGCCGTCGAAGCGGGGGAACGCCTCGGCTTCCTGCCCGGCACCCTGACCGACAAGATCGACCCCTACCTGCGTCCGCTCTACGACGCGCTCGGCGAGATGATGGAGCCGGAACTCCTGCCGAAACTGCTCGCGGCCGGCACGATCGAGGTCGCCCCGCTCGCCTACATGCGCGGCCGCACCCTGAACAACTCCTTCGTCGTCCTCGACGAGGCGCAGAACACCACGCCGGAACAGATGAAGATGTTCCTCACCCGGCTCGGCTTCGGGTCGAAGATGGTCGTCACCGGCGACGTCACCCAGATCGACCTGCCCGCAGGCACGAGCGGGCTGCGCCTGGTGACCCGGGTGCTCGATACGGTCGACGACATCCGCTTCGTGCGCCTGACGAGCGCGGATGTCGTACGCCATTCCCTCGTCGGCAGGATCGTCGACGCGTGGACCGAATACGACGCACTCAGGCAGGCGCAGCGCATCGAAAGCGAACAGGCCCACGAGTTCGTCAAGCGCGGCCCAGAACGACCCGGCGGCATCCGCGACCGCTTTCCGAAACGGAGACCCTCATGAGCATTGAAATCAACAACGAATCCGACATCCCGGTCGACGAGGTCGCGCTCCAGCGCCTCGCGGCCTTCGCCCTCGACACCATGCACGTGCACGCCGACGCCGATCTCGCGATCCTCCTCGTCGACGAGGGCGCGATGGAGCAGCTGCACGTGCAGTGGATGGATGAACCGGGGCCCACCGATGTCCTGAGTTTCCCGATGGACGAACTCAGGCCTGGCACAGAAGACGCCGAAACACCGGCCGGCCTCCTCGGTGACATCGTGCTCTGCCCGCAGGTCGCCCAGGGCCAGGCCGAGACGGCCGGGCACTCGACCCTTGACGAGCTCCTCTTGCTGACCGCGCACGGGATCCTGCACCTTCTCGGCTTCGACCACGCGGAGCCCGACGAGGAGAAGGAAATGTTCGGGATCCAGCGCGACATCCTGATCGGCTTCGCCATGCAGGAACGCCGCCGCGCGCGATGAGCATCGGGTGGTTTCTCGTGGCGGCCATCGTCCTGGTCGCCTTCGGCGGCCTGATGGCCGCCGTCGATTCCGCCATCCTCGCCCTCTCCCGCGTCGACATCGCCGAGCTCGCCGAGACCCACCGGGCGAAACGGTCCCTCCGCGCGATCTCCGCAGACACCGGCGCCCACCTCAATGCGATCAGCTTCATGCGGATCATCGCAGAGACGACCTCCGCGGTGCTCGTGACCCTCGTCTTCGCCACCACGATCGAGCAGCTCTGGCTCGCCCTCGTGCTGTCCGCGGCCCTGATGACGGCCGTGTCGTTCGTTCTCGTGGGCGCGAGTCCGCGCAGCGTCGGCAGGGCGCACCCGGACGGGTTGCTGGCCGGGACCGCGCCGCTCGTGCACTTCCTGCGCGTACTGCTCGGGCCGATCGCGAACGCCCTCGTCGCCCTCGGCAACCGGGTCACCCCGGGGCGCACCCGGCTCGCGACCTTCACCTCGGAAGACCAGCTGCTCAGCATGGTCGACGAGGCCACCGAGCTCGACGTCCTCGAGGAGGACGACCGGGAACTCATCCACTCGATCTTCGAGTTCAACGACACCGTCGTCCGCGAGGTCATGATCCCGCGCACCGACATGGTGACGATGGAGGTCGATGCCTCCCTCGGCGAGGCGATGGGCCTCTTCCTGAGCAAGGGCTTCTCCCGAGTGCCCGTCATCGACGGCGAAGTCGACGATGTCACGGGCATCGTGTACCTCCGCGACGTCGCCCGGCTCGTCTACGAGCGACCGCCGAACATCGAGAGCCTCACCGTCGGCGACCTCGCCCGGCCCGCCGTGTTCGTCCCCGAGTCGAAGAAGGCCGACGAGCTCCTCCGGCAGATGCAGCTCGAGTCGAACCACCTCGCCATGGTCGTCGACGAGTATGGTGGCATAGCGGGCCTGGTCACGCTTGAAGACCTGATCGAAGAACTCGTCGGCGACATTTCCGACGAGTACGACCGCGATGTCGTCGAGGTCGAAGACCTCGGCCACGGCCGGTTCCGGGTCAGCGCCCGGCTCCCGGTCGATGAACTCGGCGAACTGTTCGACCTCGAACTCGACGACGACGAGGTCGATTCGGTCGGCGGACTGCTGGCCAAGGCCCTCGGACGACTGCCCGTTGCCGGGTCGGTCGCACGAACGAGCGGGCTGGTCCTCACCGCGGAACGCACCGAGGGCCGCCGCAAACGGATCAGCACAGTGCTGGTCCAACGAGACGAAGCGCTGATCGAAGCGCAGACCGCATTCCTCGGAGTGACGGACGATGAGGGAGTAAACGGCCATGACCACAGAAAATGAATTCCGGGCGGGGTTCGTGTCGTTCGTCGGCCGACCCAACGTCGGCAAGTCGACCCTCACCAATGCCCTGGTCGGTGAGAAGGTCGCCATCACCTCGTCGAAGCCGCAGACGACCCGGCGGGCCATCCGCGGGATCGTGCACCAGAAGGACGGCCAGCTGATCCTCGTCGACACGCCGGGCATCCACAAGCCGCGGACCCTGCTCGGCGAGCGACTCAACAGCCTCGTCCAGTCCACCCTCGCCGGTGTCGACGTGGTGGGCCTGTGCATCCCCGCCAACGAGCCGATCGGCCCGGGGGACCGCTTCATCAACGAGCAGCTCGACAACTTCCCGCGCGCCCGCAAGGTCGCGATCGTGACCAAGATCGACCTCTCCTCGAAGACGAGCGTCGCGAACCAGCTGCTCGCGGTGTCCGCACTCCGGGACTGGGAAGCGATCGTCCCGATCTCGTCGACGAGCCGCATCCAGCTCGACATCCTCGCCGCCGAGCTCCTGCGCCTCCTGCCGCTCTCCGACGCCCCGCTCTACCCCGCGGATGCCGTCACGGACGAAAGCCTCGAATCGCGCATCTCCGAGTACATCCGTGAGGCGGCGCTCGAGGGCGTCACCGACGAACTGCCGCACTCCATCGCCGTGACGATCGACGACATCATCGAACGCGACGACCAGGAACTCGTCGAGGTCTACGCCAACCTCTTCGTCGAGCGGGACAGCCAGAAAGGCATCATCATCGGCAAGTCAGGCAGCCGGCTCAAGGACGTCGGGGTGCGGGCGCGCAAGCAGATCGAACCCCTCGTCGGCAAGCGGGTCTTCCTGTCCCTCCGGGTCAAGGTCGCCAAGGAATGGCAGCGCGACCCGAAGCAGCTCGGTCGCCTCGGGTTCTAGGGGTTCGCCGCCCTGAACCTTTGCTGGGGACGGGCAGGCCTGCCAGCATCCTTCCCTGAGCTATTGCTCAGAACCCGCGATTTGGCGGGAAGGCCGTCCCTCGGAGTGTGAGGGTAGGGAGGGAGGAAACCGAAATGGCCGCATTGCTTGACACCAGCATCGTTGCTGGGCCCGTCGTCGTGGTCCTCTACGTTCTTGCCGGACTCGCCGTCCTCCTCGTGCTCGTCCGCCGGTACAGCGGAATCGTCTTCTTCCGTGTCGCCGCGAGTCTCTCAGCAGGGGCGCTCTTCGGCTGGGTCCTCGCCTGGCTGACGAGCGATGTCTGGGACCTGTTCGGTGTGTCGCTGTCGATGGTGACCCGCGGCTGGGTCGTGGCCGTCTTCGCCGGGATCGGTCTCGCGATCAACAGCCTGACCGGCCGTGGCTGGCGGCGGGGCGTCGCGATCGCCCTGATTCCGCTCTGCCTCCTCGCCGCCGCGGCCGGCATCAACGCCGACTTCGGGCAGTACACCACGGTGCGCGCGGCACTCGGAGTTCCGCTCTACGGAGCACTCGACGTGGGCGCGACCGCCGCAACGGCGAGCAGCGTGGGGGAGACCGCGGGCAGCATCGGCACCGTCACGATTCCGGCAACCGTATCCGGCTTCGACGCCCGCCCGGCCATCGTGTACCTGCCGGCCGCCGCCCGCACGGCACATCCTCCCGTGCTCCCCGTCGTCGTGATGCTCTCCGGCCAGCCGGGAACACCGGCAGACGTCTTCACCGCAGGGAAACTCGACGCGATCCTCGACACGTACGCCGCCGCCCACGCCGGCCAGACGCCCATCGTCGTCGTCCCTGACCAGTTGGGGGCAGCGGACCGCAACCCCATGTGCGTCGACTCCGTGCTCGGCAACAGTGCCAGTTACCTCACTGTCGACGTGCCCGCCTGGATCCGGTCCACCTTCTCGGTCGCCGCAAGCCCCGCCGGGTGGACCATTGCGGGGTTCTCCCAGGGCGGCACCTGTTCCATCCAGCTCGGCGCCGCGCACCCGGAGCTCTTCGGCACCATTCTCGACATCTCAGGCGAGCTCGTGCCCAGGAACGGGGATGCCGCCCACACGATCCAGACCGCGTTCGCCGGCAGTGCCACCGCTTACGCGGCCGCCGCGCCGGCCGCGATCCTCGCTGCGCACGCCCCCTATTCCAACCTGCACATCATCTTCGCCGTCGGGGCAGGTGACACGCGTTTCCTGGCCTGGGCGAACACCCTCGACGCCGCGGCGACCGCGGCCGGCGCAGGCACGGACCTGATCGTCTCGCCAGGGACCGCGCACGACTGGCACACCGTGCAGTTCGCCTGGACGACCGCTTTGCCGCTGATCGCGGCCCGCACCGGACTCGCGGTGACCCCGTGAACGCCATGTCGACGTCCACCGAAGGCTCCCACGGTGCCGGCGGAACAGCCGAAACCGGGTGGCTCTCCCGGGCCGGAGCCGGTCTCGCCGTGACCATCCGGGTCGTCTGGCGACGGCTCAGGACACAGCCGGTGTCCCTCGGCTACGCGCTCATCCTGCTCGTCCTCGCACTCTCGACGGGCATCGTCCAGGGGCCGTCGCGGTGGATCCGGCTCTGGTTCGGGACCGGATACGAGTCGGTCATCGACGGCGGGCACTGGTGGTCGCCGATCACGAGCGTGTTCCTCGTGGACAATCTCGCGGAACTCCTGCTCGCGATCCTCGCGACCCTCGTGGTCCTCGGCTATGCCGAGCATCTCCTCGGCAGTGGCCGAACGGTCATCGCCTTCCTGTCGACGGCCATCCTCGGCACCGGGATCGGTCTCCTGCTCCAGGACGCGGGTGTCGCGAGCGGAGAGATGTGGTCACGGGGCGTCAGCGAACTCTGGGCGCTCGACCCGTTCACGCCGATCTTCGGCACGATCATGGCGGCGAGCAGCTTCGCAGGGCCGCTCTGGCGGCGACGCATCCGCGTATTCACCCTGATGGTTGCCCTCGTGCTCGTGCTCTACTCCGGCCAGCCCTCAGACGTGTACCGCCTTCTCGGGGCCCTCGCCGGTCTCGCGCTCGGGGCCGTCTTCCGGCCCCGGCGGATCGACCTGACCTGGCGCCGCAGTTCGCACCGCGAGACGCGGACACTCCTCGCGTCCGTGCTCGGCATCCTCGCCGTCGGCCCGGTCATCACGATCTTCTCCGGAACGCGCTTCGGCCTCCTCGCTCCGCTCGGACTCCTGCTCACCCAGGGCGTGCCCTCCGTCACCGATGTCGTGGACCGGTGCCTCCTGGGCGATATCACCCGGCAGTGCGTGCACGAACTAACCCTCGAGAGGGTCGCCGGCGTGGGGCCGGTGCTCGTCTCGCTGCTGCCGCTCCTCACCCTTCTTGTCGCCGCCTTCGGAGTCCTGCGGGGCAGACGATTCGCGGCCTGGCTCGCGATCGTCGTGAACACCGGCATGGCCGTTCTCGGCGCCTGGTACTACGGCCTCCTGCCGATCTCCGGCCAGCCGTACGTCTGGCACTGGCGCTCCTTCCAGTACTGGGAGGTCGCCGTCGTGCTCGTCGTGTCGGTGCTGGTTCCGCTTGCAACTGCCGTGCTGATCATCGTGAACCTGCGTCGCTTCCCCGTGCGCAGCAGGCCGGGCAGGCTCCGCCGCTTCTTCGTGACGACCGTGGTCTCCTTCTTCGGCCTCGCGGCCGTGTACGTCATCGGGGGACTCGCGCTCAGCGACCGGTTCACCCCCGCCGTGAACCTCGTGGACCTCGTCAGCGACGTGCCGGAGCGGTTCATTCCCGTCGGATTCCTCCGACTCGAACGACTCTCCTTCCTGCCGACCGACTGGGCGTCGACCTTGCTCTACCAGTGGGTCGGACCGGTGTTCTGGGCGATCGTCATCATCGGGGCGATCCAGTGCATGCGCAGCACCGTCGCCGGCGGCCGGAGCGACGACGCGGCCCGGCTGCGGGCCATCCTCAGCAGGGGCGGTGGAGGCTCCCTCGCATACATGACCACGTGGGAGGGGAACTCACTGTGGTTCAACGCTTCCGGATCGACCGCGATCGCGTATCGCGTGGAGGCCGGCGTCGCCATCACCACGACGGAGCCGGTCGGACCCGTCGAAGACGCCGCGCGGGCGATCGCCGACTTCGCCATCATGTGCGACGACCACGGCTGGGTCCCGGTCTTCTACAGCCTGCACGGCAGCTGGCAGGCGACCTTCGCCCGGATGGGCTGGCAGACCATGGGGATCGGCGAAGAGACGATCCTGAGGCCCCGGACCTGGGACACAACCGGGAAGAAGTGGCAGGACATCCGCTCGTCGATCAACCGGGCGGAACGTGCCGGAGTGCGCGCGGAATGGACGACGTACCGCGCGCTTCCCGTGCTCGAGAACGTGCAGATCTCCGAGATTTCCGAGCTCTGGGTGCAGGAGAAGGAACTCCCCGAACTGGGCTTCACCCTCGGCGGACTCGACGAGCTCCGTGACCCCGCGGTCCGGCTCATGCTGGCGATCGACGAAGGCCAGGTCGTGCACGCGGTGACGAGCTGGCTCCCGAGCTACCGGGACGGGAAGGTGATCGGCTGGACGCTCGACTTCATGCGGCGGCGCCCGGACAGCATGAACGGCGTGATGGAATTCCTGATCGCGCAGACCGCCCGGCAGATGAGCGAACAGCCGGAAATCGAATTCCTGAGCCTCTCGGCGGCCCCGCTCGCCCAGACCGGCGCGGGCGACGGAGACAACCGGGCGTCGAGCCTCGCCTCCCGGTTCATCGACTTCCTCGGGCGCAGCCTGGAGCCCGTCTACGGGTTCCGTTCGCTCCTCGCCTTCAAACGGAAGTTCCAGCCCGAATTCCACCCGCTCTTCATGGCCTACCCCGACCCGGTCGCCCTTCCTGCGATCGGGCTCGCACTTGCACGCGCGTATCTGCCGGCTCTCTCCGTGCGGGAAGCCCTTGCTTTCGCCAGGAGCCTGACCTGACCTGACCTGCCGGGACTACATCGCTCGGAGGATTTCCGGTTCACTCAGGGATGACGTTCCTGCGGCGCCCCCTGGCGGTCCGGCACGGGGTCGTAGGCTGGGAGGATGGTCGAGCCGGGAGTGTCCACGCGTGTCGCACGGTACCGCTGGATCCGTGTGATTCCCCGTCGTTCGCTCGCCCTCGACATCGTCATCGCCGGCCTCTTCTTCCTGCTCCTTCTCCTGGTCGACTCGGGCAGCCCCGCGACCGTCCTCGTCCTGGTCGGGTTCGCTGCGGCGCTCGCGGTGCGCCGGTTCTCGCCAGCCCTGGCCCTCACCCTCGCCTGGCTGGCCGCGACCGGACAGATGCTCGCGGGCGAGCCGGTGCTCGGCGGTGACGTGGCCGTCCTGGCCGTGCTCTACGTCACGGCGGCCTATGCCGGACCGGCCACGCGCAGGGCCGGCCTGATCTCGGTCGCTGTCGGCGCGCTGGTGGCCGGGGTCTACCTCGCGGTCGCACAACGCGGCGTGGGACACCTCGGCACAGCGCTCGCGCAGGGGGACATCGGCGCCCTGGTCTGGTCGACGGCGATGCTGACCTTTGTCAGCCTGGCCGTTCTCGGCCTCTCCTGGACCCTGGGTCTGCTGAAGCGCTCCCGGCAGGCCGCAAGGGACAGCAGATTCACCCAGTACCGCGCCGAGCAGGAGCAGCGCCAGGCCCAGCGTGCCGTGGTCGTCGAACAGGAGCGCAACCGCATCGCCAGGGACATGCACGACGTCGTCGCACACTCGCTTGCCGTGGTGATCGCCCAGGCCGACGGCGCCCGTTACTCGAGGGCGCAGAACCCGGACGCCGTCGACGAGGCGCTCATCACCATTTCCACAACCGCACGGGAGGCCCTCGGAGATGTCCGGATCCTGCTCGCCCGGCTGCGGCAGGACGTGGTCAGCGGACCGCAACCCGTGCTCGCCGACCTCGACCGCCTCGTCGAGCAGATGCGCGGCACGGGACTCGACATCCACTGGACGACGACCGGCACGCCGGCCACGCTCGGCTCCGGCGCCCAGCTCGCCGTCTACCGGATCGTGCAGGAGGCGCTCACCAACGCACTCCGGCACGGTGACACCAGCCGGACCGTGGCTCTCCGACTCGACTGGACGACCGACTGGGTCGCGGTGACGATCGACAATGCCCTCCGGATCGCGCCGTCCACCGTGGCCCCAGGGGTGGCCGGCGTCGGGGAGACGCACGCGGTGGAGATCGGCCACGGCCTGCCCGGCATGCGGGAACGGGCGCTCCTCGCCGGCGGTTCGCTGACCGCAGAGCCCGACGAAGGGTACTTCCGCGTCGCGGCACACCTGCCGGCCATCATGGCGGGGCCCGTCGTGCGTCCGGTCCAGGCCACGGACGTGCGTGCATGAGCGAGGTCGCGGCGGCGGACGCCCCGCGCATCCGTGTCGCCCTGGTCGACGACCAGGCGCTCTTCCGTGCCGGGATCCGGATGCTGGTATCTTCGCAGGCCGACCTCGAGTTCGTCGGCGAGGCGGGCAGCGGCGCCGCTGGCGTCACCATGGCGGCCGCAGTCAGTCCGGACGTGATCCTGATGGACATCCGGATGCCCGTGATGGACGGGATCGACGCGACCGTCGCCATTCTGGCCGCGGCCGAGGCTGCCGGCGTGATGCCGCCGCGCATCGTCGTCCTCACGACCTTCGAACTCGACGAAAGCGCGAGCAGGGCTATCCGGGGCGGGGCGAGCGGCTTCCTGCTCAAGGATGCGGATCCCGAGTTCCTGCTGGCCGCAATCCGTACCGTGCACGCGGGCAACGCCGTCATCGCAGCATCGGCGACCCGCGAACTCTTCGCCCACTTCGACGCGCCGGCCCCCGCGCAGCCGGTGGAACCCGAGGCCTTCGGCACACTGACCAGCCGCGAACGCGACATCTTCGCCCTTGCTGCCCTGGGCCTCAGCAACGCGGAGATCGCGGCGCGTGAATTCCTCAGCGAGGCCACCGTCAAGACGCACATCAGCCGTATCCTCTCCAAGCTCATCCTCCGCGACCGGGTTCAGCTCGTCGTGTATGCCTTCCAGCACGGCCTCACGGAGTAACGAGCGGATGACCCGGTCCGGCCGGTAGTCATCCCCTCGGCATCCGGGATACCTCTGCTGCCCGATGCGGTGAGGGGGGAGCGATTCCTAGCGTTGAAGCATGGAAATCACATCTGCAGAACTCGGCCTCGCGGCCAGAGTCACCAACCTCTGTAAAACCTATGGATCAGCCACCACCTCGGTAACGGCGCTCGACGACGTGTCCATCGGCATCCGTCGTGGCCAGTTCACGGCGATCATGGGACCGAGCGGCTCGGGCAAGTCCACCCTGATGCACATCATGGCGGGACTGGACGAGGCAGGCTCCGGTCGGGTTTGGCTCGGTGATACCGAGATCACCGGCCTGGGCGACTCGGAACTGACGGTCCTGCGCCGCCGCCGGATCGGCTTCATCTTCCAGTCGTTCAACCTCGTCCCGACGCTGGACGTGCGGGGGAACATCACCCTGCCGTTCGCGCTCGACGGGCGGCGGCCGGATGCGGCGGAGAAGGACTGGATCGATCAGCTCACCGACTCCCTCGGCCTCGGCGACCGGCTCAGGCACCGTCCGCACGAGCTGTCCGGTGGCCAGCAACAGCGAGTGGCCATCGCGCGGGCCCTGGCCACCAGGCCCGAGCTGGTCTTCGCCGACGAGCCGACCGGGAACCTCGACTCCCGGAGCGGGCGCGAAGTGCTCACCCTGCTCAAGGCGGCGAGCACCGGCTACGGCCAGAGCATCGCCATGGTCACCCACGACCCCATCGCGGCCAGCTTCGCCGATCGCATCCTCTTCCTCGCGGACGGCAGGGTCGTCGAAGACCGGGAACGGTCCACCGCCGAAGAGATCTCCGGCATCATGCTCGGCATGGAGCAGTGCGCATGAGCGGCAGCGAAACCGCCAGCGCCACCGGGCACGCCGGCCGTGGTGCGAGCCTGCTCGTGGCGGCGCTCGCATCGGCCTTCGGGGTGCTGCTCCTGGAAACGACGAGCGTGCTCGCCACCGTCGTGAGTGGCAATGACGTGTCCCGCATTGCAGCGGTCCGTGCAGCCCTCTCGATCGTCGCATTCCTGTTCATCACGATTGCGGTGTACGTGAGTGCGATCGTGACCACCAACACGGTGGCCACCGTCATCGCCGGTCGGACCCGCACGATCGCGCTCATGCGCCTGATCGGGTCGAGCGCGGGTGACCAGCGCCGCGCCGTGGCCCTCGACGGGCTGAAGGTGGGGCTCGCCGGAGCCGTGCTGGGCGCCGCCGCCGGCATCCTGCTGAGTTTCGCCGGTGTCCGGCTTGCCTTCGGCGCCGGGCTGATCCCGGATCTCGGCTACCGTCTCCTCGAGCCCTTGCTCGCCTTGCCCGTCGTCATCGTCGTGTTGTCCACCTGGTGCGCAGCGTGGGTCGGGTCTCGCCGGGTCCTCACCGTGAGCCCGATGCAGGCTGTCGGCGCAGCACAGGAGCGCACGCTCGAAGAGTCGGCTCGGCGCCCGGGCCGCAATGCCTTCGCGATCGTGCTGATGGCCACGGGCGTACTGTTTCTCGCCGGGGGAGTCTGGGCCGGGCAGGTCACGGAGTACGGCGTGCTGCTGGGACTTGCCGGCGGCCTGCTCTCGTTCACCGGCCTTGTGCTCGGGTCGCATCTGATCATGCCGCCCATGTTGAGCCTGGTCGGCCGGTTCCTGGGCGGCAGCGCGCCGGCCCGGCTTGCTGTCGCGAACGCCAGTCAACACCCGGAGCGCAGTGCCCGCACCACTATCGGACTGGTCATCGGGGTGACGCTCATCACCATGTTCGCCGTCGCGGGATCGACCTTCGAAACCATGATGCAGCCGCTGATGGACGACCCGGTGACGCGTGCGGCCGTCTCCGAGACGGTGTCGACCAGCCTCGCCGTGATCTCAGTGCTCGTGGGCTTCAGCGCCCTGATCGCCGCAGTCGGCATGATCAACAACCTGGCACTGAGCGTGCTGCAGCGTTCTCGCGAGATCGGCCTGCTCAGGGCCCTCGGTTTCACCGGCAGGCAGGTTCGCGCGATGATCCTCGCCGAAAGCGTGCAGATGACCGTGGCGGCCGTCACCCTCGGCCTGGTGCTCGGGGTCGCATACGGGTGGGCGGCGGCACAATCACTGTTCGGATCCGTCACCCATGCCGGTCTGGTGGCGCCGTCGATTCCGTGGCTCCTCGTCACCCTCTGCGTGGTCGGTACCGCCGTGCTCACCGTCGGGGCGACGATCCTGCCCGCTCGTCGGGCGGTGTCACTGGCGCCGATTGCGGCCCTCGCCGCCGGGTGAGACCGGTGGTCCTGCGACGGATGCCGCGCCCGCGACGGGAGCGCGGCATCCGTCGACCGCCGCTTCAGACTCTTCTCAGGATGCCGGCCGGAAATCGGTGTTAGCATTCCCTTGTGTTGTTCGGTCAGCTCCTCCTTCGCTGCCGCGACGAGTCCTAATCTGAGGCCTCCCTCGTCGCGGCGTTTGTTGTTGGCTATCCCAACCCCAGCGAGGAGATCACGATCATGAGAAACAACCAGTCCGCATCGACGATGCCGATCCACAAGTACCGTCCGTACCACGAGCAGTTCGCGGTCGACCTGCCCGATCGCACCTGGCCCTCGAAGCACATCGAAGTCGCACCGCGCTGGTGCGCCGTCGACCTGCGTGACGGCAACCAGGCGCTGATCGACCCGATGAGCCCTGAGCGCAAGCGCATCATGTTCGACATGCTCGTGCGCATGGGTTACAAGGAGATCGAGGTCGGCTTCCCGTCGGCCAGCCAGACCGACTTCGATTTCGTGCGCAGCCTCATCGACGAGGATGCCATCCCGGACGACGTCACGATCCAGGTGCTCACCCAGGCGAGGGAACACCTGATCCGGCGCACCTACGAATCGATCGCCGGCGCCAAGCAGGCCATCGTGCACCTCTACAACTCCACGAGCGTGCTGCAGCGCGAGGTCGTCTTCCGCGAGGACAAGCAGGGCATCATCGACATCGCCCTCTTCGGCGCACGCACCTGCCGCGCTCTCGAAGCGACCGTCCCCGGCACGACGATCTACTACGAGTACTCCCCGGAGAGCTACACCGGCACCGAACTCGAATTCGCGGTCGATGTCTGCAACCAGGTCATCGCCGTCCTCGAGCCGACCCCGGAGCGGAAGGTCATCATCAACCTGCCTGCGACCGTCGAAATGGCCAGTCCCAACGTCTACGCCGACTCGATCGAGTGGATGTCCCGGCACCTCGACCAGCGTGAGAACGTCCTGATCTCCCTGCACCCGCACAACGACCGCGGCACCGCGATCGCGGCGGCGGAGCTCGGCTACCTCGCCGGCGCAGACCGGATCGAAGGCTGCCTCTTCGGCAACGGCGAACGGACCGGCAACGTCGACCTCGTCGCCCTCGGCATCAACCTGTTCACCCAGGGCATCGACCCGCAGATCGACTTCGGCAACATCGACGAGGTCAAGCGCACCGCCGAATACTGCAACCAGCTGCCCGTTCCCGAACGCAGTCCCTGGGCAGGAGACCTCGTCTTCACCGCCTTCAGCGGGTCGCACCAGGACGCCATCAAGAAGGGCTTTGAAGCCATGGCGGCGGATGCCGCGGCGCAGGGCCGATCCGTCGACGAACTCCAGTGGGCGGTTCCCTACCTGCCGGTGGACCCGAAGGACCTCGGTCGCAGCTACGAAGCCGTGATCCGGGTCAACTCGCAGTCCGGCAAGGGCGGCGTCGCTTACCTGCTCAAGACCGACCACTCCCTCGACCTGCCCCGCAAGCTCCAGATCGAGTTTTCCGGGGTCGTCCAGTCCAAGACGGATGCCGAGGGCGGCGAGGTCACGAGCGAGCAGATCTGGGAGATCTTCAACGACGAGTACCTGCCGAGTTCCAGTGGGCAGCCCGACGACAAGTGGGGCCGGTTCGAACTGTTCTCCACGCGGACCTCGAGCGATCTGGGCGGCCGTGTCGACCTCACGGTCGACCTCCGGGACGACGACGGAGTCGAGCGCGTCGAGGGGGCCGGCAATGGTCCGATCGCCGCGTTCCTGGGAATCATGGCCGAGCGCGGCATCGCGATCACGCTCTACGACTACGTCGAACACGCCATGTCCGCCGGCGGAGACGCCCTGGCTGCGTCCTACGTCGAACTCGACGTCAACGGCCGGCGCTACTGGGGTGTCGGCATCGACGCCGATATCTCGACCGCCTCGCTGAAGGCCGTCGTCTCCGCGGTCAACCGCGGCATCCGTGCGGTGGCAGGCGACCTCGCCCTGGCGGGTGTTCCGGCCTAGGAACCGGCTCGATCAGTGGGAAGGCAGGTATCCGGTGGCCTCGACTCCCACTGAGTCCCGACGTTCTCGGACGGTCACGGATCGCCTCTATTCCGTCGGAGTGGGCATCAAGGGCATCGACGGCGTGATCGAACTCGCCGCCGGACTCGTGGTGTGGGTGTCACCCGCCTTCGTCCACGCCCTGCTCGCGGGAGTAGCGGGCGAGGCGGGGGAGGGCGACTCCTCCGCCATGCGCTTCCTGGCGCAGTACGTAGCCCGGCTGGATTCCGAGCTTGCCGCAACGGGAGCCGGCTTCCTGATCGCCTTCCTCATCACCCACGGAGCCGTGAAGGTGGCTCTCGTCTACTGCCTCCTGCGCAAATGGCACCGGGCCTATCCGTACGCGCTGGGGATCCTGATCGCCTTCCTCGGCTACCAGCTCTACGCCTTCGTCCTCCGCCCCACAGTGGGCATGGCCGTCATCACCGCGCTCGATGCCGCAATCGTCGTTCTCGTCTACCGCGAATACCGTGAACTCAATCCGCGAACCGCCCGGCAGGTCTGATTCTCAGCGCCCCTGGACGATAGCGCCCCTTGACGATACGGATCCATGGGATGTGAGTCGGGGCATGCGAATCGGGGCGATCCGCCCAACGGCGGATCGCCCCGATCGCTGTGGTTTCTTAACTGCGTTCAACTGCACATCCGAAGGGCTGGTTTCCTTCCGGATTCAGCTGTGAACACGCACCCCTGCGGGACGTGTCTCGGCCGGTCGCTCGACTACCGACGTCGCCATCTGCGCCGGCTGCGTCGAAACAAGCACACGCGTCGCATCGTCGATCACCCCGGACAGCAACTCGAACAGGCGGTCGTCGGGATTCGGGGTGCATGCCTCAGCAATACCCTGAACCGAGACCCGGATGATCGTCTCCGCCGTGCGATCGGTGAACTTGGTACGCGACCATGCCCCCATGGAGGAGATGAACTCGCGCGCCCACCGCTCGGTCTCCGGCGCCGCGTCGAACGCGGTGCGGATACGGGCCTCGAGTCCTTCGGGCAACTCGCCATCGAGCCCCTCCAGCTGGCGCTCGCAATTCAGGATCCCGACGGCAAGCGCACGCTGGTGATCCGAGCTGCTCACGGGAAGCGCCGCGGTCGCGGCCCTGACCGCGATCAGTAGCCGCACCCGGGGGTTGTCGCCCTTGAGGCCGATGACCGACGGGATCAGGGGCACCAGGCGGGCCCGGGAACTGTCCGAGGTGCAGTCGTTGACCATGCGGGCGAGGGAGGCGACCAGGGGGTGCGTGCACGCCGGATGGTCACTCCACGCTTCGCCTGCGAGGTAGGACGCGAACTCCATGAAGCAGGCACCGGAGCGCGGCGTGCGGTGTTTGCCGCGGGACAGGACCGGCATCAGGCTGGGCACCGGCATCGGATCGGGCGAGTTGCCCTTCAGCATATTCATGGATCCTCCAGACAAGTGAGTACTCCTCACTAGTGTCTCCCCGCGGGCCCACAAATGCGAGAGGGAATCCCGCCGATTTCTCCGTCCCTCCCACGCCGTCTGGGTGGGCCCAACTCCCGCACATTCCCGCCCTGCAGCTGCGGTGCCGCGGAATTCCGAGCTCCGGACCTGGTCGGGGGATTCAGTCGTGGGTGCGACGGCGGCGGAGCGTTGCGGGGCGCACGCGACGCCGCCAACGCGGCCAGCTGCCGATCGCACGCTGTTCTGGCAGGCTCCAGCCGTACCGGGCCGCGAGGATCCGCATCACCGTGGTCACGATCACGCAGGCGATCGCGGCGATGGTGATGTCCACGTGCAGTTCGAAAAGCACGACGAGGAGCGCGCTACCGAATCCGGCGGCCATGGCGTAGAACGAACCGACGTGCATGACGGCGATCGGAACGTTGAGCATCATGTCCCGGAGCGCCGAGCCGCCGACGGCCGTGATCACGCCCACGAACAGCGACGGAATCTCCGGGAGGCCGTGCGCGAGCGCCTTGCTCGTCCCGAGAGCGGCGAACAGGCCGATCGTCACAGCGTCGAGCGCGATGATGAACGGGCCGAGGCGGTTGAAGAGGCTCTGCAACAGCATGCCCAGGAGAGCGGATCCGCCTGCGATCGGCAGGTACCAGTTGCTCTGCAGGGCAGCGGGCACCCCGCCGAGCAGGATATCGCGCAGGAGTCCGCCGCCGAGGCCGACAGTGACACCGATGATCGCAATGCCGAGCAGGTCGAAGCGGCGATCGGTGAATCGCCCGGCGAACATGGCCCCCTGGATCGCGCCGATGGCGACCGCCGTCAGGTCGATCCAGAGCGGGATCGTGAACAGGATGGGAGGCACCCTCCAATGAAACCATCCGCCGCGGGGTTTCCTGACCGTCGACAGGCGCGTGGAGGCAGGAACCGCTCGACCGGCGCGTCGGCCGGGACCGGACCCACAAAGCCCGCTCGGGTGGGAGAATAGGACGTGCCTGTTTACCGTGATGAAGCCGTCGTGCTGCGCACCCACAAACTGGGTGAAGCCGACCGGATCGTCACCATGCTCACCCGCCAGCACGGCAAGGTCCGTGCCGTCGCCAAAGGCGTCCGCCGCACGGCCTCCAAATTCGGGGCCAGGCTCGAACCGTTCATGGTGGCGGATGTGCAGCTCTACGAGGGCCGCAGTCTCGACATCGTCACCCAGGCCGAGTCGATCGGCTCATACGGCGCCCTGATCTCCGGCGACTACGCCAGTTACACCGCGGCGAGCGCCATGGTCGAGACCGCAGACAAGCTCACGGAGGCCGAGGGGTCCCTGCAGCAGTACCTGCTCCTGGTCGGGGCCCTGCGCTCCCTCTCCCGGATGGAACACGGCGCGAGCCTCACCCTCGACTCCTACCTGCTGCGTGCCCTGTCGATGGCCGGCTGGGCGCCGAGCTTCCAGGGCTGCGCGCGCTGCGGCGCACTCGGCGATCACTCCGCGCTCGTCGTGCAAGTCGGCGGAATCGTCTGCGACGACTGCGCGGCCCCCGGGTCGCCCCGGCTGGACAAGGCGACCATCCTGCTCCTCGGCTCCCTGCTCGCCGGGGACTGGGACCAGGCCGAATCCATGCCAGAGCAGACCAGGAACCAGGCCAACGGAGTCGTCGCCGCATACACGCAGTGGCACCTCGGCCGGGGCCTCCGATCCTTGGAGCACGTCAGTCGATGACCCCGAAGCCCAGCTCGCTGAATCCCTTCGCCCCGAAGCCGTTCACGCACAAGGACGCCATGCCGTTCCGACCGCTCGACTGGACCGGCCAGTACCCGCCGGCGCTGCCGGCGAAGGTCGTTCCCGAGCACGTCGCGATCGTCATGGACGGCAACGGCCGCTGGGCGAACGCGCGCGGACTCCCGCGGGTCGAAGGCCACAAGGCCGGCGAGGCCGCGCTCCTCGACGTCGTCGCCGGCGCCATCCAGATCGGCGTCAAGCACCTGAGTGTCTACGCCTTCTCGACGGAGAACTGGAAACGTTCCCCTGACGAGGTCCGCTTCCTGATGGGCTTCAACAGGGACGTGCTGCACCGGCGCCGGGACCAGCTCAACGACTGGGGCGTGCGCGTGCGCTGGGCTGGCCGCAAGCCGCGCCTGTGGGCATCCGTCATCAACGAACTGCAGTACGCCGAGCGCCTCACGGCGGGCAACACCGGACTCACCCTGACGATGTGCGTCAACTACGGCGGGCGCACCGAGATCACGGATGCCGTCCGCGCGCTGGCCGAGGAGGTCGCCGCCGGCCGGTTGAAGCCTTCCGGAATCACCGAGAAGGCGATCCAGCGCCAGCTCTACACGGCAGACCTCCCGGACGTCGACCTTTTCGTGCGGAGCTCGGGGGAGCAGCGCACGAGCAACTTCCTGCTCTGGCAGAGCGCATACGCCGAGATGGTCTTCCTCGACACCCTCTGGCCTGACTTCGGCAGGGCGGAGCTGTGGCATGCCATCGAGCTCTTCGCCGCCCGCAACCGCCGCTACGGCGGGGCGGTCGACACCCCAAGCGTTTGATCCACTCACGCGGCAGGGGGAATAGATCGGGGGACCGGCGGCTTGGACCGGGTGTGAGCGAAACTATCAAGGTCGACATCTGGTCCGACGTGCAGTGCCCCTGGTGCTACATCGGAAAGCGCAAGTTCGAGGCAGGGGCCGCCCTCTTCGACGGCTCGGTCGAGGTCGAATACCACAGCTTCGAGCTGGCCCCCGATACCCCGGTCGACTTCGCCGGCAGTCCCATCGATTACCTGAGCGAGCGCAAGGGTATCCCCGTCGCCCAGGTCACCGAGATGCTCGCCCGCGTGACTGGAATCGCTGAGAGCGTCGGCCTGCACTACGACTACGACTCGGTGCACCAGACCAACACCGTCATCTCCCACGAGCTGCTGCACTACGCCAAGGCCCACGGTCGCCAGCTCGACATGAAGGAACGCCTGCTCAAGGCCTACTTCGTCGACGGAAGGCACGTCGGTCGCATCGAAGACCTCGCGGACCTCGCCGCCGAAATCGGACTCGACCGAGCGGATGTCGTCCGCGCGTTGACCGCCCACGACTATCTCGCCGACGTGAAGGCGGACGTAGCCCAGGCAAATGCCTACGGAATCCAGGGCGTCCCGTTCTTCGTGATCGACGGGAAGTACGGCATCTCCGGGGCCCAGGACCCCGAGGCCTTCGCCGGCGCACTCCGCCAGGCCCAGGCCGACCAGAACGAGGCCGCAGGAACGACCGCAGCAGCAGGGGAGGACCGTTGATGACCGATGCCAGCGCCGTCCCCGTCGCCGCGGCCCCGGCACCGCGCGTCACCCCGTTCATCCAGCTCCTCGGCCAGTCCGGCGCCGGGAGCTGCGAGGGCGATTCCTGCGGAATCTAGGCCTCGATCGGTGCGGGTCGCTCCTACGGGTCAGCAGGGCCGCCCGCATCTGGGAGAATTGAACCAATGACTCCTGAACTCACCGCTTCGCGCACGGACCCGTCGCCGGTCCCCGCGCTGCGGATCGGCCCGCTCACGCTCGACGTGCCCGTCGTCCTCGCACCGATGGCCGGCATCACCAACACCGCGTTCCGCCGGCTCTGCCGGGAATTCGGCGCCGGGCTCTATGTGAGTGAAATGATCACCTCGCGCGCGCTCGTCGAGCGCACCCCGGGCTCGATGCGCCTCATCGACCACCACGAGAGTGAGACCACCCGCTCCATCCAGCTTTACGGGGTCGACCCGAAGACCATCGGCGAAGCTGTCACGATGCTCGTCTCCGAGGACCGCGCAGACCACATCGACCTCAACTTCGGCTGCCCGGTCCCCAAGGTGACGCGCAAGGGCGGCGGAGCCGCCCTGCCCTGGAAGCTCGGCCTCTTTCGGAGCATCGTCGAGGCCGCGGTGAACGCGGCAGGCGCCGTTCCGGTCACGATCAAGATGCGCAAGGGCATCGACTCCGACCACCTCACCTACCTCGAGGCAGCGAGGGCAGCAGAAGGCGCCGGCGTTTCCGCCATAGCACTGCACGCGCGCACGGCGTCCGACTACTATTCCGGGCAGGCGGACTGGACGGCGATCGCGACCCTCAAGCAGGCCATCACGAGTGTCCCCGTGCTCGGCAACGGCGACATCTGGTCGGCCCAGGACGCGGTTCGCATGGTCGCGGAAACCGGCTGCGACGGCGTCGTCGTCGGCCGAGGCTGCCTCGGCCGGCCCTGGCTGTTCGGCGATCTCGCGGCGGCCTTCGGTCCGGCAGAGGGTGCCGGGGCCGCACTCATCCAGCCGAACCTCGGCGTCGTGGCAGACACCTTCCGTCGGCATGCCGAACTGCTCACCGAATTCTTCGACAGCGAGGAACGTGCCTGCCGCGACGTGCGCAAGCACGTGGCCTGGTACTTCAAGGGCTACTCGGTCGGCGGCGAACTGCGGGCCAGCCTTGCCTCCGTGGTCTCCCTCGCCCAGCTCGACGACCTTCTCGGCACCCTCGACCCGACCCAGGAGTACCCGGGCATCGGCGCGGAGGGTCCCCGCGGCCGGGCAGGCAGCCCCAAGAAGACCAGCCTGCCCGAGCACTGGCTCGACTCGCAGGAACTCGTCGGCTCCGAACGCGCCCGGCTCACCGAGGGCGAAGGGGACACCAGCGGTGGCTAACCGATCGGGGTACACGAGCTTCGACGAGGAACGCTACTTCCCGGAGGAACACAGCTCACGCCGCAGCGACTTCGCGCGCGACCGCGCCCGGCTGCTGCACTCGAGCGCCCTCCGCCGCCTCGCCGCAAAGACCCAGGTGCTGAGCCCGACCGCCGGACTCGATTTCGCCAGGAACCGGCTCACCCACTCCCTCGAGGTCGCGCAGATCGGACGCGAGCTCGCCCAACGCCTCGGCCTCGACCCCGACGTCGTCGACACTGCCTGCCTCGCGCACGACATCGGGCATCCTCCGTTCGGCCACAACGGCGAGAAGGCGCTCAACGCCTGGTCCCTCGACATCGGCGGGTTCGAGGGCAACGCCCAGACGCTGCGCCTGCTCACCCGGCTCGAACCGAAGGTCTTCGGCCCCGACGGCCGCAGCTACGGGCTCAACCTCACCCGCGCGAGCCTCGACGCGAGCTGCAAGTACCCGTGGCCCGCCGGCGAATCCGTGTCCGACCCGAGCGGCCGCGCCAAATTCGGGTACTACCCCGACGACCTGCCCGCTTTCGCGTGGATGCGCACCGACGCCCCCGACCGGATGCTGTGCATCGAAGCCGAGGTCATGGACCTCTCCGACGACATCGCGTACTCCGTGCACGACTTCGAGGATGCCGTCGTCAACGGCTACCTCGACCTCGCCGCCCTGAACGGCCGCGCGAGCACCGAGCTCGTCTCCTCGATGCACGCCTGGATCGGCGGCGCCGTCTCCCACGCCGACCTCGCGGCGGCATACGACCGCCTCGGCGCCCTCGACTCCTGGCTGCGCGGCTGGACGGCAGGGCGGCGTGACCAGGGTCGGCTCAAGAACCTGACGAGCCAGCTCATCGGTCGTTTCTCCGGAGCAGCCGTCTATGCCACCCGCCAGGCCTACCCGGCCGAGCGCATCGCGCGCTTCGGCGCCCACGTCGTGGTGCCGCCGAATATCGCAGCCGAGATCGCCGTGCTCAAGGGCGTCGTCGCTGCATTCGTGATGTCGAAGAACACCCGGCAGCCGATCTACCAGCAGCAGCGCCAGGTCCTGACGCTGCTCGCCGACCGGTTGCTCGCCACCGGCGACGAACACCTCGACGCCGGCTCGAAGGAAGACTTCCACGCCGCCGCGGACGATGCCGCCCGCAAGCGCGTCGTCGTCGACCAGGTCGCGAGCCTCACCGACCAGTCCGCGCTCGCGTGGTACGAACGCCTGATCCAGAACTGAGCCTGTGCAGAACCCGGCCCGTGCCGAAGTCGGGCGTGCGGCGGGATAACATTCAGCTATGGCAGGCCTGATTCGACAAAGCGACATTGAAGAGGTCAAGGCCCGAACCAATATCGCCGACATCGTCGGCGACTACGTCAGCCTCAAGTCGGCCGGCGTCGGCTCCCTGAAGGGGTTGTGCCCCTTCCACGACGAACGCAGCCCGAGCTTCCACGTCCGCCCGCAGGTCGGTTTCTACCACTGCTTCGGTTGCGGCGAGAGCGGCGACGTCTACTCCTTCCTGCAGAAGATGGACCACGTCACCTTCAGCGAGGCCGTGGAACGACTCGCTGGCCGGGTCGGCCTCGAACTGCACTACGAGGGCGGCGGGGCGGATGCGCCGGACCACACCAACCGCGCGCGGCTCTACGCGGCCAACCAGGCCGCCGCCGACTTCTTCGTCGAGCAGCTCGGCAGCGCAGGGGCCGCCGTCGGCCGAACATTCCTCGGCGAACGCGGCTTCGACGCCCACGCGGCGACCCGGTTCGGGATCGGCTTCGCCCCGAAGAGCTGGGACGAACTGACCAAACACCTCCGTGGTCGCGGCTACTCCGATGAGGAGCTGACCCTCGCCGGACTGGTGTCGAGCCGGGAGGGATCGAGCGGCGTCTACGACCGCTTCCGCGGCCGGCTGGTCTGGCCCATCCGCGACATCACCGGCCAGACGATCGGCTTCGGGGCGCGCAAGCTCCTCGACGACGACAAGGGCCCGAAATACCTGAACACCCCGGAGACCCCGATCTACCACAAGGCGCAGGTGCTCTACGGGCTCGACCTCGCGAAGCGGGACATCTCCCGCAGCCACCAGGTCGTCGTCGTCGAGGGGTACACCGACGTGATGGCGTGCCACCTGGCCGGGGTGACGACCGCCGTCGCGACCTGCGGAACCTCCTTCGGAGTCGACCACATCAAGGTCCTCCGCCGGGTCCTCGGCGACGACAGCGGTGTCGGCGAGGTCGTTTTCACCTTCGACCCGGATGCCGCAGGCCAGAAGGCCGCCGTCCGCGCGTTCAGCGAGGAGCAGCGTTTCTCCGCGCAGACCTTCGTCGCCGTCGCCCCGGAGGGCCTCGACCCGTGCGACCTGCGGCTGCACAAGGGCGATGGGGCCGTGCAACGGCTGATCGAGTCCAAGAAGCCGATGTTCGAGTTCATGATCCGGCAGTTGCTCGCCCAGTACAACCTCGAGACTGTCGAAGGGCGGGTCTCCGCACTCCGGGCGGCGGCCCCGCTCGTGAGCGATATTCGCGACCCCGCCCTCCGGCCGGGCTATACGCACGAGCTCGCCCGGATGCTCGGCATGGAGCTCGGCGAGGTCGGCCGGGCCGTCTCGGCCGCGCTCAGCCGCTCACGCACCGCGCCGGGGACATCCGCCGCCGCCCGAGGCGGTGAGACCGGCGAGCCCGCGCGCGAACGCCCGTTCTCGATGGTCGAACTGCCGACGGACCCGGTCACCCGACTGGAACGCGACGGGCTGATGGCCATGCTCCAGCGTCCTGCCCTCGTCGGTGTCGAACTGCTGCAGCGGGCGGTGCAGACGGGATTCTCCCACCAGTCCCTCGCTGTCGTGCGTGACGCGATCGCGGCGAACCTGGATACCCTCTCGGCGCCGGACTGGATCGAGCGCGTTGTCGCGGACGTACCGGTTTCCCTGCAGAACCTGGTCACCGACCTGGCGATGGCGCCGCTTCCCGAACGCACCGAACGCGAAGTCGAACGCTACGTGCGCGACGTGACCGTCGCGCTCATCGACCGGGACTTCCTCCGCCAGAAAGCCGAGCTGCTCGGCCGGCTGCAGCGTGCTGACCCCACCGACCGTGTGCCGTACACGGCGCTGCAGCGTGAACTCATGCGGGTCGAACTCGAGCGGCGCAACCTGAGGGATGAGTAACTGAGCACACCTCGCGTGTTGCAGCTAGGTAAATATTCTGGCGAGAATTCGGGCAAACTGCGTTTTTCGTGATATTCCTTTCGGTACAGCAATGCAGAGGTGCGGCTCCCTCGCATGCCGCCTCTGCCGCATTTCGAGAGAAAGAGGCTCACGCACATGGCATTTTCACCCACCAGGCGCACCAGGCTGATCGGGGGACTGGCGCTCGTCGCCGCTTCCGCGCTCGTCCTCGCCGGCTGCTCGGCAGGCGGCACCACCGCAAGCGCCGGAGGCACCCTCCTGATCGGCACGACCGACAAGGTCACGACGCTCGACCCGGCCGGCTCGTACGACAACGGCTCGTTCGCCGTGATGAACCAGGTCTTCCCGTTCCTGATGAACAGCGCATACGGCACCGCCGATGTGACGCCGGACATCGCGACCAAGGCCGAGTTCACGACCCCCACCGAGTACACGGTCACGCTCAAGCCCGACCTCGTCTTCGCGAACGGTCACAAGCTCACGTCTTCAGACGTGAAGTTCAGCTTCGACCGCCAGCTGTCGATCGCGGACGCCAACGGCCCGTCGACCCTGCTGTACAACCTCGCGAGCGTCGCGGCTCCGGACGACACCACCGTCGTCTTCACCCTGAAGGCCGCGAACGACCAGGTCTTCCCGCAGATCCTGTCGAGCCCTGCCGGCGTGATCGTCGACGAGGAGACCTTCTCGGCGACCGCGATCACGCCCGATGCCGACATCGTGAAGGCGAACGCCTTCGCAGGCCAGTACGTCATCACGAGCTACGACTTCAACAACCTCATCGGGTACAAGGCCAACAAGGATTACAAGGGCAACCTCGGCGCGGCGAAGTCGGATGTCGTCAACGTGAAGTACTACGCCGACGCGTCGAACCTCAAGCTCGATGTGCAGGAAGGCAATATCGACGTCGCCTTCCGCAGCCTGTCGTCGACGGACATCGATGACCTGCGCGGCAACGACAAGGTCAAGGTCGTCGACGGACCCGGCGGAGAGATCCGCTACATCGTCTTCAACTTCGACACCCAGCCGTTCGGCGCCAAGACGCCCGAGGCCGACCCGGCCAAGTCGCTCGCCGTGCGCCAGGCCGTCGCCGACCTCGTCGACCGTGCCGAAATCGCCAAGCAGGTCTACAAGGGCACGTACACGCCGCTCTACTCCTACGTTCCGGCCGGCATGACCGGTGCCACCGAGTCCCTCAAGGGCCTCTACGGCGACGGCAACGGAGGACCCGACAAGGCGAAGGCCAAGGCAACGCTCGAAGCCGCCGGCATCACGAGCCCTGTCGCCCTCAACCTGCAGTACAACACCGACCACTACGGCCCCGGCTCGAGCGATGAATACGCGCTCGTCAAGGACCAGCTCGACGCCTCCGGCCTCTTCACGGTCAACCTGGCTTCGACCGAGTACGTCACGTACTCCAAGGAGCGCGTGAAGGACGCATACCCCGCTTACCAGCTCGGCTGGTTCCCGGACTACTCGGACGCGGACAACTACCTGACGCCGTTCTTCGCCGATGGTAACTTCGTCGGAAACCACTACAGCGACTCTGTCGTCAACGACCTGATCAAGCAGCAGGCCGTCACGACCGACAAGGACGCCCGTACCAAGCTCATCGAGGAGATCCAGGACAAGGTCGCAGCCCAGCTGTCGACCCTGCCCCTCCTCCAGGGTGCCCAGGTCGCCGTCACCGGGACCACGGTCACCGGAACCACCGACACGCTCGACGCATCCTTCAAGTTCCGCTACGCGGCGCTGAAGAAGGGCTAAGTCCGGCCTGTTTCACCAGTTGTAACCGGGGGCATTCAGCCAGAGCGCTGGGTGCCCCCTTTCAATTCTCGATCGATAGGCAGTGATGACAACAGTGGCAGCGCGCCCGACCGCCCCCCAGGGAATCCGGCGCAAACGAACCTCCCCCGGCGGGGGCATCGGTCGTTACATCGCGGTCCGCTTCCTGCTCATCTTCCCGACGATCTTCATCCTCGTCTCCATGGTCTTCTGGCTGATGCGCGCGACCGGCGACCCGATCACGGCTGCCCTCGGTGGCCGCCTCACCGCCGACCAGCTCGCCGAACGCATCCACGCCGCCGGCTACGACCGGCCGATCCTGGTCCAGTACTTCGAGTACCTCGGCCAGATCTTCACCGGCAACTTCGGCACGACGATCAGCACGAACAAGCCCGTCGTCGACGTCCTCCTCACCTATGGCGTCGCCACGGCTGAGCTCGCGTTCTACGCGCTCCTCGTCGCATTCATCGTCGGCATCCCGCTCGGCATGGTGGCCGCGTACTTCCGCGACAAGGGCCAGGACGCCTCCCTCCGGATCTTCGCGATCCTCTGCTACGCCACCCCGGTCTTCTTCTCCGGCCTGCTTCTCAAGCTGATCTTCTCGGTCTGGCTCAAGGTCCTGCCCGTCGCGGGACGGGCGACGACCGGCTCGGAGCTGCAGATGCAGTTCCTGCCCAGCAAGACCGGGATCTACACGATCGACGCGATCATGACCGGCAACCCCGCGGTGCTCATGGATGTGCTCGCGCACGCCGTGCTCCCGGCGATCGCCCTGGGCCTCCTCACCGCCGGTGTCTTCCTCCGTCTCGTACGCACCAACGTCATCGGCACCCTCGGCACCGATTACGTGGATGCCGCCCGGTCGCGGGGGGTGAGCGAGTTCCGGCTGGTCTCCAAGCACGCGTACCGGCCGGCCCTGATCCCGATCATCACCGTGATCGGCCTGCAGATCGCCCTGCTCCTCGGCGGTGCCGTGCTGACCGAGACGACCTTCGAATGGAAGGGCCTCGGCTTCATGCTCTCCGAATTCCTCAAGGCACGTGACTTCGTCGCCGTGCAGGGCATCGTCGCCCTGCTCGCCGTGATCGTGGCGCTGTCCAACTTCATCGTGGACATCATCGCCGCGATCATCGACCCGAGGGTGAGGTACTGACCATGAGCCACACGCCAGACACCACCAGTGCCCCCGTCCGCCGCGGCGGCCTCGCCGCACTCTGGAACCGGCTCCCCGTCGTGCACCAGGTGAAGCAGAGCATGGGCCTGCAGCGGGGAATGCTCGTCACCGGCCTCGTCATCACCGGCCTGTTCGTGCTCACCGCCATCTTCGCCCCCGTGATTTCGCCGTACGGCTACAGCCAGTTGCGTGACGCGAACGGCCCCTTCGGCGCCCAGGTGGCCCCGGGCGGCGCTCACATCCTCGGGACCACCGTCGGCGGCTACGACGTGCTGTCCCGCGTCCTCTGGGGTGCCCAGACCGCCCTGTTCGTGATCGTCGTCGCGGTACTGCTCTCCATCTTCGCCGGCGTGTTCCTCGGCCTCGTCTCCGGCTACTTCGGCGGTTGGCTCGACCGCATCCTCGTCGTCGTCTGCGACGCGGTCTACGCGTTCCCATCCCTGCTGCTCGCGATCGTGATGTCGATCGTGATCTCCGGCGGCAAGTCCGACCTTGTCGGCGGAGTGGTCGCGGCGGCCATCTCCATCACCGTCGTGTTCATCCCGCAGTACTTCCGGGTGATCCGCGCGGAGACCGTCCGGATCAAGGCGGAGGCCTACGTGGAGTCCGCCAGGGTCCTCGGCGCGAGCAACGGCCGGATCATGTTCCGGCACGTGCTGCGCAACGCCACTCGCACCCTGCCGCTCATCTTCACGCTCAACTCCTCCGAGGCGATCCTCACCCTCGCCGGGCTCGGCTTCCTCGGCTTCGGCATCGAGCCGAGCGCCGCAGCAGAGTGGGGCTACGACCTGAACAAGGCCCTCTCCGACGTCACGAGCGGCATCTGGTGGACCTCGCTGTTCCCCGGTCTCGCGATCGTGCTCGTCGTGCTCGGCATCACCCTCGTCGGCGAGAGCCTCAACGACCTCGCCGACCCGCGCCTCCGCGGTCGCCGCTCGGTCGGCAAGGTTGTTTCCGTCGTCGCGGCGACGTCCGTCGTCCCCGGCGGTACGCTCACGGGCGGCCCTGGCGGCCTCGACGGCCTCGAGGGCGGCGCCGACGGCATCGACGCCGACATAGACAGCTTCACCGACGAAGGATTCGAGGACCGGTCATGACCGCGGCATCCGCCACCACCCCCGAGTCCGCCGGAGCCGTGTCCAGCACCGCGCGAAGCTCCGACGTGCTCAGCATCACCGACCTCACTGTGACCTTCGCGACCGACGCCGGCGCCGTGCACGCCGTCGCCGGCGTCAGCCTCCGGGTCGCGCCCGGCGAGGTGCTCGCGATCGTCGGCGAAAGCGGAAGCGGCAAGACCGTGACGGCCAAGACGATCCTCGGCCTGCTTCCGGAGACCGCGACGTCATCGGGAGCCGTGTTCCTCAGCAGCAAGGACGGCTCGAGCACGAACAACGTGATCTCCGTCGGCAAGCAGAAACTCCGCCAGCTCCGCGGCACCGACGTCTCGATGGTGTTCCAGGAACCGTCCACCGCGCTCAACCCCGTCTACACCGTCGGCTGGCAGATCATGGAGGGCATCCGCGCCCACGGCCAGTTCAGCCGCGCCGAGGCGAAGAAGAAGGCCGTCGAGATCCTCGGCAGGGTCGGCATCCCCGACCCTGAGATCCGGGTCAACTACTTCCCGCACCAGTTCTCCGGCGGACAGAAGCAGCGCGTCGTCATCGCGATGGCCCTCGTGCTCGACCCCGGACTCATCGTCGCGGACGAGCCGACCACGGCGCTCGACGTCACCGTGCAGGCCGAGATCCTCGACCTGCTGCGTCGTTGCCGCGACGACTTCGGCACAGCGATCGTCCTCATCACCCACAACATGGGCGTCGTCGCCGACCTCGCGGACCGGGTCGCGGTGATGTACCAGGGCAAGGTGGTCGAAGAAGCGGATGCGCGCACCCTGTTCGCCTCCCCGCAGAACGACTACACGAAGAAGCTGCTCGCCGCCGTTCCGCACCTCGGCCAGGGCGTCGTGCACGCCGCCGACCGCGCGGCGGCACGGGCGCCCGGCTGGACCGCCGAGACGCCCGTCGTCGTCGCGAAGGACCTGCGCATCGAGTATCCGGGAAGGATGGGCCGCGGCGGCTTCACCGCCGTCGACGGCGTGAGCTTCAGCATCCGCCCTGGCGAGGTCCTCGGCCTCGTCGGCGAGAGCGGAAGCGGCAAGACCACCATCGGCCGCGCCATCGCCGGCCTCACCCGGGTGACGGACGGTTCCCTGACCGTGCACGGCCACCAGATGAACGGGTTCAAGGAACGCGCCTTCAAGAAGTTCCGCAGCGACATCGGCTTCGTCTTCCAGGACCCGGCATCGAGCTTCAACCCGCTGCTGACCATCGCCGACTGCGTCGCGGAGCCGCTCATCGTGCACGGCAGGGCGAAGAACCCTGCTGAGGCACGGGCCAGGGTCGACGAACTGCTCGAGGCCGTCCAGCTCCCGCGCAGTTACGGTGACCGGTACCCGCACGAGCTGAGCGGCGGCCAGCGCCAGCGCGCGAGCCTCGCGAGGGCGCTCGCGCTCGAGCCCAGCCTGCTGATCGCCGACGAGCCCACCTCGGCGCTCGACGTCTCGGTGCAGGCCCGGGTCCTCGAGCTCTTCGCAGAGCTCCAGCGGGAATTCGGTTTCGCGGCACTCTTCATCAGCCATGACCTCGCCGTCGTGGATATCCTCGCCGACCGCATTGCGGTGCTCTACCACGGCAAGCTCGTCGAGGAGGGCACAAGCGCAGAGGTGCTCGGCGCCCCGAAAGATCCGTACACGCAGCGCCTGCTCGCCTCGCTGCCCGTTCCGGACCCGGTGGAACAGGCCGGACGCCGTGAGAAGCTGCGGGAGCTGCGTACGGCAGGATAGGAACCATGACTCGCGGCGCGGCATGGACCTTTCCCATCGCGATGGACGACCTCTCCGTCTCGTATCCGGCCCACGGTGCGAGCGACTCCTTCGCCGCCCTGCGCGGGATCACCCTCCGGGTCAATCCCGGTGAGGTGCTCGGTGTGCTCGGCGAAAGCGGCTCAGGCAAGAGCACCCTCGCCAGGGTGCTCTCCGGGAGCGGGGGATCGGCCGGCACGGACGTACGACCGCTGATCACCGGCGGCGAGGCGACCGTGCTCGGCCTGCGGTTGCGGGGCATCAGCCGCCGCAAGCTCGCCCGGTTGACCCTCGAGGTCGGGATGCTCGCCCAGGACGCCGGCCAGACGCTTCCGGCAACACTCACCGTCAGCGAGCTCGTTGCGGAGCCCGTGCTCGAGCGCGACGCCCGGTACCAGGCCGGTGCCCTCAGGGCGCTCGTGGCGACCATGGTGGATGCCGTGCGCCTGCCGCTCACCGTGCTCACGAAATACCCGTACGAGCTCAGCAGCGGCCAGCGGCAACGCGTCGCGCTTGCCCGCTCGCTCGTGCTCGGCCCCACCCTCCTGATCGCGGACGAACCGCTCGCGGGCGTCGACGTCACCGTCCGTGACGCCGTCGTCGACCTGATCGGCGAACTGCAGCGCGAACGCGCGTTCACGGCCGTCGTGATCAGCTCAGACCTCGCCGTTCTCCGGCGCGTGACCGACCGGATCGCCGTGCTGCACCAGGGCGTGCTTGTGGGCCTCGGCACGATCGACGAGGTCTTCGCCGACCCGTGGCATCCCTACGTCGCCGAGCTTGCTTCGGCACTCACCCAGGACGGACAGCATGACAGCGATACCTGAGCACGCCCAGCATGAGGCCGTCCTGGCCGGCACGGTCACGGCCGTTCCACTCGGGCAGCGGCCGCCGAGCGGGCCGATCGCGATCCTCCCGCACCCCGCAGACACCGCCACGTGGGCGGTGCAGGCGGCCGGGGGAGTCCTCGGACCGCTCTCGGATGCCACCCGAGGATTGATCTGGCTCTCCTACGGGCGTGCGGACGAGCTCCGCGCCGCTCTCGACGACAACCCGGGCATCGGCTGGGTCCAGCTGCCCTGGGCGGGAGTCGACGCGTTCAGCGACCTCCTGGCCGAGCAGGACCGGCCCGGACTGCTCTGGACGAGCGCCAAGGGCGCATACGCCCAGCCCGTCGCCGAGCACGCCTTCACGCTCACCCTCGCGCTCCTGCGCGTGCTGCCCAAGCGTGCCAGGGCCCTGAGCTGGAGCACCCTGCCGGAGGGGCGCTCCCTCTACGGTCGCCATGTCGTGATCATCGGCGCAGGCGGCATCGCCCTCGAACTCATCCGGCTGCTCGAACCGTTCGGGACGACGGTGACCGTTGTGCGCCGGTCCGCACAGCCCGTGGCCGGCGCGGCGCGCACGATGCAGACGAGCGCCCTGCACGAGGTCCTCCGTGACGCCGACGTCGTCGTCGTCGCGGCAGCGCTCACCAAGGACACCCGGCATCTGATCGGCGCCCCCGAGCTCGCGCTGATGAACCGCAACGCCAACCTCGTCAACGTGGGCCGCGGTCCGCTCATCGACACCGATGCCCTCGTCGCGGCCCTCGCCGCAGGGAGCATCGCCGGCGCAGCACTCGACGTCACGGAACCGGAACCGTTACCCGACGGGCATCCGCTCTGGACGGAGCCGCGCTGCCTGATCACGCCGCACTCGGCGGACACGCCCGAGATGACCGCTCCGCTGCTCGCCGAACGGATCCGGCTCAACGTGCTGGCCTTCCTCGGCGATGGCCGTTTCGTCGGCGTCGTCGACCCGCAGCGCGGGTACTGAGCCCGTGCCGGGCCGGTGCCGAAGCGCTGGGAGGAGACCGCTTCCCGGCCCCGATTTGGCGAACGGCCGATTCTTGGTAAAGTAATAACGCTGTTCAAGCGGAAACGCTGTTCCAGCTTTTCCTCGATAGCTCAATTGGCAGAGCATCGCACTGTTAATGCGACGGTTCTTGGTTCGAGTCCAAGTCGGGGAGCGAAAGGCCACTCAGGGCTCCACCCCGGGTGGCCTTTTCTATTTCTATTTCATTCTGTTTTCTCTTTTCGTCCGGAAGTTCTGGAAAGGCGACACCGTGGAGTTCTGGCCTCTCGCCGCCGGCGTGCTCGCCGCAGTCGCCGTCGTCCTGCTGCTGTTGTGGCTCCTCACGGCTCTGCGCCTTCGCCGCATCATCTTCGACCGCACGGCGGCCGAACGGATGCGTATCGACCTCGAACTGTCCCTCGCCGAACAGAACGGCCGCCTCGGCATCATCCGGGAGCTTCAGGACGGTGCGGTGCTGAACGTCGCCCGGCTGATCACGCAGGCAGAGGGTGCGCGGTACACGGCGGAGAACGACCCGGCGAGCGCGGTCCGGGTCGCGACGGCCCTCGTCGAGGACGGCAGGGTCGCCCTCGCGGACATGCGCAGGGTGCTCACCATCGTGCGCGAGGGCGAAACCGTCGACACGCCCCAGCCGGGCCTGCAGTCCGCGCGGAACCTGTTCCGCGTGATGCGCGACGCCGGCCTCGAGGTGAGCTTCGCCGAGTCCGGCGACCGTTTCCCGCTCAAGCCGGGCGCCGAACTCGCGATCTTCCGGATCCTGCAGGGCGCACTCGCCAACGCCCTCACGCACGGCGGCCGCGGCACGGCGGCGAACGTCTCTTTCACCTGGACCAGGGACGGCCTGCAGCTCCTCGTCGACGACGACGGCATCCGCGCGGCCGCCCGCAGGGTGAGCTCCGACCCCGACGAGGTCGCCGCGCGCACCCGGTACACGATCGACGACGACCTGCACGCGCTCAGCGAGAGCGTGTCCGGTGCGGGCATCACCCAGATGCGTGAGCGCGCAGAGCTTTTCGGCGGCACCTTCACGGCGGGCACCGTCCCGGGTGTCGGCTTCTCCGTGTCCGTAGTCTTCCCGTTCCTGCGCTACCACAACGGTGTGCACGGCGTGAACCTCTCCCGGTAGCGGGATGCCCGCGCAGCTCCCTCCCGACGACGACGCTGTCGACGACGACGCTGTCGACGACGACGCTGTCGACGACGACGCTGTCGACGACGACGCTGTCGACGACGACGCTGTCGACGACGACGCTGCCGTGGACGACACCTCGAAGGACGACACTGCCGAGGACGCCGCCTCCCAGGAGATCGCCGCCCGGGCTCTCGACCGGGTCGCGACGCGCGAGGGCATAGCCGTCGGCGTCGCGACGGCCGCATACGGGGTCTCCTTCGGGGCGCTCTCCGTCGCGTCCGGCCTCACGCTCTGGCAGACGGCGTTCCTCAGCCTGGTGATGTTCTCCGGGGGATCCCAGTTCGCCCTGATCGGAGTACTCGCGGCCGGCGGGGTCGCGGCGGGGCCATCGGCGATCGCCGGTGCCGCGCTGCTCGGCACCCGGAACGGCCTCTACGGCATTCGCACCGCGCCCATCGTCGGCCGCGGCTGGCTGCGCCGGTTCGCGGCGGCGTGGATCACGATCGACGAGTCGACGGCCGTCGCGCTCGCCCAGCCGACCCCGCGGTCGAGCCGGCGCGGGTTCTGGGTGACCGGCCTCATCGTGTTCGCCGGCTGGAACCTGACGACCTTCGTGGGCGCCCTGATCGGCAACACCCTCGGCGACACCCGCTCGTACGGCCTCGACGCCGCGGCCGCTGCCGCTTTCGTCGGCCTGCTCTGGCCGCGGCTGAAGCGGCGGCAGGCCCTCGTCGTCGCGGTGGCCGCCTTCGTCGTGGCCACAGCCCTGACGCCCGTTCTCGCGCCCGGGCTGCCCGTGCTTGCGGCTGCGCTCGTCGCCATCGTCGTCGGCTGGTCCAACTGGGCCGGCGCGCGCTCCGGCACCCCCTCTGGTACTCCAACGCGGGGGAGCGGCAGGTGACCCTCTGGCAGATCGTGATCGCGGCATCCATCGCCTGTGTCGTGCTGAAGCTCGCCGGCTATCTGGTGCCGGCCTCCGTGCTGAAGAAGCCGACCCTGGCGACAATCAGCGAACTCGTGACCGTTGCCCTGCTCGCGGCCCTCATTGCGGTGCAGACGCTCGGCGCGGGGACGGGCGTTGCCCTGGACGCCCGGGTGCCCGCGGTCCTCGTCGCGGTCGTCCTGTTCGCCCTGCGGGTGCCCTTCATCGTCGTCGTGATCGTGGCCGCGCTTGTGGCGGCAGGCCTTCGAGCCCTCTTCTGAGCCTATTCGTCGAGGTTGTCTACGCCCGGCAGCCAGGCGAGGCCGGGACCGCCCCAGCCGCGCTTGCGCGTGACCTTCGTTGCGATCTTCGCGTAGAAGTGCTCGAGGCGATCCACATACACCGTGCCGTCGAGGTGGTCGAATTCGTGCTGGAAGATCCGGGCGAGCCAGCCGTCCGCGTGGATTTCGAACGGCTTCTGGTCGAGGTCCACAGCGCGGAGGATCGCCCGGGGGGAGCGGAGCAGCGGGAATCGCTCGCCTGGGTACGACAGGCACCCCTCGACGTCCTCGTCTTCGTCGGCCTCTCCGGCGGGGACCGGAGTGATCCAGAGCTCGGGGTTGATCGCGACGCCGCGCCACTGTCGGTTGTCGTCGTCGAGGTAGGCGTAGGTGAACAGACGCAGCGGGATGCCGACCTGCGGGCCGGCGAGACCGACTCCAGGAGCGGCGTCCATCGTCTCGAACATGTCCTGGACGAGATCGCGGAGCTCCTGGTCGAAGGTCTCGACGGGCTTGGCGGGGGTGTGGAGGACGGGGTCCCCGAAAATAACAATTGAGCGAACGGCCATTCAGCAAGGATATCGGGCCGTTCCGTCGTAGGGTCGTTGAGTGCACCTCGACCTGATTGACTTCACCGTCGACCTCCCCGTCGACCCTCGCCAGGCGATCGGCATACCGCTCGCCCTGATCGGCGGCGTGTTCCTGTCGCTCGGAGCCCAGTTCCAGCACCGGGGCGTCAACAAGGTCGAAGCCAACACCGTTGCGGTCACGGGAGGCCTCGACCCGCACCAGCTGCTGCTCCTGCTGCGCCGGCCCTCCTGGGTGATCGGCACCCTCATGCTCGGCCTCGCCATCGTCTTCCAGCTCTCGAGCCTCGCCTTCGCCCCGATCATCGTCGTGCAGCCCCTCGGCGCCGTCGCCCTCGTGATCACGTCGATCGTCAACGCCCGGGTGACCAGGACCCCGGTCAACCGGGCCTCCAAGATCGCCATCGCGCTCTGCGTCGGCGGCATCGGGCTCTTCGTCACCGTCGCGGCCTTCTTCGCCGTGGACAAGCCGGTGACCGACAAGAACCTCATCACCATCCTGATCGTGCTCGCCGCGGTGCTCGTCTCCTTCGTCGTCGCGTTCGCGCTGCTGCACACCCAGTTCAAGGCGATCTTCTACATCACCGGCGCCGGTGTGCTCTACGGCTTCGTCGCGACCCTGGCGAAGGTGATCATCAACCGCACTCAGAACGGCAATTTCGAGTGGCTGACGCTCACCTGCGTCGCCGGCCTGCTCCTCGCGGCAGCTCTCGGCGCTTACTTCGTCCAGAACGCGTATTCGTCGGGACCGCCCGATCTCGTGATCGCCGGCCTGACCGTGATCGATCCGCTGGTGGCGGTCGGAATCGGCATCGTCGTCCTCGGCGAGATCGCACAGGCTCCAGCGTGGGCGGGAGTAGCGTTCGCATTCGCAGGCGCCATCGCGATCTGGGGTGTCATCCTGCTGTCGCGGCACCACCCGCAGGCATCCGTTACCGTATCGGAATAGGGCGCGCCGTCGCCGAGGATGGGCGAGAACACGCGGATTTAGAATAGGGTGCTAAGAGATGTCGGCCGCGTTCGCGCCGTCCAAGACCTGAAATACCGCCGGATGACGACCTCCGGCCCACACACGTTGGGACACCCTCACTTTGTCAGACTCGACCGCTTCGCCACTAGGTTCGACCCCTGTGGCTCCGGGTTCGAAAAAGCCGATCAAGGTCCTCATTGCCTGCGACACGTTCGCCCCTGACGTCAACGGCGCGGCGAAGTTCGCCGAGCGTCTCGCCGCCGGCCTGACCTCCCGCGGCCACGAGGTGCAGGTCTTCGCGCCGGCTGCCTCGGCCAAGCACGGCACCTGGACCGAAGAGCACGAGGGACAGACGTTCCTCGTGCACCGGATCAAGAGCTGGCGCTGGTACCCGCACGACTGGCTCCGCTACGCGCTGCCGTGGCTGATCCATGCGGAGAGCCGCCGAATTCTCGACACCTTCAAACCGGATGTCGTGCACTTCCAGTCCCACATCAACATCGGGCGCGGCGTCACGATCGAGGCCGCGAAGCGCGGCATCCGCATCATCGGGACGAACCACTTCATGCCCGAGAACATGCTCGAATTCACGCTCATTCCGAAGAGCATGCACGAGCGTCTGATCAAGATGGCCTGGAAGGCGGCTCGCCGCACCTTCGGCCGGGCGGAAGCCGTCACGACCCCGACCGTGCGCGCCGCCGAGTTCCTGGAGAAGTACACCGGACTCGAGGGCGTGCTCGCCATCTCGTGCGGCATCGACGCCCATAACTATTCACCGTCCTTCGAGCCGCGCACGGAGAACCGGATCCTCTTCGTCGGCCGAGTGACGAGCGAGAAGCAGATCGATGTGCTCCTGCACGCCGTGACGCTGCTCGCGCCTGAACTGGACACCCAGGTCGAGATCGTGGGCGGTGGCGACCAGAAGCGCAACCTCGAGCACCTCGCCCAGAGCCTGGGCATCAGCAACCGCGTCGTCTTCCGCGGCTACGTGACGGATGAGGAACTGCGCGCGGCATACACCCGCGCCACCTTGTTTGCGATGCCGTCGATCGCTGAGCTGCAGAGTATCGCGACCATGGAGGCAATGGCCTCGGGCCTGCCGATCGTCGCCGCGAACGCCATGGCGCTGCCGCACCTCGTCCACGACGGACAGAACGGCTTCCTCTTCGAGCCAGGAAGCGCCCAGGACCTTGCGGACAAGCTGACCCGTGTACTCACTGCGGGCCCCGAAGTGCTCGACGCCCTCAAGCACGAGTCGCTCCGGCTGATCGGTGCCCACGACATCAATCGCACCCTCGACACTTTTGAGAGCCTGTATCGTGGGGAACCGGTGGTCGACACGATCACCTCAGATGCCGCCGCCCGCTCCACGGAGTGACTGCGGTTGGGGGCGGTAGCTCAGCTGGTTAGAGCAGCGGACTCATAATCCGTCGGTCCCGGGTTCAAGTCCCGGCCGCCCTACTCCAAAGTATGGTTTGATCAGGTTTTCTTGTCCTCACAGAAGGGGCAAGACTTGATGCATGCAGTCTCTATCCATTGTTTATTCCGAAGTGCCCGCCTACTGACGGCGCTCATGGAGAAGGTGCGCGACCGAGTTCGCTCGGTCTGGAGTGACCTCGAACACCTACGGGTGGACATCATCGAGGTGATGCTCGGCACAGCGACACGCGCGCCGCTCAGCAACACGACGTTCTCTCCACGAGGCCTACAGTTCTCGCCACGGAGTCAGATCGGGATCGCGCTGTTCATTGTCGGGCTGGCAGTGCTCGCATTCGGTGCCGGCTGGATGCTCGGGCAACGTCAAGCGGCGAGCCAGCGACGATTGTCCGATCCGTGCAGGTCAGGCAACTGAAAGGTTCCGCTGCGTGGCCCGCGAGCCCAACCCCTATCGGGACGCTATCGAGAACGGTGTCACGGGTGATACCGTGTGTCCATGCCAATGACCCTTCGCTTGACCGATGACGAGGCGGACGCTCTGCGTCGCCGTGCCGAGTACGAGAGGCGGTCCATGCAGGACATCGCCAAGCAGGCGGTGCGTGAATACGTCGAGAACCACAGCCGACAGGACCTTCTGGGTAGTGTCCTTGACGAGGAGCTCCCGCGCTACGCCGAAGCGCTTGAACGCCTGGGAAAGTGATCTATCTCACCTACGCTGATCTCCTCTTCGTCGGGCAGCGGGCCCTCGGAGGAGACATGCCGGTCCGTGACCAGGGGCTGCTTGAGTCGGCGCTGGCCCGTCCGCGCGCGAGCGCATTCGGAAGGGATGCCTACGGAAGCCTCAACGAGAAGGCCGCGGCGCTGACGCACTCCTTGGCCCGCAACCACGGCTTGATTGACGGCAATAAACGCCTGAGTCTCGCTGCTCTGCTCGCTTTCCTCGGTATTAATGGAAGACGGCTGACCTGGTCGAATGATGAGGCCTATGAATTCATCATGGACGTTTCTTCCGGGCGGCTTGACGACGTTTCCGAGATTGCGGAACGCATTGATCTGGGAAGCGAGGAGCGCTGAGACACAGGCGCCGTGGTCGACTCGAGAGTCGTGAAGGCTTCATTCCTCTCGCCGAGGTGTGGGTGACTGTCACTGGAAGTTGAGCCTCTGTCCCAGGGGACCTGCAAAGGCGTATCTGGTCGACTGGTCAGGCATGCCCTACATGCGATTCCTGCTAGGCAACATCGCAAAGGGAGAATCCCTCCCGCAACGGCTCAAGGTGATGGGCACTCTGCTCCGGGATACCCGTGGCCAACTCGCGAGCCTGATCCACTCGCACTGCACCTCGGCAGCTGCCCTGGGCCGGCAGATTGGGCTTTCCGCGGATGTCGAGAACACGCTCGCGTACACCTTCGAGCGATTCGACGGCGAGGGCCTGCCGGCGGCAGTTTCCTGCGACAAGATCCCGATCGAAATGAGAGTCGCCCAGTTCGCGGATGTCGCCGAAGTTCACTACCGGATATACGGGCTCGACGCCGTGATCGCGATGGCCAGAAGCAGGCGGGGCGGACACCTCGATCCCGACGTCGTCGATGCTGCGCTTGTCTCGCCCGACGAGATCTTTGCGCCCGTGCCCGCCGGTGACTCCTGGAGTGATGCTCTTGGCTATGCACCCGATCGGGAGGTCCGACTCACCGACGAGAGTCTCGACCGGTTGGTGTGCGCGATAGGCGACTTCGTTGACCTCAAGTGCCCCTTCGCCTTCGGCCACTCCCGGCGCGTGGCCACGCTGTCGGCGAAGGCAGGTGAATTGTTGGGACTCGACGCCGGTAACCTCCGAACGCTTCGGCGAGTGGGATACGTGCACGACCTCGGCTGTCTGGGCGTCTCCAACCAGGTGAGGTTCAAACCGGGCGAGCTGACTCCGTCAGAGTGGGAGCGCGTTCGCAGCCGGGGCCACCAATGAACGTCTTGGGATGCGCCTGCCGGAGCACACCGACGCCGTTAGGCACGACGAGCGTGCCGCTTCCTCGGCAGAGGAGCAGAATGCTCGTAGTCGAGTTTCAACGTTGACCGGGAGGAGGAATGAGCGACCTCGATGTGCGCGAATCTTTTCTGCGGGCAATCACAGACAACGATCCGGAGGCCATGCGCGAGGGCCTCGAGCGTTTGTTCGGCCTCACCAAGGAGGGGCTCTCACCTGACGCTGAGTTTCGGCTTCGTGATGAGACCTACGTGATGGAGATGCCGCAGTCGGGGGAGCGCATCCGCGGACGTGAGGCCATGCGGGCAATGCAGGAGGCTTTTCCTGTTCCCCCCTCGATCACCCTGCGCCGAGTCGTGGGGTCGGGGCAAATCTGGGTCGTCGAGGGGACGAATGACTATGCCGGGGATGTGTGGCACGTGGTGGTCATCCTGGAGTTCGGAGCGGACGGGTCGATCATCCGGGATACCCGCTATTACACGCGAAAGTCGGAGGCACCCGGATGGCGGTCTGAATGGGTGGAGCCCCTCGACTAGATGACTCTGCTCAGGGGTTGTGTCAGTTGTAAGTTCTCACAGAACAGGACACTCCTGGAGCTGCATGAGACCACCTGTTCACTGGAACCCGTGAACCCTAACTGCGGAGTTTCTGTCATTCGCTCCGAGACCTGATCTCGATGGATTCCCCGTTTCCTGGGGAACCTCAACCGGGCGACGTGCGTGTCAGCCGGGGTACGTTGGGAGACGTGACTAGCCGTAGCGGACGCATCGTCCTCATCGCCGTCGGCGTGATCGCTCTGATCCTTGGTGGCGTCTGGACCGGGCAGGGCATGAATCTGATCCCGGGAAGTTTCATGACAGGTAGCCGGATGTGGCTTTCCATCGGGCTCATCCTCGCAATCGTTGGCATCATCCTGATTTGGCTCGGCCTGCGACGGCCGGGGCACGGCCGCACGAGCAGGTGAGACGTGCCTTCCCCGCAGTCACTCAGCGAAGCTGACCGACGCCTCGTCGCAACCTGGGCTGCTGACTGTGCTGAGAGAGTCTTGGTCCATTTCGAAACGGAGGCGCCAACGGACGGCCGGCCACGTGATGCCATCGCTCGTACTCGGGCATTTGCTCAGGGTGATCTTGATACCGCCGGTGAAATTCGCAGGCGCTTCGTTGCTGGTCGGGCCGCGCAGGCAGTGAACTCTCCCTCGGCAGTGGCAGCTGCTCGGGCTGCCGGACAAGCTTCCGGCGTCGCGCACATGGGCGCGCACGCACTCGGCGCAGCCGCATACGCAGCGAAAGCCGCCGGGCTAGCCGCCGCTGATCAGGCGACGGCAGTCTCCGATGAGGTCTCCTGGCAGCTCGAGCACATGAATGCCCAAGTCAGGGCGGCGCTTCGGCAGTTGCCGCCCCTTGGTGAGGATTCCGCGGGCCCACTCGGTTCAGGTCTTCTCGCGTCGGGCATCCTCGGGTCGATCATTCGGAGGATTCAGGCCGCCTTGGGCAGTAGCTCGACAGAGCAGGGTCTCCGGTAGCCGGACGGCCACGGTGACATTTCAGCGCGGAAGTGCGATCGACCAGGACCGATGGATTGGCTGGAAGTTGACGATCGATTCTCTGCCCTGAGTGACATGCACCAAGCGTGAATTGCGGAGGCTCGAGGTTGCCCACATGTGGTGCCGTGGGAGCTGTTGCGACGGGCGAGCGGCTAGAGTCCGATCACGGAGTAGCGGCGTTCGATTCCCGCGGTGGCGTGACCCCACTCGCTGCTGGCGACACGTTCCTGGTGGGCTTCAAAGGCGGATGCGTGCTCAAAGCGCTCTTCGACCTGCCACACCAGGGGATTGCTCGTCCGGGTGACGTTGAACGACAGGCATCCCGGTTCGGCGCGGGTGAGGGCAAGGTGCAGTTGCAGGTATTCCCGGACAGTTTCCGCTTGGTCCTGGGTGCGACAAACAAGCTGCCCGCTGAGGGACACCTCGCCGCCGACTAGCTTCTTCTTCATCTTGAAATTGGTCAGCTGCACGCCGGCCGTCACCGGATGTTGTTCTGCCTCGACGGTGAATCCGGAGCGCTCAAAGAAGGGGCGGGCTGTAATGCTGACGTCAGCTGTCAGCTCTGTCAGCTGCTTCTGGCGCGCGCGGGCCTCCACGTGGCCGATCAGTTGCTGTGCCACCCCGCGTCCCAGGTAGCGAGGGGCGACGAACATCATGTCGATATGTCCCTCAGAGTCCACGTCGGAGAAACCCGCCGGCGCACCATCCACGGTTGCCACACAACTGTTCCGCGCCTGCATCGCCGTATGCCAAGCGGACAGCTCGCGCGCTTCTGGCCGCGACCACGCCTGAATCTGCTCCCGCGAGTAGTCGGCGGCAGCGGTCTCTGTCACTGCGGCAAGGAAGATCGCTAACGTGTCTGCGGCATCCGCTTGACAATATGGCCGGATGATAACGGCCGGCGTGTCGGCACCTGTGTTCAGATCCACAGGATCAGCATCCCACGTGGACTGTGCATGACCGTGCGGCACTCACTGTGAATCCACGGGGGGCAGTCCGCCGTCGTCGATCTGGTCGGTCGGCCGCAGGGTTGAACGATCCGACAAGGCGACCGAGCAGACCTGCTTACCGTCGTCGATCCGCCCGGTCCTGCGGTCGGCGATCGTGCTCCCAAGAATGCCGGCCTGGATCTTTCGTCACCTGATCGGCGGGCACGGATTGCGCGCAGAGCTCGGCGTCGTTCTGGTTTCGGAGACGATTGACCCTGAGACACCCCTCGCCTACGCTGGCATCGTGTCCAGGATCTTCGGTACCCAGTTCTCCGCGGTGTATCCGCTCTACGTGGCGAAGGTGGAGCGCAAGGGCAGGACGAAGATGGAGCTCGATCAGGTGATCATGTGGCTGACCGGATTCGACGACACGGCGCTTCGCCGTCACGCCCAGGGTGGAACAACGTTCGAGGAGTTCTTCGCAGAGGCGCCGATGAATCCCAGCGCGTCGCTGATCACCGGTGTGGTGTGCGGCATCCGCGTGGAGACCATCGAGGACCCGCTCATGCAGAAGATTCGCTATCTCGACAAGCTCGTCGACGAGATTGCGAAGGGTAAATCGTTGGAAAAGGTGCTCCGTGCACCCGCCACGACCAGGACGGCCTGAATTTCTGATCAGTTCCCGCTGGCTCGACTGAAAGCCACGAGGCGAGCCTGCATTTCCCAGTAGGACGTCGCGGTCGGTGCCTGACGGTTATCGCGCAGGGCCGTGACAGTGTCCACGGCCCTGTCTATGGCTGCACGGTACGGCAGCGACCCCGAGCTCACACGCTTCACCCCCAGATCGCCGAGCTCGGCCACAGTCAGGGAGGGGTGCGCGAGCACGTTGACCGGCAGCGCCACAACCGCGGTGATCCTCCGGATGTCCTCAGGATTCACGAGGCCGGGCACAAAGATTCCGTCGGCCCCGGCGTCGGCATAGGTGCGTGCTCGAAGCAGGACGGCCTCGACAGTCGCGTGCTCGCCGAACCAGAGATTGTCCACCCGCGCATTGACGAAGATGTCGGGGCTGAGGTCTTTGACGGCGCTGATTTTGGCGGCAGCCGTCGATGCATCCACGAGATGCCCATCCCGGCTGTCCTCAAGATTGACGCCGGCCACGCCCAGGACCTCTAGCTCGGCCACAAACTCCGCAACCTCCGCTGGGTCGTCGGAGTAGCCGTCTTCGACGTCCGCTGTGATGTGGACCGACATGCGGCCCAGTCGCGCCGCAAGTGCGACGGTTGCCGCCTTGCTGGACCCGCCACCATCCGGCAGGCCGGCGCTGGCCGCGATGCCAAAGCTCGTCGTGCCGACGGCCGGAAATCCGGCGTCCGCGAATGCCAGGGCCGAGCCGACGTCCCAGGCATTGGGTAGCACGAGTGGTGAGTCACGGTAGTGGAGTTGCCGAAAAGTTGACATCGTTGTTCCCGTCCTGCGCCAGCCGAATCGATGAATTCTCGTCAGCGTACTAGTGGGTGGCGAGCGCGCAAGCCGGTCCGAACGCTAACGCTTCTCGTCGAGTTCTTCCGCGGGCCAATGCTCCTGCATTGTCGCCCACCAGCGGGCCAGTGCTTCGCGTTCCGGCTGCGCCGTGACAGCACCGGCCGCAACCAGGTCCCGCCCGATCGGGAGGTCGATGCACGCTCCATCGAGTACCTGTGCGTCGACATAGCCGAGTACCGATCTCAATGTGGCGAGTGCTCCGTGGCCGCGTCCCGGTGAGGCCACGTTGATCCACGCGACCGGCTTCCTGGTCAGAACGCTGCTGCCGACAGTCCAATCCAGAAGATTCTTGAAGCTGCCCGGGAGTGTCCCGGCATACTCTGGCGTGCTGAACACCACCACGTCGGCGTTGTTGATCTGTTGTCGCAACTCCGCGACCGGACCTGGAACCGGGTCGTGGTCATCGTCCGGGTTGAAGGCGGGTAGTGCAGACAAGCCTTGGTACACCAGTGCGATCGAGCCTGCTGGCGCCAGGTCGCGCACCGTGGTCAGCGCCGCGTTGTTGGTTGAAGACTGCCGAGTGCTGCCCGAAACAAGGAGGAGTCTCATATTCGTACTTCCCATACAGGCCACAGGCGGAGGAAAGCAGCCGGAAGGATCATCTCGTCGGCGCATCGTCTCCGGCCCGGGCGCATCAGCGAGCCGTGAGTTCGTGTGCCGTACGCGCGGAGCGTACCGATTGGTAATGCCGCGCAGCGCGAGCGCGGTTGCCGCAAGCGACCGAGCACCATTCCCGTCTGGGGTGTGTCTTCACGAAGTAGAGCACGCATCCGGGCGCGTGGCATGCCCGCAGATTCGAACCGTTTTCGCCCAGCAGGTGCTGGGCGTGGTAGGCGACGTTTGCGAGGCCGGCAACCACCGGAGAAACCGCGGATTCGGGGGAGAGCGCGAGAGCCGCTCCGCTCAGCCGCAGCTGCGGGATCGGACGCTGGTTGGCGGCGGCGTTGATAGTGAGCAGCGCGTCCTCCACGCTCGCCATGGGCGATTCGGCAGTCCGACGATCATCGTCCGTCACGTGGGCTGCCAATCGGCGCACCGCGTCTCGCAGATTCCGTGCCGTCAGGAACTCGTCCCGAGTCGTTGCCGCGCCTGCCCGATCGATGCGGACGGCATCCAGCCAGGCGTCTACGCCTGTCGGTGTCGCGAAGTCGTCGTGAAGGCCCTCCGTGTCTGCCCAGATAGTCGCCATCAGGCGGACCGGCATCGGCTCGTCGGCGAGCGCCCAGCTGCGGTCCAAGCTCCTGTTTCCCATGCGGACAAACTATCACGGAAGAAATCACTTGCATACGTTAGAAAGATCGTGATAGTAATTGTCACGGATGAACATGAGTTCATGCATTAGAAAACGAGGAGAAGAACCATGACTGCCACCATCACTGCTATCGTCCCGATCCAGCCCGAAACCGCGACGGGCGTCACCAGGGACCTGCTTGACCAGGTCCAGAAGGGACTGGGTCTCGTGCCGAACATGGCCAAGGTCATGGCCAACAGCCCCACCCTGCTGAAGGGATACCTCGCTCTCTCCACCGCAGTCGGATCCGGCAGCCTTTCTGCTGCGGTGCGCGAGCGCCTCGCTATCTCGACCGCTCAGCTGAACGGTTGCGAGTACTGCTTCTCCGCCCATACCTTCATCGGAGGCAACATCGCCAAGGTCGATGCTGCCGAGCTCGACTCCGCGCGCCGAGCGCAGTCACGTGACCCGCATGTGGCCGCACTGCTGACCCTCTCCAACACGATCGCGGAGAATGCCGGTGACGTCGGCGATGACGCGCTTGGTGCAGCCCGTGCCGCTGGTGTGACCGACGCGGAGATCGGCGAGGTCGTCGCGAACCTCGCGCTGAACATTCTGACCAACTACTTCAACGTGCTCGCTCACGTGGAAAACGACTGGCCTGTCGTCGGGCTGTAATCCTCGACTCGATTCTCCAGGAGATGATGACGATGATCGGGACGCCCCAACTCGCCGACGTCGGCTTTCACGCCGGCGAACTGGCCGTGCAGCGCCAGGCCGGTGTCACAATCGACGCGGCCCGCCTGTCAGGGATGCTCGGGCCTGTCACTCTGACCGCCGGGATGACCGGGTTTCTCAGCGATCGAACGTTTCTCGTCATCTCCGGGAGGGATCGCTCCGGACGCCTCTGGACGTCCCCGCTGGTCGGCCGTCCCGGTTTCTTGGAGGTGCTGTCCGACACCTCCGTTGCCGTTCATGCCGTGATCCCGCCGGGCGACCCACTCCGCGGGCTGCAGGCCGGTCAGAAGATCGGGATGGTCACGGTTGAATTCGCCACCCGGCGCCGGGTGCGTATCAACGGCGCACTCATGGTGAGCGGCGGCGATCTCCTTGTCGTGGACGTCGAACAGGCCTTCGGCAATTGCCCGCAATATATCCAGCAACGTGTTCTCGTGCCCGATGAGATCGATGGGGCGGGCAGCGAGCACGTCAGACACGGCAGCACGCTCTCGATGGAAGACCGTGAGCTGATCAGTGCCGCCGACACGTTCTTCCTCGGCACAGTGAATCCCGAGCGGGGGTCCGACGCGTCCCATCGTGGCGGTCCGTCCGGGTTCGTCCGCATAGACGGGCACGGGCTGTGGTGGCCCGACTACCAGGGCAACAACCTCTTCAACAGTTTCGGCAACATCACCGTCAACCCCGAAGCCGCCCTGTTGGTCATTGATTTCGCGACCGGCAAGTCGTTGCAGCTATCCGGCACGACCCAGATCGAATGGGGTGAACCCGGTCGGCCCGGAGATGACGGACATACAGGCCGCATTGCTCGCTTCACCCTGCAACGCCTCGTGGCCGGCCAGGTTCTTCCGGTCCGGGAGATCACTCACACCCCTTATCCGCGCAACCTCGCGTTGACCGATTGACAAGGACCGTTCCGTTGACACTGGCGGCCACTCCGCACGTAGGCTGCAGCGCTGCTCTGGCGTTCCCTCAACGCCCCGGACGAGTTTTAATCGGACAACCGGAATGTGGCGCGGTAAGAGGCGCCGACTGAACTGAACCACGGAAGGAACGTGATCTGCATGAATGCGAATCAGGAGTCCAATGGCGAGACCCGCCTGGCCTACATTCTCGGCGTACCCCTGGCCGAGAATGTTGTGCGCCAATGGCCGCAAATGGGTGAAATCGTGCGCACCAGCACACTCATCGGCAGCGTCGAGGGCAACTTCGCGGAACTGACACTGGAAGTCGGCAGACGCCTGCGCCTCGGGGATGTCCTGGTGGTCGAGTGGACCTGCAACTACGGCGACGGACGCCTCTACCGCAACGTGACCATCGGCGAACTCGAGAACGGGGAAGCCGTGCGCGTCACGGACTACTGGGGCGAACCCACCGACACGCCTCTCTGGCGAGTGCCGCTGACCGACCGCCTCGACATGACCGGCGACGGCATCTGGAAGGACAACGACCACCTGAGCCACCACTGACGCGAAAGCGACCTGACAACCGGTCCGCGGATTCCGAGCACAGGACGGTCGGGGTGCCGCCGTGCTTGCGGCGCCGCTCTCGGCACCGATGGCTGCACTGCCTCAGCGGCGGCCCAGCCGACCGATGGCGAACCCGACGACGCCGATGAGCCCGCCGAGGGCGACCCAGCCCGCGGCGCGGCCCCCTCTTGCCGCGTCCGGTACCGGATGCGGCGACGCGACCTCCGTCGCCCCCGCCCCGACAATGGCCACGGAAGCCGCCTGTGCCAGCGGCACCGCGGCATCCGCTGCCGGGGCGACGACGGACGCGTTGCGCACGAACAGCACGAACCACGCGAACACGATCAGCACGGCGACGAGTTCGAGGGCGGTGAGGTTGTAGTACCCGATCGGGTACCAGAGCAGCACCGCACCGCCGATCGCGAGTACGAAGACCGTCGTCGTGACGACGAAGCTCCGGGGGAGGTCCTTCAGGACGAGCGGGACCAGCACGATGAGCGCGACGAAGCCGACGACGGCAGAGGTCGCGAAGGTGTTGTGCACGACGAAACTGACGTCGACGGGCACGAGGCCGACTCCGATGAGCGCAACGCCGACGATGATGATGATGATCCGCACGAGCGGGACGCCGCGGAGGTCGCTGCCTGCGGCGCTCCGCCGCGAACGCAGGTCGAGGGTCAGGTAGTCCGCGAGGGTCGTCATCACGAGTCCGGCGAGGAGGATCGTCAGGTTGAACGCGTATGCGGAGGTTGCGTCCCCCATTCCGAGTGCGCTGAAGTTCGCCTGCCACCAGCGCGGGTCGGCCGCCGTGAGCATGCTCGAGAATACCCCGGCGGCGAGGAAGAGGCCCAGGAGTGAGGCGAGGCGGGTCGTCGTGATCTCCGCGGCGAGGAGGAACAGCGCGAAGGTGCTCGCTGCGACCGTCAGCGTGACGAACAGGGTCGCCGCGAACGGGTCGAGCAGCAGTTCGCGGAAGGCCAGCTGGAATACCGCGTAGACCGAGCTGATCAGGAGGCCGGCCATTGCGGCACCGGTCACCGACAGCCCGATGGTGTCGAGGATGCGTCGGATGCGGGCACGACTGCGCCATCGCGGAGAGTGCCGGGTGAAACGGACATAGGACCATCCGAAGACCAGTAGTCCGATCAGTCCGGCGATCTGGGCCGAGAGCCCGCCGACGGAATTTTCGCCGGCGAGGCCGACGGCACGGCCACCGAACACGATCACGGCAGCGAGGAGCCCCGCGAGCGCGCCGACCGCAGCGGCGATCAGGGCACCGGATTCCACCTCGGATCGGCCGTTACCGGTGCGTTCGTCCTCCACCGGCGGTTCCGGGTCCGCGCGGGAAGGAGTCATCTCCCTATCCTGTCGCGCTTTCGAGGCTGCTGTGGCCGCTGAGCGAGGTGTCGGCCTATGCGGGCGGGGCCTCACTCACGAAGCAGGAGATTGCACTCGCGAGGTCCGGCCGGACCATCCGGGCGACCGGGGTGCCGAATTCGATGACCTCGTAGCCGTCGCGGTTCCTGGCGATGAAGCCGATCACGCTCAGCGCGTTGTCCTTCGCGATCCGGGAGTCGCTGACCCGCCACTCCCGTCTCGAGAGCGCGCGCACCTGGACGTCGCTGGGCGAACGGGACTGAAGTGCGGCGGCGATCATGGTGGGTCCTTTCCTCGACATGAACCGACCGTAGGTTCGGTTCCTATCGGTTGCCTTGGGGCCCGATGTGAAGCCGATGAGGCCCGGTACACTCCGATCCGGGACTCAGGTTCCGATCCCGAGCAGCAGGCTCACCGCGATCACGGTCATGATCACCGCGATTCCGATGTCGAGAATCCGCCACGACACCGGCCGGCCGAAGACCGGGCGCAGCAGCCGGGCGCCGAAACCGAGCGCTGTGAACCAGATGACACTGCCGAGCACCGCCCCGAGACCGAAGTACCAGCGTTCGTCGCCGTGGGCGGCGGCGACGGAGCCAAGGAAGACAACGGTGTCGAGGTAGACGTGCGGGTTGAGCCAGGTGAGCGCCGCGGTCGTCGCGAGGACCTGGGTGAGGCTCGCGGCAGTGCCGACGACCGAGGTGTCGAGCGGCCGAGGGAGAACGGCCCGACGTGCGGCGAGCGCCGCGTAGCCGAGCAGGAATGCGGCACCGACGATGCGGACCACGACGAGCAACCACGGCACCGTGCGGATCAGCGCCCCGAATCCGGCGACACCGACCAGGATCAGGACCGCGTCGGAGGCTGCGCAGACGATCACCACGGCGAGCACATGTTCCCGGCGCAGTCCCTGCCGCAGCACGTAGGCGTTCTGGGCGCCGATCGCAACGATGAGGGACAGGCCGAAGCCGAGGCCGGCGAGGGTGGTGAGGATCATTCTCCGACCGTACCTCGGCGGCGAAGGATGAGTACAACGAAACTTTCTTAGCAGGCATTAGTCTGGCTAATCATGACGATTGACAATGCGCAGCTCAGGGCCCTCGCGGCGACGATCGATTGTGGCTCCTTCGACCTCGCCGCCGCGACCCTGCACATCACGCCGTCCGCGGTCAGCCAGCGGATCAAGGCCCTCGAGACCTCCGCGGGCCGGGTGCTGGTGCGGCGGACGAAACCGACAGAGATCACGGATGCCGGCCTGCCGTACCTGAGGCTGGCCCGGCAGATCGACGCTCTCGTCCAGGACGTCGTCTCCGGGTCGGAGTCGGAAGCGCGCGCGGGCGTTCCGCTCGCCGTCAACAGCGACTCGCTCGCGACCTGGGTGCTTCCGGCACTCGCCGGCCTGCCCGACTCGATCACCTTCGACGTACGCCGTGAGGACGAGGATCACTCGGCCGAACTGCTGCGCGCGGGAACGGTGATGGCCGCGATCACGACCGACGCGCGTCCGGTGCACGGTTGCTCCGTCACCCGGCTCGGCAGCATGCGTTACCGGCCGATGGCGCACCCGCGCTTCGCCGCTCGATGGTTCGCCGCGGGGCCCACAGCGGATGCGCTGTCCCGCGCGCCCATGGTCGTGTTCGACGCCAAGGACGACCTGCAGGACCGCTTCCTCCGGGGGCGGAGCCGTCGGCCGCTCACGCCTCCCCGGCACTCGATCCCGGGGTCCGCGGACTTCGCGGAGGCCGTCCGCCTCGGGCTGGGCTGGGGCATGGTGCCCAACCAGCAGATCCTCAGCGGCGAGGCCGACGGTGTGCTCGTCGATCTCGCGCCGGGCCGGCACATCGATGTGGTGCTCTACTGGCAGCAGTGGACGCTGCACACGCCCGTCCTCGCGACGATTTACGAGGCGATCCGGGCCGCGGCCGCGGAGCACCTCGACTGAACCCTGTCGCCACCAACCACTGCCGGCAGGGACCTTGCCGTCAGTCGGCGAGGATTCCGTAGAGGGAACGTCGGAGGTCGTCGATCTGGGTGACGGCCTTCGCGCGCTGCTCCGGGGTCGCGGCGAAGCGGAGTTGGTGGATGACGCCCATGAGCTTGGCGACGCTCTCGTGGAGATTCGCTTCGGCTTCGACGCGTGCCGTCGAACTGTCCCAGACGCGGGCAAGGGCGTCCGCGTTCTCGGTGACGTAGGCGCGGCCGGGCTCGCTGAGCTGGAATTCGGTGCCGGTGCCGTCACCGGTCGGGGCGATGAGGCCCTCGTCGACGAGCTGCTGCAGCGTCGGGTACACCGATCCGGGGCTCGGGCGCCATGTGCCTCCCGAGCGCTCGGTGATCTCCTTGATCAGTCCGTAGCCGTTGAAGGGCGCTTCGGAGAGCAGCGAGAGGATGGCGAGGCGGACATCCCCCTTGAGCTTGCGCTGGGCACCCGGCGGCATGAAGCCGCGCGGGCCGAAGCCGCCGAAGCCCGGGCCGAAACCCGGGCCGAAACCGGCTCCGAAACCGGGCCCGGCGCCCCGGCCGAAGCCGCGGCGCTCGTGCCGGTCGCCGGAGTCGTGGGTATGGGGTTCGCGAAAATCGTTGTGCATGGTGGTGTCCAATCGGGAAGCGGGTGGTCGACGGTCGAGAGGATCGGCGATGGCTTAAAGATATATCGGTGAATAGTCCTGAGCAATGACTCTCAGTGAATACGCAGCCGGGAGGTCGAGCGTGATGCGCGGTGAGTGCGGCAGCATGGACCACATGCAGGCCGACCCAGAGTTCAATCCGGAGTTCTTCGAGATCAACCCACTCTTCTCTCGCCCGGGGGAGGACAGCGTTGCGCCGCGGTACGTCCTCGGCGCGGGCCCGATGGAACCGGAGACGGCATACCAGATCATCCACGACGAGATCATGCTCGATGGAAACGCCCGGCTGAACCTCGCCACGTTCGTCGGAACCTGGATGGACGAGCACGCCGGGCGGCTCTACGCGGAGTCCTTCGACAAGAACATCGTCGACAAGGACGAATATCCGCAGACCGCCGCGATCGAGGAGTATTGCTGGCGGATGATCGCCGGCCTCTGGCACGCGCCCGAGCCGATGGAGACCATCGGCACGTCGACGATCGGCTCCTCGGAGGCCTGCATGCTCGGCGGACTCGCCCTGAAACGCCGCTGGCAGCAGGCCAGGCGAGCGGCCGGGAAGCCGACCGCGCAGCCGAACCTCGTGATGAGTTCCGCGGTACAGGTGTGCTGGGAGAAATTCTGCAACTACTGGGACGTCGAGCCTCGATTCGTGCCCATCAGCGAAGAGCATCCGAGCCTGGACGGGCACGACCTGGCGAGCTACGTCGACGAAAATACCATCGGCGTCGTGGCGATCATGGGTGTGACGTACACCGGGGTCTATGAGCCGGTCGCGGCGATCAGCGCCGCCCTCGACGAGATCGAGGCGCGAACCGGAGTGTCCGTTCCCATCCATGTTGACGCGGCCTCCGGCGGGATGATCGCACCCTTCCTGCAGCCGGAGCTCGAGTGGGACTTCCGATTGGTACGGGTGCACTCGATCAACACCTCCGCGCACAAGTACGGCCTTGTCTACCCGGGACTGGGCTGGATCGTCTGGCGGTCGAAGGATTCACTGCCAGAGGACCTGGTCTTCCATGTCAGCTACCTCGGCGGGAGCATGCCCACGTTCGCGCTCAACTTCTCGCGTCCCGGCGCGCAGGTGCTCCTGCAGTACTACCTCTTCCTTCGGCTCGGATTCGACGGCTACCGTGCCGTGCAGCAGTCCGCCCAGGACGTTGCGCGGTACCTCGCGCGCGGCATCGAGAAGATCGGTGCCTTCACACTGTGGAATGACGGGTCGGACATCCCGGTCTTCGCCTGGCGCCTCACCCCCGGCCACACCCGGAACTGGAACCTCTTCCACCTGTCGGACCGGCTGCGCTCCCACGGCTGGCTCGTTCCCGCGTACTGGATGCCCGACAACCTGTCCGAGATGACCGTCCAGCGGATCGTCGTACGGAATGGGCTCAGCATGGACCTCGCTGCGCGCCTGCTCACAGTGATCGAGGAGGAGACGGCGTATCTCGACCGGCTCGAAGGTCCGATGCCCGTCGAGGGGCAGCATCCGGGCTTCACACACTGACTCCTGACGGGTGCCCCCTTGCCGGTTCGGGCGTCTCTTCCTATGCTCACGACGGGACCGCCGCCCAGGCGGGCCGACGTACAGAGGAGAATGCGATGACGCTCAAATACGGTGTGCTGGCTGTCGTTGAGGCCCGGGCCGGGCAGGAACAGGCCGTCGCGGATTTCCTCGCCGGTGCACAGGCACTGGCGGCCGCCGAGCCGGGCACCCGGACCTGGTACGCCTTCCGGGTCAATGACGATACGTTCGGCATCTTCGATACCTTCGACACCGAGGAGGATCGCCAGGCACACCTCACGGGGGCCATCCCGGCAGCGCTCGCCGAACATGGTCCGACCCTGCTCGTGAGGGACCCCGACATCAGCCTGATCGACATCCTCGCCGCCACCTAGTCGACGGCGAACCCCTCAGCCGCCGCCGACGTGGGTGCCCGGACGGCGGAGCGGGTCGGGTTCGACCTCGCGCATGATCTCCCGCACGACGGGGGCGGTGTCGCCCTGGCCGAGCAGGAGGTAGCGCATCAGATGGAAGAGCGGGTTCCCCTCCGACCATTCGAAGTAGACGTGCGGGCGTACCCCGGAGGCATCCCGCAGGGCGAGCAGGATCGCAGCGATGGCGTTCGGCGCCGCCGGGCTCTGCGCGCGCAGCACCCGGTAGCCTTCGATCTCAACTCCCCGGACGTGCACGATCTTGCTGAAGCCGGAGGGGTCGATGACCTCGATCTCGAGGAAGAGCACGTCCGCGGTTCCGGGAACCGGATTCATCCCACGCTGGTCGGCCTCCTTCGCCGCGTACTCGGCGCGGTCGCCGCTCTGGGGCTTGTTCGCGATGATGTTCAGGGCGCCGTCATAGACGAGGGAATCGGCGACGAACTGCCGGGCCATCCCGTCGAATTCGACGCTGTCCACCCGGAGCTCGGTCGTCCGTGTCACGCGTGAGATCAGGGACACGGCGATGATCGCCGCGATGAAGAACACTGAAATCGTGATCCCGTCCGGTTTCTCGACGATGTTCGCGCCGAGGGCGTAGAGGAGCGCGAGCGACAGGACACTGAAGCCGATGCTCGCGCGGCGTTGCCTGCGGCGGACGGCAGAGATGGTCACGGCGACGGCGCCGGACACCATCATGGCGAGGATCCCGGTCGCGTACGCGCCGGCCTGCGCGTTCACATCCGCCCGGAAACCGATCGTGATCAACACACTCACCCCGGTGTACACGAGTACGACCGGGCGGATGGCGCGGCTCCAGTCCGGCGCCATTCCGTACGACGGCAGATACCGCGGCACGATATTGATCAGTCCGGCCATCGCGGACGCACCCGCGAACCAGAGGATCAGGATGCTGCTCACGTCATAGACGGTCCCGAAGACCTCGCCGACGCGCTCGTGGGCGAGGAAGGCGAGCGCGCGCCCGCTCGCCGCGCCGCCCGCCTCGAACTCGGCCGGTGGGATGAGCACGGTCGTCACGAAGCTGCTCGAGAGCAGGTAGATGCTCATGATGAGGGCCGCGGTCGTGAGGAGCCTGCGGGTGTTGCGGATCCGCGAGGCGAGTCGTTCCTCGGGGCTCCTGCCGTCCGCGGCGACGAGCGGCATCATGCTGACCCCGGTCTCGAAACCCGAGAGACCGAGGACGAGGAGCGGGAACGCGATCACGGCGGGCCCGAGGATATCGCCGAAACCGCTTCCCCGTGCGGTGAGTGCGTCCGTCCAGTTCGCGATCACCCCGGGTTCGGTGAAGGCGTCGTGGAGTCCGACGCCGATCACGACTCCATTGAGCAGCAGATACACCGCGACGAGGGGAATGGCGACGGAGACGGCCTCGCTGAAACCGAGCAGGAAGACTCCGCCGAGGATGAGCAGCAGCACGACCGTGATCGGCACGGCCTGGCCCGCGAGGAAGCTCGGCGCAAACGGGTTCTCAAGGATGTGCACCGTCGCATCCGCCGAGGACAGCGTGATCGTGATGATCCAGCTGGTCGCGACGAAGCCGAGCAGGATGAGCACGAATATCTTGCCGCGCCAGAACGGCAGCAGCCGCTCGAGCATCGCGACGGACCCTTGCCCGTGCGGGCTCTCCTTCGCGACGCGGCGATACATCGGCAGCATGCCGAGGAGGGTGAGCGCGACGATGAGCAGGGTCGCAACGGGTGAGAGCGCGCCGGCGGCGAGCGCTGCGATACCGGGCAGGTAGGAGAGGGTCGAGAAGTAGTCGACGCCGGTGAGGCACATCACCTGCCACCAGGGGTGGGTGGATGCCGTCCCCTCTGCGCTCTCGAGACCCACCGGTTGCACCCGGTTGGCCAGGAGCCACCGGCCCAGGGGCCCATATGCTGCCTTCGTGCGGATCGGACTCGGAACGCTCGCGGGGATCTCGGGACGAACTGCACGGCCCGGAGTCTGGTCCATGGTCACACGAGCTTTCGGGCGTCATCCTCGTCGCGCACGTCGACGATGTCGTGGGCGGCCAGGTCGTGGTGGATCGGTGTCCGGCGGTCGCCGAGCGGTTCACCGGTGCCACCCCACATTCCGGAGATGACCTCGGCCATGATCGAGACCGCGGTCTCCTCCGGCGTGCGGGCGCCGAGATCGAGGCCGATCGGGCTGTGCAGCCGCGCCAGTGCGACCTCGGGCACGGCTGCCGCGCGCAGCCGGTCCAGGCGGTCGTCGTGGGTGCGCAGGGAACCCATGGCGCCGACATAGGCGAGGTTGTCGTCGGAGAGGGCCAGCTCGAGGAGAGGGACGTCGAACTTCGGATCGTGGGTGAGCACGCAGACGACGGTGCGCGCGTCGAGGAGGCCGGCGGCATTCTGCTCGGCGAAGTAGCGGTGCGGCCAGGCCACGACGACCTCGTCGGCTCCGGGGAACCGTGCAGGAGTCGCGAACACGGCGCGGGCATCGCACACGGTGACCCGGTACCCGAGGAAGTCGGCCAGCCGGGTCAGGGCCGCGGCGAAGTCGACAGCGCCGAACACGAGCATCCGTGGCCGCGGGGCGAAGCTCGTGACGAAGACGCGTAGTTCAGCGCCGTCGCGTTCTCCGTCCGGCCCGTAGCCGATCGTCGAGGTGCGTCCCGCCGCCAGGAGGCCGCGGGCATCGTCGCCCACGACGTGGGTGAGCCGTTCGGAACCGAGGTCTCCGGTCACCCCGTCGCCGCGCACGATGAGGTGACGGCCGAGGATGCGGGGGTCGGGGTGCTCGATGACGGTCACGATACCGACCGGAACGGACGTCGCGAGGTCGCGCAGGACTGTGTCGAGCTCCGCGAAGGTCTCGCGGGAGACCGGTTCGACGAAGACGTCGAGGATGCCGCCGCAGGTCAGGCCGACCGCGAAGGCGTCGTCGTCGCTGATGCCGTAGCGCACGAGGGCCGGCCGTCCGGTGCAGATCACCTCCTGCGCGAGTTCGTAGACGGCGCCCTCGACGCAGCCTCCCGATACCGAGCCGACGACGGCGCCGTCGCTCGTGACGAGCATCGATGCTCCTGCGGGCCGGGGCGCGGAGTGGAACGTGCGTACGACCGTGGCGAGCGCCGCCGTCCGCCCGCGTTCCCAGGCGGGAACCAGTTCTTCGATGACGTCACGCATTGCGGAGTCTCACGGTCGGCGCCCCTGGCGGATGTCTGCGGCCGAGCGGGCTGCACCGTGCCGGCCGAGCCGGTAGCCGACGAAGCCGACGACGGCGAGCAGGCCGAGGAGCGTGGCCGGGTTGCTGAGGCGCTCCATGATCATCGCCCTGGCGAAGCTGAAGGCGTCGAGGCTCGATCCGGCGGCCGGAGGCGGCGGAGTCCTGGGAACCGGCCGGGCGGGAACATCCGCCGGGTGCACGATGCCGATCGGTGCCGTCGCGCCCGGCTCGGCGTTCACGGGCACGGTGTTCGCAGGCACAGTGTTTGCCGGCACTGCGTTCGCAGGCACGGTGTCCGCCGCCGCGGGGACCTCGCTCAGCATCGCCTGGAGGTTCTCGGCGAAAAGCGCCATCATCTGGTCGGTGACACTGCCGATGATGCTCTTGCCCATCACGGCGACCTTCCCGGAGAGATCGACGTCGGCGTTCACGGTGCCGTGGGTCGTCCCGTCCGCCTCGGTGAGCACGAGCGTCGCCGTGCCCTGCGCGGTGCCCTGGCCGCGCGCCTCCTGGGCGCGCCCCTCGAAGACCGCCCGGTGGGCGTCTGCATCCCGCTCGATCACGTTCATCATTCCTTTGTACTGCATTGCCACCGGTCCGAGCTTCACCTTCATGCCGACCTGATAGGCGTCGTCGGAGAGACGGTTCAGGATCTGCGCTCCCGGTACGCAACCGGCGACACGTTCGAAGTCCATCAGGGTCGCCCAGACCTCCTCGATCGGCGCGGTGACGGAAAAGGTGCTGTCAAGCTGCATGGTCATGTCCTCTGGTCGTCGGGTGGGGTCGGGTACGGGGATCGGCGCTGGATGCGGTGCCGGGACGAGTGCGGGGGTCGAGCCGTTCTGCGCGGATAAGGTCGGCGAGTTCGCCGAGCGCCGCGTAACTGTGGCCGCTCACGATGGCGTCGATGTAGGGCAGGGCGGCGTTCATCCCTCCGACGAGCGGCTGGAATCCGGGAGCGACCGTACGCGGGTTGACCCAGACGATCCGGTACGCGAGGCGGCGCAGACGGGCCATCTGGTCGGCAACGAAAGCGGGGTCGTCGAGGGCCCAACCGTCGGAGAGCACCACGATCACAGCGCCCCTGGCCAGTCCGCGCCGACCGTGGTCGTCGATGAACCGGCGGATGCTGTCGCCGAGCCGGGTGCCGCCGGCCCAGTCCGAGGAGCTCGCCGCGGCGTTCGCGAGCGCGGCGTCCGCATCCCGGACGGCGAGTTGGCGGGTCAGCCGGGTCAGCCCGGTCGAGAAGACGAAGGCCTCCGCGTGCGCGCCCGCAACGGCGCCCTGGAGCAGGGTGAGGAACACCCGGGTGTACGGTTCCATCGACGCCGACACATCGCAGAGCAGGACGAGCCTGCGCGGTTGTTCCCTGCGGCGGGAGGAGACCAGAAGGATCGGCTCCTCGCCGGTGCGGTGTGCGGCCCGGACGGTGCGCCTCAGGTCGAGCCGGGCACCCTCCGCTCGGGTCGGCCGAACCCGCCTGCTGCGCCGAAGCGGGGTCGAGAGCGAGATCCGGCGCACGAGGTTCCGAACCTGCTCTGTCTCCTCAGCGCTCAGGAGCGAAAACGAGGTGTCGTGCAGGCGGCGTTCGAGCGAGGCGAGCATCAGGATCGTCTCGCGTTCGACGGCGCCCGGATCTGAGGGCCCTGCTGCGGGAGCAGGCGTCGGAGCCCGGGTCTCTGGTCCTTCGCGCGGTTCCTGCCGCCTTGCGGCGAGGTCGTCGTGTGGCGCCGGGCGGGTCCTGGCCTCCGAGCCGATGGCCGGCGGCGCGTTCGGGTCACCGCGCTGGTCCGCCGGGTCGAGCAGGCCGTCGAAGACGGCAGAGAAGACCGCGTCGAACACCGGCAGCTGGTCTCTCGACGAGAGGAGCACGATGCGGCACGTCCAATAGAGTGCCGAGCGACGGGTCGGCGGCACCACCTGGACCGCGTCCGCGAGCCGGGCAGCCCCGTCGACCGAAACGGGCAGGCCCGCGCGGCGGAGCGCGGTGACGAACCCCGCGGCGAATGCGGCCGGTTCAACCCGCGGGGCGGCATCCGCCGGTGCGCGCTCGGTCATCTCTGCCATGTCAGCTCCCGGCCATCCAGTCGGCCCCGCGCGCGAGCGCGAGATCGAGGTCGTCCCTGTTCTTGATCAGGGACCCCCAGGTCTGGGCGACGTACTGCGGATCAAGACGGTCGGCGCCGAGAACGGCGAGCGCAGCCGCCCAGTCGATGGCCTCGGCGATGCCGGGTGGTTTGACGAGGTCGAGGGAGCGCAACCGGGTGATCGCGGTCGCGGCGTCGAGGGCGAGGCGTTCGGTACTGCCGGGCACCCGGCGGCGCACGATCTCGGCGATCCGTTCCGGGCTCGGGTAGTCGATCCAGTGGTACAGACACCGCCGGGTGAGGGCGTCGTGCAGGTCGCGGGTGCGGTTCGAAGTCAGGATCACGATCGGCGGCACCGCGGCCCTGATCGTGCCGAGCTCGGGGATCGTCACGGCGGCCTCGGCGAGGAGTTCGAGGGTGAAGGCTTCGAACTCGGCGTCCGCACGGTCGATCTCGTCGAGCAGTAGCACGGCGGGCCGGGGACCGGGGTGTTCGATGGTCTGCAGGAGGGGGCGTCGCAGCAGGTACTCCGGCCCGAAGAGCGCATCCTCGTCGATCCCTGATCCGCTGGCCTCCGCGAGCCGGATCGCGAGGAGCTGGCGCGGGTAGTTCCACTCGTAGAGGGCCTCGCCCGCGTCGATGCCCTCGTAACACTGGAGCCGGAACAGGGGCGTGTCGAGAGCCCTCGCGAGCGCCTTGGCCGCCTCGGTCTTGCCGACACCCGGTTCGCCCTCGAGCAGGATCGGCTGCGGCAGGCGTACCGCGAGGAAGAGGGCCGTAGCGAGGCCTTCGTCTGCGAGGTAGTCCTCCGCGGCGAGCGCAGCCTGCAGTGCAGGCACGTCAGGGACCAGTGCCCGGACAGCGGACGTCGCCCCGCCCCTGGCCGGGCTCGAGGGGATTCCCTCAACGCTCGGTGCCATGGTCAGTGCTCCACGGTCGAGGTGTGGACGTGGGTCTTCGTGAGGGCGAAGCGCTCTGGATCTGCGACGAAGGCCGCGCGACAGCCGGGGGAGCAGAAGTAGTGTGTTGTCCCCGCGTGCTCGTAGTGCAGGCTCGTGGGCAGGGCGGCAACCGTCATCCCGCAGACCGGATCGATGGCGCTCGGAGGCTCCAACATCGCGTCGGCCTCCCCGGGGGACACCGCGAGCGGCAGGGCCCCGGCAGCCCCGGCGAGCCCTGCCGACCGGAGCCTGAAACGTTCGGCGACGAGTTGCGCGAAGACCGACACCGCGATCTCGCCGGGGGTCCGGCCGCCGAGGTCGAGTCCCGCAGGGTTGAACACCCTGGCGCGTTGCTCGGCGTCGACGTTGAGGGAGGCGAGCACTGCGGCGCCCCGGGTGGGGCTCGCGACGAGCGCGACATAGGGCACCCCCACGCGGAGGGCTGCCTCGAGGGCGGGTTCCTCTTCCCGGCCGTGGGACGCGACGATGAGTGCGGCGTCGTCCCGGCGCGGTGACGTGGCCGTGCCGGGGGCGCCGATCGTCTCGGTGAGCTCGACGTCGAAGCCGAGGTCGACCCCGATCGTGGCGAGGGCCCGCGCGACCGGTGTCGCGCCGACGACGATGACCCGCGGTGCCGGATGCCACGGCTCGAGGAAGATCTCGACAGCGCCCCCGCTGAGGCACGGGTTCCGCACCTCGACAGCGCCGTCCTCCGCCACGCCGGACGGGTCCCCTGGCACGACCCGGAGCAGGACGGGCTCGCGTGCGGCGAGTTGCCTGAGCCCGTAGTACCGAACGGATGCCTCGACGCAGGCACCGCCGACGAACCCGTCGATCCGTCCGGCGGCATCCACAACGGCGGTGTCGCCGGCGTGCGCGCTCGTCGGACGCTGGGCGCGTACGACGGTGGCGCGGACGAACGGCTCGCGGCGTTCGGTGAGTTCGTGCGCCCTGCGGGCGAGGGCGTCCGGAATCGGTGGCATCGGCACGGCAATCAGATCGGCGGGCGGGGACGACCCTGGATGGCCGCCCACACCCGTGCCGGCGTGCACGGCATGTCCATGTGCGTGATCCCGAACGGGGCGAGGGCGTCGACGACCGCGTTGACGATCGCGGGGGGTGAACCGACCGTCGCGGACTCTCCGATGCCCTTCGCTCCGATCGGGTGGTGCGGCGAGGGGGTCACGGTGTACCCGGTCTCCCAGTCCGGCACCTCCATCGCCGTCGGGATGAGGTAGTCCATGAAGGAGCCGCCGAGGTTGTTGCCTGACTCGTCGAATTCGATGAACTGCATGAGCGCCATGCCGACGCCGTCGGTCAGGCCCCCGTGCACCTGCCCCTCGATGATCATCGGGTTGATCCGGGTACCGCAGTCGTCGACGGCGACGAACCGGCGCACCGTGACGTGCCCGGTGCCGGGGTCGACGTCGACGACGCAGATGTAGGCGCCGAAGGGGAAGGTCAGGTTCGGCGGGTCGTAGGTCACTTCGGCGTCGAGGTTGCCGTCGATCCCCTCCGGCAGGGCTACGGTGCCGTATGCGCCCATCGCGATCTCGGCGATGGTCTTGCCGACACTCGGGTCGCCCTTGACGAACCAGCGGCCCTTCTCCCATTCGAGGTCTTCCGGGCGGGTCTCGAGCATGGCGGCGGCGATGAACCGGGCCTTCTCGCGCACCTTGCGGGCGACGAGGGCCACGGCGGCGCCACTGACCGGGGTCGACCGGCTGCCGTAGGTGCCGAGGCCGAACGGCGTCTGGTCGGTGTCGCCGTGCACGACGTCGATGTCCTCCGGCGGGATGCCGATCTCCTCGGCGACGATCTGGGCGAAGGTCGTCTCGTGGCCCTGGCCCTGGCTCTGCACCGAGATGCGTACCACCGCCTTGCCGGTCGGGTGCACGCGCAGTTCCGCGCCGTCGTTCATGCCGAGGCCGACGATGTCCATGTGCTTGCGCGGGCCGGCACCGACCGTTTCGGTGAAGAACGAGATACCGATGCCCATCAGTTCGCCGCGGTCGCGTTTGGCTTGCTGCTCCCGGCGCAGGTCGTCGTACCCGGCCATCTTCATCGAGAGCCGCAGTGCACGCTCGTAGTCGCCGGAGTCGTACTCCCAGCCGGTCTTGTTCGGATAGGGGAACTGCTCCGGCTTGATCAGGTTCTTCAGGCGCAGTTCCGCCGGGTCCATCTCGAGCTTCGCGGCGAGGATGTCGACGAGCCGCTCCACGAGGTAGACGGCCTCTGTGACCCGGAAGGAGCACGCATATGCGACACCGCCGGGCGCCTTGTTCGTGTAGACGCCGGTTACCGAGCAGTGCGCGGCCTGGAGGTCGTAGCTTCCGGTGAAGATGTGGAAGAAGCCGGCGGGGTATTTCGTGGGCTGCGCCGTGGCGTTGAAGGCACCGTGGTCTGCGAGGACGTTGGTGCGCACGGCGAGGATCCTGCCGTCTTTCGTCGCGGCGATCTCGCCCTGCATGATGTAGTCGCGGGCGAAGGAGGTCGACATCAGGTTCTCCGAGCGGTCCTCCATCCATTTCACCGGTTTGCCGGTCACGATCGAGCCGACGACGGCGAGGATGTAGCCCGGGTAGATTCCGACCTTGTTGCCGAAGCCGCCGCCGATGTCGGGGGAGACGATCCGGATCTTGTGCTCCGGGATGCCCGCGACCATGGCGAACAGGGTCCGGTGGGCGTGCGGGGCCTGGCTCGTCTCGTAGAGTGTGAGCTTGCCGGTCACCGCGTCGAAGTCTGCGACGGCGCCGCAGGTCTCCATGGGAGCCGGGTGCGATCGCGGGTAGACGATCTCCTGGCTGACGACGACGTCTGCTGCGGCGAAGACGGCATCCGTCTCGGCCTTGTTGCCTGCCTCCCAGTCGAAGATGTGGTTGTCGGTGCGCCCTTCCATCTCGTCGCGCACGACCGGTGCGTCTGCGTCGAGCGCTTTCCTGGCGTCGACGACAGGCGGGAGCACGTCGTAGTCGACCTCGATGAGTTCGAGTGCGTCCCGGGCGGCGTAGCGGTCCTCCGCGACGACGAAGGCGACCTCCTGGCCCTGGAAGCGCACCTTGTCGGTCACGAGCACCGCCTGCACGTCGGCGGAGAGGGTCGGCGCCCACGCGAGGCCGAGGCCGAGCAGGTCGGCCCCCGTGATGACGGCGACGACGCCCGGGTGGGCGAGGGCTGCGGTCGTGTCGATCGAGACGAGCCGGGCGTGCGCGACCGGTGAGCGCAGGATCGCGCCGTGGAGCATTCCGGGCAGCGTGATGTCGTCGACGTAGTGGCCGCGGCCGCGCACGAAACGGGGGTCTTCCTTGCGTTGCAGCCGGCCGTAGCCGATCGGGCGGCCCTCGTCGTCCGCCGCCGGGTTGGGTGCGTGTTCCTGCAGGATGGTCATGCGGTCACCTCTTCCGGTTCCGTCTGCGAGGCCGGGATCGCCCTGGCCGCTTCCGCGGCGGCGGCGCCCGGTTCCGTGGTCGTGCCCGCCGAGTCGTCGAGCGCTGCGGGGTCGCCACCTGCGGCATCCGCTTCGGTCATGCCCGCCGGGTGGTCTGCTGCCCAGTGCACCGAACGGACGATCGTCGCGTAGCCGGTGCAGCGGCAGATCTGCCCCGAGATCGCCCGGCGGATCTCGGTGTCGTCTGGGTGCGGGTTCACGTCGAGGAGAGCGCGGGCGGTGAGCATCATGCCGGGGGTGCAGAACCCGCACTGCAGCCCGTGTTCCTCCATGAAGCCCTGCTGCACGGGGTCGAGGGTGCCACCGGTGGCGAGGCCTTCGACCGTCGTGATCGCATGACCATCGGCCATCGCCGCGAGCACGGTGCACGACTTCACCGGCTGCCCGTCCATGAGCACGACGCAGGTACCGCAGTTGGAGGTGTCGCAGCCCCAGTGGGTTCCGGTGAGCCTCAACACGTCGCGGATGTAGTGCACGAGCAGGACGCGCGGTTCGACCTCGTTGGTCACGTCGGTCCCGTTCACCGTCATGGTGATCTGCATGGATTCAGCCTTCCTGCGGTGTGGTGGGGTGCCCGGTCGCGCCGGCGAACTCCGCGACACGATCTGTCGCGCGGCGCAGGACGCGGCGGGTGAGCTCGTCGGCGAGGTGCCGCTTGTAGTCGACCGGTCCGCGCTGGTCGGCGACCGGGTCGGCCGCGAGTGCTGCGAGGCGGCCGGCCTCGATGAAGAGCTGCTCGCCGGGGCGTTCACCGCGGAGCAGCTCCGTGACCGCGCCGACGGTGCCGTCGAGCGCCACGGCGGTCAGGCCGACGGATGCCTCCGCGATCGTGCCGTCCTCCGCGAACGAGAGCGCGGCTCCTGCCGCGGCGACGGCCCAGTCGCCGACCCTGCGCTCGACCTTTTCGTATGCGCTTCCTGAGCGCAGCCGGATCGGGATGCGCACTTCGCAGAGCAGCTCATCCGCGGCGACCGCCGTCTCGTAGGCTCCGCGATGGAACTCGGTCATGGTCAGCATCCGCTCGCCGAGGGGACCGCGAACGATCGCCTCGGCACCGAGCACATCGCAGACGGTCGCGAGGTCCTCCGCAGGATCGGCCTGGCAGAGCGAACCTCCGATCGTGCCGCGATTGCGGACGATCGGGTCTGCGATCACTCGCTCGGCGTCGCCGACGATCGGGAAGAGCGCGGCGATCTCAGCGGACTTGAGGAGGGTCGTGTGCCGGGTGAGGGCGCCGATCCGCAACCGGTCTCCGTCCCGCAGCACGAAGTCGAGTTCGAACAGGTCGTTGATGTCGATGAGCCATTCCGGCCTGGCCAGCCGGAGCTTCATCATCGGCAACAGGCTGTGACCGCCCGCGATGATGCGGGCCTCGGGGCCGTGCCGGGACAGCAGTGCGATGGCGTCGTCGACCGTGTCGGCGCGGGCGTATTCGAATGGTGCCGGAATTTGCACGGACCCTCCCCATTGAGGCATGCCCTGCGGAATGGGGGGCACTGGATGCCACACATAGTGGCCCCGGGCCCCAGCGAAGTCAATGACCCGCCGATCGGGCATTTCCTTTCGGTTCATGGCAAAGACCTAGACAATGCACAGGCTTCGGATTAATCTGCCAGCGTCGGCACCCGTGTGTGTGCCGGCCTCCCCGGGAGACGCTGTGCATCACACGTTCTCTCCGCGGTGCTTGACAACATGCAACCGTCATCTGCTCTCGGCGTACCTGCGCAGCGCTTGTCTTCCGGTGCTTCTGTCCCAGCGGTCGTGGCGAGAGCCGATCGTGAAGAGAACAGAGATCATGACCAGGACACTGCACGGAACAGGACTGCACGGAACGGCACGGCACGGAACAGCACGGCACGGAACAGGACTACGCAGGCGGCTCCTCGCGGGGGTGGCGTGCGCCTCCCTCGCGGTGGCGTTCTTCGGCGCCACCCCGGCATCGGCCGGACAGGGATCCGGACACGGCGACGGCGACGGGGAAGGAACAGGCGCGCCGGTGACGCTCGCGGAGGGCCTGCTCGGCCCGCTCAGCCTCGAGGTCGGCCGGCACAACACCGTCTACGTCAGCCAGAACTTCGCCGGCGAACTCACGAGGGTGGCCCGCGACGGAACGACAGCGACCATCGCGAGCGCCCCGGGCGACGAGATCTCCGCGGTCACCGCGCGGAAGGGCACCGTCTACTACGCCCGGGTGGCGCAGGACCACAGCGCGGCCACGCTCAGGTCCATCGCGCCGGACGGCACGGACGCACAGCTCGCCGACATCTGGGCCTACGAGAATTCGGCGAACCCGGACCAGGACAACAGCTACGGGTTCGTCGACCTCGACCCGGCGTGTGCCGCCCAGTTCGATCCGGCCCAGCCGCCGTTCATTCCGGCGGCGTACACGGGGGTCGTCGACACGCACCCGTACGCGTCGCTCGCCCTCTGGAACGGGGTGTACGTCGCGGATGCCGGCGGGAACGCGATCCTGCACGTCGACTGGGACGGCACGGTGTCCACCACCGCGGTTCTTCCGCCGAGCGACCCGATCACGATCGATGCGGCGATGATCGCGGATATCGGTTTCCCCGCCTGTGCAGCCGGGCACGACTACCGCTTCGAACCGGTTCCGACGGATGTCGAGCTCGGCCCGGACGGTTGGCTCTACGTCACGTCGCTCCCAGGCGGGCCCGAGGACGCGAGCCTCGGCGCGCGCGGCTCGGTGTACCGGGTCGATCCGGACTCCGGTGACGTCGAACTCGTCGCGACCGGGTTCGTCGGTGCGACGGGCCTCGCGGTCTCGCAGGACGACGGCACGATCTACGTCGCCGAGCTGTTCGGGGGTCCGGACGGCACCGGCCAGGTGTCGGTGCTCGATTCCGGTTCGGACACGCCGAGTGCGCTCGTGGCGGTGTCGCAGCCGGCCGCGATCGAGTTGCGCCACGGTGCGCTCTACCTCACGACGGATGCGATCAGTCCGGACGCGAACGGAGCGCCGACCCCGGTCGGCAAACTCGTGCGCATCCCGCTGACGGGTGGCCGCGCCGCGAGCGACTCCCTCGACGACACGACAGACTGACCCTCGCCGCCCACCCGGCCCTCCCGGTCCGGGTGGGCCGGGTGCGGGGATCAGGCAGGGGCCGGGCAGCAGGCAGGGCCGGCAGCAGACCGGCAGGGGCTACGGATCGGGGGTGAAGCGGTAGCCCATTCCGGCCTCCGTGAGCAGATAGCGCGGATGCGCCGGGTCGGGTTCGAGCTTCTTGCGCAGCTGGGCGAGGTAGAGGCGCAGGTAGCCGGAGTCCGTCGTGTGGTGCGGACCCCAGATGTCCGTCAGCAGCGACTGCCGGGAGACGAGCTTCCCCGGGTTGCGCAGCAGGAACTCGAGGATGCGCCACTCGGTCGGGGTGAGCCGGATGGCCTCGGGTTTTCCGGGAGCGCCCCCGGAACCCGTGCCCGTGCGCACGACGCTCCGTGCCGAGAGGTCGACGGCGATCGTGCCGAGCATGATCACCGGTTCGGCACCGGAGTCGACCGGGCCGAGCCTCCGGGTGAGCGCGCGGATCCTGGCGAGCAGTTCGTCGATGGAGAACGGCTTCGTGACGTAGTCGTCCGCTCCCGCGTCGAGAGCGTCGACCTTGTCGGCGGCGCCGCTGCGCCCTGAGACGACGAGGATCGGCACCTGGGTCCAGCCGCGCAGGCCGGCGATGACCTCGATCCCGTCGAGGTGCGGCATCCCGAGGTCGAGCATCACGAGGTCGGGATGCTCATGCGCTGCCGCGGCGAGGGCCTCAGCGCCGTCCCTGGCGGTCACGACGTCGTAGCCGCGCGCGCCGAGGGTGACCCGCAGCGCACGCAGGATCTGCGGGTCGTCGTCTGCGATCAGGATCTTCACTCAGGTCTCCTCATCGGTGCCAGTGCCAGTGCCAGTGCCCGTGGCTGCGGCCGTGCCGGCTGTCTGGCCCGCCGGCGCTGCGGGGTCGAATGCGGGCAGGGCGATGACCATCGTCAGCCCGCCGCCCGGGGTGTCCTCCGCCTCGAGCCGACCGCCCATGCCCTCGGTGAATCCCTTCGCGAGTGCGAGGCCGAGGCCGAGGCCGGTCAGGTTGTCGGTGTCGCCGAGGCGCTGGAACGGAAGGAAGACCTCATCGCGCCGGTCGGCGGGAATGCCGGGCCCGCGGTCCATGATCCGCAGTTCGACGACGCCGCCGAATTCGCTCGCCGCGACGAGTACGCGCCCGCCCGTCGGTGAGAAACGGATGCCGTTGGCCAGCACGTTCACGACGACCCGCTGCAGGAGTCCGGCATCGGCGAGCATCGGCGGCAGCCCGGGAGGGAGCTCGAGTTCAACCGTGTCCGGCCCGACGCCGAGCTCATCGAGTGCGGGGAGCACGACGTCCGCAGCGTCGACGGGGCCCAGGGAGACCGCGAGGGCACCGGCCTGCACCCGGCTGACGTCGAGGAGGTTCGTGACGAGGCCGGCCAGCGACTCGAGACTCTCTTCGGCCGTCTCGAAGAGCTCCTCCCTGTCGGCGGGCGACAGCGTGAGTTCGGCCGAGCGCAACCCGCTGATAGCGGCTGTCGCAGCGGAGAGCGGCCGCCGCAGGTCGTGACCGACGGCGGCGAGAAGGGCGCTGCGCATCCGGTCGGCCTCGGCGAGCGGTCCGATCGCACTGGCCGTCTCTGCGAGGTCGCTGTGTTCGAGCGCGGCGTCGAGCTGGGTCGCGATCACGCCGAGCAGTCGTCGCTCGGACGCTGCGAGGTCGCGTCCGGAGAGCTCGAGGGTGCCCCGGGTCCCGACGGGGACCGTTGCGAGGGGGGTGTCCGGGCCGGCCTGAGCGGGCGAGCCGTCGGAGTACAGCAACGTCCCGCCCGCGAACAGGCGCACCCCGGTGAGGTTGAAGGCCTCGCGGGTCCTGGCGACGAGCGCGGGAACGGCGTCCTCGCCGCGGAGCACGCTGCCGGCAACGGTGGCGAGGAGTTCTGACTCACCCGCGGCGCGCTGGGCGCTGCGGCTTCGTCGGGCGGCGAGGTCGACGACGTAGCTGACGACGCCCGCGTTGGCCAGGTACAGGACGAGCGCAAGGGCGTGTGCGGGTTCGGCGATCGTGACGGTGTAGAGCGGGTTCACGAAGAAGTAGTCGAGGGTGAGCCCGGAGAGCAGCGCGGCGAACAGGGCAGGCCAGAGTCCGCCGACGAGGGCGACGACGATGACGAGGAGTTGATAGCTGAGCACCTCGCTCGTGATCGATTCCTCGCTGTGGGTCGCCACGAGGAGCGCGGTGAGCAGCGGACCGCCGACGACGGCGAGGCCGAGGCCGGCCAGCCGTCTGCGGAGGCTCAGTGCACCGCCGATCCGGGGGAGGCGCATCCGCTCGCCCGCGGCGGAGTGCGTGACGACGTGCACGTCGATGTCTCCGGACTCCCTGACGACCGTCGTGCCGATTCCCGGCCCGCTGAAGGCCGCCTTGAGCCGGGTACGCCTGCTCACACCGATCACGAGCTGGGTCGCATTCGAGGCCCTGGCGAATTCGACGAGGGCGCTCGGGACGTCGTCGCCGACGAGCTGGTGGTAACTGCCGCCGAGTTTCTCAACGAGGGCCCGCTGGGCCGCGAGCGCGCCGGGGTGTGCGGAGCGGAGTCCGTCCTGGCTGATCACGTGCACGGCGAGGAGCTCGCCCCCGGCTGCGCGCCCGGCGATCCGTGCCCCGCGGCGCAGCAGCGTCTCGCCCTCCGGCCCGCCGGTGAGCGCGACGACGACACGTTCGCGGGCTTCCCACTTGCTGTCGATGCCGTGTTCGGCCCGGTAGTTCTTGAGTGCCGTGTCGACCTCGTCGGCGAGCCAGAGTAAAGCGAGCTCGCGCAGGGCGGTGAGGTTGCCGAGTCGGAAGTAATTCGACAGGGCGGCGTCGATCCGGGCCGCGGGATAGACGTGGCCCTCGGCGAGCCGGTCGCGCAGGGACTGCGGGGCGAGATCGATCACCTCGACCTGATCCGCGGCACGCAGCACGCTGTCCGGGAGGGTTTCGCGCTGGGGGACACCCGTGATCTGCTGCACGACGTCGTTGAGCGACTCGATGTGCTGGATGTTGACCGTCGAGATGACGTCGATGCCCGCGTCGAGGATGGACTGGACGTCCTGCCACCGTTTGTCGTGGGCGAGTCCGGGGGCGTTGGTGTGGGCGAGCTCGTCGACGAGTGCGATCGCGGGTGCGCGATCGAGGACAGCATCCAGGTCGAGGTCGGTGAGTTCGATCCCGCGGTGCCGCCTGACGAGGCGCGGCACAACCTCGAGTCCTTCGAGCATCGCGGCCGTCGCAGGGCGGTCGTGGGTTTCCACGACCGCGACGACGACGTCCTTGCCCTCTGCGTGCAGCCGCCTGCCCTCTTCGAGCATGGCGTAGGTCTTGCCGACGCCCGGTGCGGCACCGAGCAGCACCCGCAGTCGACCGCGTTTCATGTCACGCCTTTCAGCCCTGGCCGGGCAGCGCCGCGAGGGCGAGGTTCAGTTGGAGCACGTTGACGGTGGGTTCGCCGAGGAAACCAAGGTCCCGTCCCTGAATCCTAGACTCGACCAGGGCGCTGACCGTCGCGACCGGAAGGCCGCGGGCCGCCGAGACCCTGTTCACCTGGATCCGGGCGTACTCCGCGCTGATCTGGGGATCAAGACCCGACGCGGATGCCGTGAGCGCGTCAGCGGGGATCTGGGCGGCGGTCACGCCGTCGGATCCCTCGATTGCGGACGTCCGGTCGGCGATCGCGGCGATCAGGTCCGCGTTCTCCGGACCGAGGTTACTGCCGCCGGAGGCCGCCGCATCGTAGCCGTCGCCCGCTGCGGATGGCCGGGACTGGAACCACTCCGGAAGGGCCGCTCCCTGGGCATCCGTGAATGACTGGCCGATCAGCGAGGAGCCGACCGCTCCAGAACCCCCCTGGATGAGGGAACCGTTGGCCTGGTTCGGCAGGGCGACCTGCCCGAAGGCCATGATCGCGAGGGGATAGGCGACACCGAGGATGACGGTGAAGACGAGCATGGCGCGAAGGGCGACGCCGTACTGGCGGGCCGAGCTGCGAGGGGAACTCATGGTGACGTTGTCCGTTTCCGTGGAAGTGAGGTTGGGGAGAGGTCCGGCGGGTCAGAAACCGGGGAGCAATGCGACGAAGAGGTCGACGAGCTTGATCCCGAGGAACGGTGCGATCACACCACCCAGGCCGTAGATCAGCAGGTTGCGGCTGAGCACGCTCGCGGCGGCGGCCGGACGGTAGGTGACTCCGCGAAGCGCGAGCGGGATCAGTACAACGATGATGATCGCGTTGAAGATGATGGCGGACAGGATCGCCGAGGCTGGCGAGTGCAGCTGCATCACGTTCAGCACGGCGAGGCCGGGGAAGACTCCTGCGAACATGGCCGGGATGATCGCGAAGTACTTGGCGATGTCGTTGGCGATCGAGAAGGTGGTGAGGGCGCCGCGGGTGATCAGAAGCTGTTTGCCGATTCGGACGATATCGATGAGCTTCGTCGGGTCAGAGTCGAGGTCGACCATATTGCCGGCCTCCTTCGCGGCGCTGGTGCCGGTGTTCATCGCGACCCCGACGTCGGCCTGGGCGAGTGCCGGTGCGTCGTTCGTTCCGTCGCCCGTCATGGCGACGAGATTGCCGCCCTCCTGCTCACGCCGGATGAGGGCGAGCTTGTCCTCTGGGGTGGCCTCGGCGAGGAAGTCGTCGACGCCGGCTTCCGCTGCGATCGTCTTGGCGGTCAGCGGGTTGTCGCCGGTCACCATGATCGTGCGGATGCCCATGCTGCGCAGTTCGGCGAATCGTTCGGCGATTCCCTCCTTGACGATGTCCTTGAGGTACACCACTCCCAGGATCCGCCGCGCCCCGGATCCAGGGACCGCCGAGTTGTCCGCCGTGTTGCCCGCAGCGCTGCCCTCGGCCACGACGAGGGGGGTGCCGCCCAGTTCTGAGATCCGTTCGACGGTCGCGTTCAGGTCGTCGAGGATCGTCGACTCGACGTTCGTGGTTTCGCTCACCCAGGCGAGCACGGCGGAGCCGGCGCCCTTGCGCACGAAGGAGCCGTCGGGCAGGTCGATCCCGCTCATCCGGGTCTGCGCCGTGAAGGGCACCACGACGGCGTCGAGGATTCCCGGATTCCCGAACCCGGTTTCGATGGCGAGGTCGACGATCGATTTGCCCTCTGGGGTCGGGTCGCTCAGGGAGGACAGTGCTGCTGCGTTGATGAGTTCGCCTCTGTCGACCCCGGCGAGCGGGGTGAACTCCCGTGCCTGCCGGTTGCCGTAGGTGATCGTGCCGGTCTTGTCGAGGAGCAGGATCGTGACGTCGCCTGCCGCCTCGACTGCGCGTCCCGACATGGCCAGCACGTTGCGCTGCACGAGCCGGTCCATTCCTGCGATGCCGATCGCGGAGAGCAGGGCGCCGATCGTGGTCGGGATCAGGCAGACGAGCAGGGCGACGAGGACGGGCAGGCTCACGGCGGCGGCGGAGTATCCCGCGATGGGGTTGAGGGTGAGGGTGACGACGAGGAACACGATCGACAGGCTCGCGAGCAGGATGTTGAGCGCGAGCTCGTTCGGGGTCTTCTGCCGGGAGGCGCCCTCGACAAGGGCGATCATGCGGTCGACGAAGGTCTCGCCCGGCTTGCTCGTGATGCGGACGACGATCCGGTCGGAGAGCACCCGGGTGCCGCCGGTGACGGCGCTCCGGTCGCCGCCGGACTCACGAACGACGGGTGCGGATTCACCGGTGATCGCGGACTCGTCGATCGACGCGATGCCCCAGACGATGTCGCCGTCTCCGGGGACGAGCTCCCCGGCGGTCACGATCACGGTATCGCCCAGTGTCAGGTCGGCGGAGGAGACGGCGGAGACGGTGGCCCGTTCGGCCGCGGCATCCGCTGCCTCGTCGTAGCCGGCCACGAGGTTGGCGATCGTGCTGGTTCGGGTCTGGCGGAGGCTGTCGGCCTGCGCCTTGCCGCGGCCCTCGGCGACGGCTTCCGCGAGGTTCGCGAAGATCACGGTGAGCCAGAGCCAGAATGCGATGCCGACGGTGAAACTCGCCGGTACGTCGCCGCCGCCCGAACGGGCCGGTCCGCCGAGGAAGGGTTCGACGATCGCGAGCAGCGTGGTGAGCGCGGCACCGACCTCGACGATGAACATGACGGGGTTCCGCCACATCAGCCGGGGGTCGAGCTTGCGCGCCGCCATCGGGAGTGCAGCGACGAGCTGGGCAAGGTTGATCGCGCTCGATGCGCGTTTCCGCGGATGTTCTCCAGCGGGCGCTCGGCCCTCGCCCCGTGGAGAGGTGGATGCTTCGGTGACTGTCGACATGATTACTGCTGCCCTTCTGTCGGGGAGTCCGGCGTGAGTGGTGACAAGGAGAGGAACGGGGGAGCCTGGGTGCCGGAGGCGGTGGTCATGGCTACTGCAGCCCTTCCGCGAGCGGACCCAGCGCGAGCACCGGGAAGTACGTGAGCGCCGTGATGATGACCGTCACGCCGACGAGCAGCCCGACGAACTGCATGCGGTGGGTCGGCAGGGTGCCGCGCGTCGCAGGAACGGTGTCCTGGGCGGAGAGGGCTCCGGCGAGGGCGAGCACGAGGACGATCGGCAGGAAACGGCCGAGGAGCATGGCAACGCCCAGCGCCGTGTTGAACCACGGCGTGTTGGCCGTCAGTCCCGCAAAGGCGGAACCATTGTTGTTGGCCGCGGAGGTGAAGGCGTAGAGCACTTCGGAGAGACCGTGCAGCCCGGGGTTCCAGATGGAGGTGCCCTCGACATCCGCTCGCACGGCGGGGATCGCGAAACTCAGGGCCGTTCCGGCGAGGACGAGGGTCGGGGTCACCAGGATGTAGAGGCTGGCGATCTTGATCTCGCGCGGGCCGATCTTCTTGCCGAGGTATTCGGGAGTGCGGCCGACGAGCAGGCCGGCGATGAAGACCGTGATCACGGCGAGGATGAGCATTCCGTAGAGCCCGGACCCCGTGCCGCCGGGGGCGACCTCGCCGAGCATCATGTTGAGCATCGGCATCAGGCCCCCGAGGGCCGTGAAGGAGTCGTGCATCGAGTTCACGGCACCGGTCGAGGTGAGGGTCGACGCCGTCCCGAAGAGGGCGGACCCGATAATGCCGAAGCGCTGTTCCTTGCCCTCCATGGCGCCACCCGCTGCGAGTGGGGCCGTTCCGGCACCGCCGAGCTCGAAGAGGGTGAGCGCGGTGAGGGAGACCACGAAGATGGCGGCCATCGCTCCGAGAATGGCATAGCCCTGTCGTTTGTCGCCGACGATCGTGCCGAAGGTGCGGGGCAGGCTGAACGGGATCGCGAGCATGAGAACGATCTGGAACATGCTCGTCCACGCGGTCGGGTTTTCGAACGGATGCGCCGAGTTCGCGTTGAAGAATCCGCCGCCGTTCGTGCCGAACATCTTGATCGCCTCCTGCGAGGCCACCGGCCCGCCCGGTATGGACTGGGTGGCGCCCGTGATCGTGGTGACGTCCGTGAAGCCGGTGAGGTTCTGGATGACGCCGCCGGCGAGGAGGACGAGCGCGGCGAGAATCGCCACAGGGAGCAGCAGGCGCAGTACCCCGCGGGTCAGGTCGACCCAGAAATTGCCGATCGTGCCGGTCCGGCGCTGAGCGAAACCGCGCACCAGGGCGATCGCAACGGCGATGCCGACCGCGGCGGATACGAAGTTCTGCACGGCGAGGCCGAGCATCTGCACCGAATAGCCCATGGTCACGTCGGGTGAATAGGACTGCCAGTTCGTGTTGGTCACGAATGAGACGGCCGTGTTGAACGACAGGCCCGACGGGATGGCCGGAAAGCCCAGGGAATAGGGCAGTACCGCCTGGGCTCGCTGAATGACGTAGACGAAAAGCACGCCGATGAGGGAAAAGGCGAGCACGCTGCGCAGGTAGGACTGCCAGGTCTGCTGCGACCGGGGATTGACCCCGACCAGGCGATAGAAGCCGCGCTCGACCCGGTTGTCACGCGACGACTGGTAGAACGCCGCCATGTAGTCGCCCAGGGGGCGATAGATGAGGGCGAGGACAAGCGCAAGGGTGAGCGCCTGGAGAACGGCGAACCAGAGGTCCATCAGAACCTTTCCGGCTTCACGAGCGCGAGCACGAGGTAGGCCAGGGCCGCGACGGCGAGGAGGGCGCCGAGCAGGTCGAAGACGATCACAGTTTCTCGACTCCCTTGGCCACGAGGCCGATCAGGGCGAATACGGCGATCACGCCGAGAACGTAGACGATGTCAAGCACGAGGTCGGGCACAGGAGAACTCCATCCACACGGTGACCGCGCCGGTGCAGGCGCGGGTATCCCGGGGTCGGAACCGGGGTACTCCACAGGATTACGCCGGATTCGGGGCGGAGAATGGGGTCCTCACGGTATCCATACGGCGCACCGGCGGAACCTAACGGTTTCTCTGCGCTGGTGCGCGCTCCCGTGCAATGTGCGCGGTCGCTCGTCGCAGCGAGGGTCGTCGGTGCGCGCTGGCAGAATGGAAGGCGTGTACATACTGGTCGGTCGAAGGGGGAACGGGGAGTTCCTCGTCGAGGTGCTGAACGCCGGGGGTGTGACTCTCGGTGCCGCCCGCCCGGTGTCGGCGGACGACTTCCCCGGGTATGTGCTCCAGGAGGAACCCGGGTCGCCGCGCTGGCTCTGGGAGGACACCGCGAGCATCTACCCGGTCCTGCTCGAGGCCGGCGTCCGCGTCGAACGTGCCCACGACCTGCGGCTCTGCCACGCGATCCTGCGCCACTCCGTCCTCACCGCCGCGAGCGACCTCGCAACGGCGGCACCGAGCCGGTGGGATGCCGCCCTCGCCATCGTCGCGGAGACCCGCGATCCCGGAGCCACGCTTTTCGAACTGCTCGGAGAGGACATCGATCCCGCCGGAGAAGCGGACGCGGGCTTCACGGACGCCGGTGCCGAGTTCCGGCGCCAGCTCACGGCCGTCGCCGAGAGCGAGGAGCCGGGGCGGCTGCGCCTGCTGCTCGCCGCGGAGTCCGCCGGCGCGCTCATCGCCGCCGAGATGCGCTTCGCCGGACTGCCCTGGCGCACCGACGTGCACGACGAGCTGCTGACCAGGGTCCTCGGTCCGAGGGTCGGCCCCGGGATCCGGCCGGCGCTCCTCGAAAAACTGGTCGGACGCATCCGCCTGGCACTCGGAGACCCCCTCGTCAACCCGGACTCCCCGCCCGAGCTCACCCGCGCCCTGCGCCGGGCCGGACTCGCCGTGACCTCGACCCGGGCCTGGGAACTCAAGGAGCTCGACCATCCCGTGATCGAGCCCCTGCTCGAGTACAAGAAGCTCGCCCGGCTGCTGAGCGCCAACGGCTGGTACTGGATGGACACCTGGATCGTCGACGGTCGCTTCCACCCGGAGTACCTGCCGGGCGGCGTCGTGACCGGCCGGTGGGCGACCCGGGGCGGGGGAGCCCTGCAACTGCCCAAGCAGGTGCGCGGTGCTGTTGTCGCGGACTCGGGCTGGAAGCTCGTCGTCGCGGATGCCGCCCAGCTGGAACCGCGCATCCTCGCGGCGCTCTCGAGCGACACGGCCATGGCGGATGCCGGCCGTGGCACGGACCTCTACGCCGGCATCGTCGCGAGCGGCGTCGTCGAGACCCGCGCCCACGCCAAGGTGGCCATGCTCGGCGCGATGTACGGTGCGACGACGGGGGAGAGCGGGCGGTTGCTGCCCCGGCTCGCGCGGGCGTATCCGCGGGCACTCGCGTTGACCGAGACAGCCGCGCGCGCAGGCGAGCGCGGCGACCAGGTCACGACCAGGCTGGGCCGGTCCTCGCCGCCTCCCGGAGAAGAGTGGTATGCCGCGCAGTCTCTGGCTTCGTCGGAGGGAGCCGGCGATGCCGATGAGCGGAGGGCGCGCACCCAGGCCAGGGACTGGGGTCGTTTCACGCGCAACTTCGTGGTGCAGGGGAGTGCGGCCGAGTGGGCGTTGTGCTGGATGGCGGAAATCCGGCGGGAACTCCGGAAACTGGCGTCGGACGTCGGCGCAGATGCCGGATCCGGGTTGGAGCCCCGGTCTCCTTCCCGGTCTCCTTCCCGGGCTCCTTCCGGGTCTTCTTCCGGGTCCCGTTCCGGTCGGGGCGGTGTCGTGTTCGCCGATATCCCGCACCTGGTGTTCTTCCTCCACGACGAGGTCATCGTGCATACCCCGGAGCATCTGGCGGCCAGGGTCGCGACCATTGTCGAAGATGCCGCGGCCACGGCGGGGAGGCACCTGTTCGGCACCTTCCCTGTCGACTTCTTGCTGACCGTCGCCACCGTCGACAACTACGGCGACGCGAAATAGCGCCCGCCGCGGCAATAAACCCGGGCCCGTGACCGTTGCACTGAAGACACTCACACGACGGGATGGCGCAGGCATGACACAGCAGGTAGAGCAGGGCAGCGCAGACCAGGGCGGCGCATTCCAAGGCAACGACGCCCAGGGCAGCACAGACCAGGACCGGACGGACGCCGCACTCGCACGGCTCGCCGAATTCCGGGACGCACGCTCCCGCGCGGTCGTCGGCCCGCGCGGCAACCTCGCCCTCGTGAACACCCAGTGGATCACCGGTGACCCCGCGGTCGGCCAGCCGGTCTGGGGCGTCCCCGGGCTCTGGGCGCCGCTCCCCGCTGGGGTGTCCGGGCTCGCGCTGACAGCGGCAGCGAGCGAGGGGATCACCGTCGACGGTGACGTGGTCGACGGATCGGTGCTCGTGGCCGGACTCGACGCGATGCAGCCCTCGAGCATCCGTTTCAGCGACACGCTCACGGGAACGGTGATCGCCGGCGAAGACGGCGGGTATGCCCTCCGGGTCTGGGACGCCGCCTCCGAGGGAATCCGCGATTTCGGCCGGATCGATGCATTCCCCTACGATCCGGGCTGGGTGGTCGAGGCGACGTTCACGCCGATCCCCGGGCGGGGTGAGGTCAGCATCGCACACCTGCAGGATGAGGGACGGACCCGCCAGCGCGCCCTGCCCGGCGAGATCACCTTCACCAGGGATGGCATCGACTACAACCTCGTTGCCTTCGAGGACGGGCCGAGCCTGCTCCTCGTGTTCGCCGACGCGACCAACGGGGTCAGCACCTACAGCGTCGGCCGATTCCTGCGCGTCTCACCGGAGGGCGACGGAACGATTCGCCTCGACTTCAACCGGGCCTACCTGCCGCCGTGCGCCTTCAGCTACAACTTCAACTGCCCGATCGCACCTGCCCAGAACCGACTCACCATCCCGATCGAGGCCGGCGAGCGCATGGTCCTGGCCGCGGACGGCACGCCGCTGCACGACTGAACCGATCGTCTCGACTTTCGGCGAAGTCGTCCACGGGCTGCATCGTCCACGGGCTGCGTCTCATACTTCTTCCGGACTGGACGCCGTGATCGAGCTATGCCGCCACCGCCGGCCGCCGGCCGCGCCGTGGCTTCTGAAGATTGAGACCGTGCCCGAACTCGCCTGGGGCGGCGGCCAGCGTGCGCTCCGTGCTCTCGAGCCAGGCCAGTGCCGCGGTCGCGAGGGCATGCCGCGCCCCCGCGCCGAGCAGGTCCTGCCCGGCGCCCGGCCGGAGCTCCCCGCCGTGCGCCCCGGCGACGGTGTTGTCGCTTCCTGCGCCGGGACCGGAGTCCGCAAGGTCGGACTCCCAGTGCGTGCGATAGCGGGCGATGATGCCGAGAACGTCCGTATCACGGAGTGACGACGCGAGCAGCACCCGGTCGACGAGGTCGTTCCACTCCTCGCCGACGGCGCTCTCCGTCGCGGTCAGCCAGGCAGATGCTTCGCTCAATCCGGACGAGGTCGCCCGGTACAGGGGGAGTCCGTCGTCAGTGGTCCCTGCCGATTCCACGACTCCCTGTTTCACGAGTCGCTCGAGAGTGCCGTAGACCTGGCCGGCGTTCACGTTCCGGCGACCGGCCGTACGGGAACTGAGTTCAGCGTGAAGCTGGAATCCGTATGCCGGACCGATCGACAGGATCACAAGCAGACAACTGCGTACCGACACCGGGCCTCCGAAGCGAGAGATAGCTATACCGAGTATAGCGAACCGGTCCACGGGAAAACGCGCGGGAACCGGTTGAACTGGTGGGATCAAATAACCCGATCTTCCTTGAATACCCACAGGCGGCTGAGGCATAATCCAAGGAGACGGCAGCAATTCCGTCGTAGCGACAAGTTCACACTCGCTTGCATCGTATTGAATCCGCAGTTCTGAGGTCGTTGGGGAAGACGCATCTCACAGAACGGAGAAAATCGATGACAGCAATACCTGCGCGCCGGCCACCAACTGCGCGAGGGGTGCTTTTGGTGCATTCGTCGCCACGGGCACTCAGCCCGCATGTGGAGTGGGCGGTCGGTCGCGCCCTCGGCGAGGCCGTCAACTTCGACTGGTCCGATCAGCCGGTGCTCACGGGTTCCCAGCGCGCCGAATACCACTGGGAGGGCGCACCAGGGACCGGCGCGTGCCTCGCATCCGCGCTGCTCGGATGGGACCACTTGCGCTTCGAAGTGACCGAGGACGCCGGGTTCGGCGTCGATGGCGGGCGGTGGCTGCACACGCCGGAGCTCGGCATTTTCTTCGCCCAGACCGACACCGTCGGGAACATCGTGATCCCGGAAGACCGGATTCGCTACGCCATGGAATCCGCCGGCGCGAACGCCGTCGAACTGCATCGCGAACTGCGCCTCGCCCTCGGGCAGGCCTGGGACGACGAACTCGAACCCTTCAGGCACGCGAGCGACTTCAATTCCGTGGTCTGGCTGCACAAGGTCGGCTGACAGTCCTCATTCGCACAAGGCCAAGGAGACACCTGGCGGAAACGAGAAAAGGCGGAAACGAGAACAGGCCCGACCCCGGGGGGTCGAGCCTGTTACTGATAGACGTCCGAAGGGACCGAGCTTGTCGACTAGACCGAGCGGAAGGCCACGACGGCGTTGTGGCCGCCGAATCCGAACGAGTTGCTGATCGCGAGCAGGTTGCCGCCGGGCAGGGTGCGCGGTGAGGTCACGACGTCGAGCGGAATGGCCGGGTCCTGCTCGACGAGGTTGATCGTCGGCGGGGCGGTCCGCGTCGAGAGCGCCATCACGGTGAAGAACGCCTCGATCGCACCTGCACCACCGAGCAGGTGCCCGGTGGATGCCTTCGTCGCGGAAACGGGGATGCCCTCGAGCAGGTCGCCGAACACGCGACGGAGTGCGTTGTACTCAGCGATGTCCCCGACTGGCGTGCTTGTCGCATGCGCATTGATGTGGGCGACATCACTGAGATCGGCACCCGCGTTGCGGATGGCGGTGACCATGGCCCGGGCGGCCGCCGATCCCTCGGGATCGGGAGCCGTGATGTGGTACGCGTCACTCGTGACGGCACCGCCGAGCAGTTCGGCGTAGATGTGCGCACCGCGGGCCTTGGCGTGTTCTTCGGTTTCGACGACGAGTGCTGCTGCACCCTCGCCGAGCACGAAGCCGTCGCGTGACACGTCGTACGGGCGTGAGGCATGGGCCGGGTCGTCGTTCCGCTTGGACAACGCCTGCATCGCCGCGAACGACGCGATCGGCAGTGGGTGGATCGCGGCTTCCGAGCCACCGGCGATGACGACGTCCGCGCGGCCGGCCTGCAGCCGGTCATAGGCGTTGACGAGGGACTCGGTGCTCGACGCGCAGGCGGAGACGACGGTCGTGATACCGGCGCGGGCGTGCAGGTCCATGCCGATTGCCGCGGCGGGACCGTTCGGCATCAGCATCGGGACGGTCATCGGCAGCACGCGGCGTGGGCCGCGTTCGCGCAGGGTGTCCCAGGCGTCGAGGAGGGTCCACACGCCGCCGATGCCGGTGGCCCAGTCGACGGCGAGCCGGTCGGCTTCGACCTCGGGAGATCCGGCATCCGCCCAGGCCTCGCGGCCGGCGATCAGCGCGAACTGGCTCGAGGGGTCGAGACGCTTGATCTCGTGCCTGGCGAGGACCTCGCTGGCGGGGACCCGCGCCTGCGCGGCGAAGGTGATCGGCAGCTGGGTGCGTGCGACCCATTCCTGCTCGAGGGTTGTGGCGCCGGACTCGCCGTTCAACAGCGCAGCCCAGGTCTCGGCGGCAGTGCCTCCGAGAGGGGAGGTCGCACCGATTCCGGTGATAACGATCTTCTTGGTCATATGCAACTCTCCGTGGTACATCAAAACGGCGGGCGGAGCCCACAGACCAGGCCGGTCGGCGATGCCGGCCGGCCTGGGCTCGTTAGTTTTAGTCCTGGGCCTTGACGATGAAGTCGACGGCGTCGCCGACGGTCTTAAGGTTCTTGACCTCTTCGTCGGGGATCTTCACGTCGAACTTCTCTTCTGCGTTGACGACAATGGTCATCATCGAGATGGAATCGATGTCGAGGTCGTCGGTGAACGACTTACCCATCTCAACCGTGTCAGCCGCAATGCCGGTCTCATCATTGATGAGCTCAGCGAGGCCGGACAGTACTTCTTCGGTGGACAATGCCATTTTTTTCTCCTTGGGGTGTCTCGTATGACCGAGATTCAGTTTAGAGGCGGTACGGGAAAACTACGGGAGCACGACAACCTGCGCGCCGAACACCAGTCCGGCTCCGAAGCCGATCTGCAGGGCGAGACCGCCACTGAGCTCAGGGTGTTCGGCAAGCAGGGTGTGCGTGGCGATCGGGATCGACGCCGACGAGGTGTTCCCCGTTGTGGCGATATCGCGCGCGATGACGACGGACTCCGGGAGCTTGAGCAGCTTCGCGAACTCGTCGATGATGCGCATGTTGGCCTGGTGCGGGATGAAGGCCGCGAGGTCGGCACTGGTCACGCCGGCGGCCTCGAGGGCCTGCTTGGCGACCTTGGCCATGTCCCAGACCGCCCAGCGGAAGACTGTCTGGCCCTCCTGGCGGAGCGTGGGCCACTCGGATTCACCGCGGTGGTATTCCTGCAGGGTGTGATTCATCTGGATCGCGCCGGCCTTGGAACCGTCGGACCCCCAGACGGTGCTCGAGATACCGGGGTAGTCGCTCGGACCGATCACGACGGCGCCTGCGCCGTCGCCGAGGAGGAACGAGATGCTGCGGTCGGTCGGGTCAACGAGGTCGGAGAGCTTTTCGGCCCCGACGACGAGCGCGTAGTGAGCGACACCGGTGCGGATGAGGGCGTCGGCCTGGGCCACGGCATATGCGTAACCGGCACAGGCGGCGTTGATGTCGTAGGCAGCGGCCGGGTTGGCGCCGACCTTGTCGGCGAGGACGGCGGCCATCGACGGGGTCTGGCGGCCGTTGCTGATGGTGGCGACGATGACGGCGTCGATCAGGGTCGGGTCGATGCCGGACTTCTCGATGGCCTCGGTGGCGGCAACGACGGCGAGGTCGACGGCCTGGACGTCCTTGCTGGCCCTGACGCGGCTGATGATGCCGGTACGCTGCTGGATCCACTCGTCGGACGAGTCGATCGGACCGACCAGGTCGTCGTTGGGAACGGTCAGGTCACCGCGGGCGGCACCGACCGACAGGATGCGCGTGAACGCGGGGCCGTGCGACTGCTGGAGTGTGGGCTTGGTCATGGTCTCTTTCCGTCGGGCTTACTGCTGGTCGATCAGTGCAAACGCGGCGGGCAAATCGTCCGGGGTCTTGATCGCGACGCTGGGTACGCCTTTGAGTGCACGCTTCGCAAGGCCGACGAGGGCGCCGGCTGGCGCGATCTCGATGATTCCGGTGACGCCGGCGGCCTCGAAAGACTGCATGCACATGTCCCACCGTACCGGCGAGGAGACCTGGTCGACGAGATATCCGACGAACCGCGCGCCGTCGGCGACCTGGCTGCCGTCCCGGTTCGTCCAGATCGGCAGGGTCGGGTTCGAGGGGATGAGACGCGCGGCGACCGCGGCGAGCGAGGCGACGGCAGGCTGCATATACCGGGTGTGGAATGCACCGGCGACCTGAAGGGGGATGACACGCGAACGGGCAGGCGGAGCGGCGGCGAGACGGGCGAGTGCGTCGATCGCGCCGGCGACGACGACCTGGCCGCCACCGTTGAAGTTGGCCGGTTCGAGGCCGAGTTCGGTGAGGAGGGCGAGAAGCTCGGCTTCGTCGCCGCCGAGCACGGCGCTCATCCCGGACGGTTCGAGGGCTGCGGCCTCTGCCATCGCCGCGCCGCGTTCCCGCACGAACCCGAGGGCGTCGGCATCGTTCAGGATGCCCGCCCCGGCTGCTGCGGTGATCTCGCCGACCGAGTGCCCCGCGATTCCCGCGATGCGGTCGCCGCGTCCGGCGGCGAAGAGCGTACGCATGGTGAGGATGCCGGCGGCGACGATCAGGGGTTGGGCGACGGCCGTGTCTCGGATTGTGTCGGCGTCGCTGACCGTCCCGTGGGCGACGAGGTCGAGTCCGCTCGCGGCGGACATCGCGTCGAGTCCGGCCGCAAAAGCGGGGTCTTCAAGCCAGGGGACGAGGAAACCGGGGGTTTGCGAGCCCTGTCCGGGACAGACGACAACAATCATTCCCCTAGTCTCCCAAGGTCAATTCGCCGCGGAGTGTCGATGATCGACCAAGTATCCGAAAAACGTTTGTGGGTTCCCGCAGAAACCGGGCAAACGAGGGGTGTCAGCGTCGGCGGGTGGAGCCGTCGTGGTCGCTGATCGATCCGAGGATGAGCGCGGACTGCAGGATGAGTGCCTCACGGGCGCCCGTCGCGTCGTAGCCGATGACCTCGGAGACACGCTTCAGGCGGTAGCGCACGGTGTTGGGGTGCACGAAGAGCTCCCGGGCGGTCGCTTCGAGCGAGCGGCCGTTGTCGAGGTAGCACCACAGGGTGGTGAGCAGTTCGGTCGAGTGCGCCTGCAGCGGCCGGTAGATGCGGTGGATGAGCGTGGCGCGGGCGAGCGGGTCGCCCGCGAGGGCGCGCTCCGGGAGCAGGTCGTCCGCCTGGACGGGGCGCGGCGCGTTCCGCCAGGACCGGGCGACCGCGAAGCCGGCCAGGGCCGCCTTCGCACTCTTGGAGGCGTCGACGAGGTTCGGTACTTCGTGTCCGAGCACGAGGTGCCCCGCACCGAAGCTCGGCTCCAGTTGCACCGCGATCTCCATGAAGGTGAGGGCGGATGCCGTCCCGACGGTGTCCTCGGAGTCCGCTGAGGCGGGGTGCGCGCGACCGATCACGAGAACAAGCCGGTTTCCCTGCACCCCGATCAGCACGTCGGCGGCCATGTGCCGCGCGGAGCGGCGCAGCTGGTCGACATCGAGCATCTTCGGGGTGGTGCCGACGAGCACGCAGACCTCGCCGTGGCCGTGCCAGCCGAGTGCGGCGATCCGGCTCGGCAGTTCGTCGTCGTACTCGCCGCTGAGGATCGAGTCGACCACGAGGGCCTCGAGCCGCACGTCCCAGAGCCCGCGTGCCTCGGCGGCGCGCGCGTAGACATCCGCAGCTCCGAAGGCGATCTCGCGGGAGTAGAGCAGGATCGCCTCGCGGAGGATCTCGCCGCCGTCCTTGACGCGTTCCTCGACGACCTCGACGGAGACCCGGATGAGCTGGAGGGTCTGCTGCAGGCTCACCGAGCGCAACAGCTCCCGCGGGGCGGCACCGAAGACGTCGGCCGCGATCCACGGAGTGGATTTCGGGTCGTCGAACCACGCGATGAAGGACGTGATGCCCGCCTGGGCCACCAGCCCGACCGAGGACCGCCGTCCTGGCGGCATATCGCCGTACCAGGGCAGCGTGTCCTCGAGTCGTTTCAGGGTCGCCGTGGACAGCTCCCCTGAGATGGTGCGCAACCAGGCGAGCGTCTGCTCCTTCGTCTTCGGTGCCGGGGCCACGGTCGGGTTAGCTCTCGCCCCCGGCGGAGCCCGTTGTGCCCGCGGTCACGTCGTGCAGCTGGTACTTCTCGATGGCCTGGCCGACGACCGCCCTGTCGATCTCGCCGCGACGGGCGAGCATCTCGAGGGTGCGGACGACCATGGACGGTCCGTCGATCTTGAAGAACCGACGGGCGGCAGGGCGGGTGTCCGAGAAGCCGAAGCCGTCCGCGCCGAGGGTGGCGAAATCACCGGGGATGAACTGGCGGATCTGGTCGGGCACGGCGTGCATGAAGTCGCTGACCGCGATGAACGGGCCGGCAGCTCCGGCGAGCTTCTTCGTGACGTACGGCACCTGCGGGCCCTGGTCGGGGTTGAGGAAGTTGTGCTCCTCCGCCCGCATGCCGTCGCGGCGCAGTTCGGCCCAGGACGTGACGGACCAGACATCGGCCGAGACTCCCCAGTCGGAGGCGAGCAGGGCCTGCGCCTCGAGCGCCCACGGCACGGCGACACCGGAGGCCAGGAGCTGCGCCTTCGGTCCGGTGACCTGCGAGTGGTTGATCCGGTGGATGCCGTGCACGATGCCGTCGACGTCGACCTCGTCGGGCTCGGCCGGCTGCACGGCCGGCTCGTTGTACACGGTGATGTAGTACATGACGTTCGGGTCGTCGTGCAGGCCGCCGTACATCCGCTCGAGACCGGAACGCACGATGTGCGCGATCTCGTACCCGTACGCCGGGTCGTAGGACACGACGGCAGGGTTGGTGGATGCGAGGAGCGGCGAGTGGCCGTCGGCGTGCTGCAGTCCCTCACCGGTCAGGGTCGTGCGACCCGCGGTGGCTCCGATCATGAAGCCGCGGGCCATCTGGTCGCCGGCGGCCCACATGGCGTCGCCGGTGCGCTGGAATCCGAACATCGAGTAGAACACGTAGATCGGGATGAGCGGCTCGCCCTGGGTGGCGTAGGTGGTCCCGACGTTCGTGAACGCGGCCATCGCGCCGGCCTCGTTGATGCCGACGTGCAGGATCTGGCCCTGCGGGCTCTCCTTGTACGCGAGCAGCTGGGCGTGGTCGACGGACGTGTACTGCTGGCCGTTCGGGTTGTAGATCTTGGCGTTCGGGAAGAACGCGTCGATTCCGAAGGTGCGGGCCTCGTCGGGGATGATCGGGACGATGCGGTTTCCGAAGTCCTTGGCGCGCAGGAGCTCCTTGAGCAGACGGACGAACGCCATCGTCGTGGCGATCTCCTGCGTGCCGGAGCCTTTCAGGGTCGGCGCGTACGTCGAGTCCTGCGGGAGGTTGACCTGGGTGTACTTGCTCCGGCGTTCCGGCACGTAGCCGCCGAGGGCGCGGCGGCGTTCGTGCAGGTACTGGATCGCCTCGTCGTTCTCGTCCGGACGGTAGTACGGCGGGAGGTAGGGGTTCTCCTCGAGCTGGGCATCCGTGATCGGCATGTGCGTGCTGTCACGGAAGGTCTTCAGGTTCTCGAGGGTGAACTTCTTCATCTGGTGGGTCGCGTTGCGACCCTCGAAGCTCGGGCCGAGGGCGTAGCCCTTGACGGTCTTCGCGAGGATGACGGTCGGCTGGCCCTTGTGCTCCGACGCGGCCTTGAACGCTGCGTAGACCTTGCGGTAGTCGTGGCCGCCACGCTTGAGGTTCCAGATCTCGTCGTCGGTGTAGCCCTCGACGAGCTTCAGGGCGCGCGGGTCGCGGCCGAAGAAGTTCTCGCGAACGTATGCGCCGCTCTCGGCCTTGTACGTCTGGTAGTCGCCGTCGGGGGTGACGTTCATCAGGTTGAGCAGGGCGCCGTCGACGTCGCGGGACAGGAGGTCGTCCCACTCGCGGCCCCAGACGACCTTGATGACGTTCCAGCCGGCACCGCGGAAGAAGCTCTCGAGCTCCTGGATGATCTTTCCGTTTCCGCGGACGGGTCCATCGAGGCGCTGCAGGTTGCAGTTGATGATGAAGTTGAGGTTGTCGAGACCCTCGTTCGCGGCGACCTGGAGCTGGCCGCGGCTTTCGACCTCGTCCATCTCACCGTCGCCGAGGAACGCCCAGACCTGCTGGTCGCTGGCGTCCTTGATTCCGCGGTTGGTGAGGTACCGGTTGGTCTGCGCCTGGTAGATGGCGTTGATCGGACCGAGGCCCATCGACACCGTCGGGAACTGCCAGAACTCCGGCATCAGGCGCGGGTGCGGGTAGGACGACAGTCCCTGCGGCGCGTGCGACTTCTCCTGGCGGAAGCCGTCGAGCTGGTTCGCGCTCAGGCGGCCCTCGAGGAATGCCCGGGCGTAGGTGCCGGGGGAGGCGTGGCCCTGGATGAAGATCTGGTCTCCGCCACCCGGGTGGTCCTGGCCGCGGAAGAAGTGGTTGAAGCCGACCTCATAGAGGGCGGCGGATGAGGCGTATGTCGAGATGTGTCCGCCGACGGAGATCCCGGGTCGCTGTGCGCGGTGCACGAGCACGGCTGCGTTCCAGCGGATCCAGGCGCGGTAGCGGCGCTCGATGTCTTCGTCGCCGGGGAAGTCCGGCTCGTTGCCGGCCGCGATCGTGTTGATGTAGTCGGTGGTGGGCACCATGGGGACGCCCAGGTGCAGCTCCTTGGATCGTTTGAGCAGGCTCAGCATGATCTCGCGGCCGCGCTCGTGTCCCTGGGCGGCCACGAGTGCGTCCAGAGATTCGGACCACTCTTTCGTCTCTTCCGGATCCGCATCCGTGCTGTTCACCGAGTATGGGTCCTGGTCGTTGACAGTCACAGTCGACCTCTCTCTATCGGGCAGGTCGTGTGATACGCGACCGTGCCTGGTTAGGCGTGCCGCAAAGCGGTCCCTGTGGACCGCTGGCACCACGCCAGCCTACAGATTCCAGCTGTGTGCCGCGCACGCGCGGCCGGTACGCGACGAACGCTGTCAGCGAAAGAATTGTCTAGGTTTCCCCCATCCCCGGGGCTAGGCTGTTCCGGCGCTTGCCACTGGTGGCTGACGCAGGAAAGGACGCACTATGGCTCTGGAGAATGACACCCAGGCACCCGACTTCGAATTGGTCAACCAGTACGGCGAGCACATCCAGCTCAGCCAGTATCGCGGTGACAAGTCGGTGGCATTGGTCTTCTTCCCTCTCGCGTTCTCGGGAATCTGCAGTGGCGAGTTGTGCACCCTGCGCGACAACCTGAGCCTGTTCGAGAACAGTGGTGTTGAACTCCTGGGTATTTCCGTGGATTCCCGGCACGCGCTGCGCGCCTGGGGAGAGCAGGAGAACTACGGATTCAACCTCCTCGCCGACTTCTGGCCGCATGGAGCCGTCGCCAAGGAATACGGCGTCTTCCTCGAGGAGAAGGGTTTCTCGAACCGCGCAACCTTCCTGATCGACCCGGACGGCATCATCCGTGCGAGCTTCATCACGGCTCCCGGCGAGGCGCGTTCGCTCGACGCATACCGTGCCGCGATCGGCGAACTCCAGCCCGCGTGACCCGATCGCCGCTCCCACCGGTATAGTGGTGTCGGTTCAACCCCGGCGGAAGTCGATACGCAGGGGCCTTTAGCTCAGTTGGTAGAGCGCCACGTTTACACCGTGGATGTCATCGGTTCGAGCCCGGTAGGGCCCACCAGTAGGTCAGCACCTCGGGGTGTCCGAGAGTGATTCCCTGGTTGACCGGGATCTGGTCTCACGGGTTAGGCTTGGGGTAATTCGGTGAGTCCTGCCGGGACTCCCGTGTGAACCGGTCGCTCCTCCGGGAGCCGAAAGGTCGTGTGTGCCAGTGGCTCTCCTGTGGAGTGATCTGCGAGTGGATGTCCCGGTCGGCCGCAACAGGCATGCCCCCGGGGCACAGGACCCGGCCCGTGTCCCCCGTTAGCCGTGCGGCATTCGATACTGCCGCCCGGGAACTCGAAGCCTGGGACGACTCCGGCACGGAGCTCTGCGCCCCGTTCCTGAGAGTGCTCCCCATCGATGGAGCAGCGATCTCCACCCTCGGCGCGCCCTTCGGGACCGAGACGATCAGCGCGAGCGACGCGTTCGCCGCCCGGATCGACGAACTGCAATTCGATCTCGGCGAGGGACCGTGCTGGCGGGCGCTCGCGACCCGGCGCCCGGTCCTCTCGCCGGACATCCGCCTCGAGCAGAATCCGGCCTGGCCGATGTTTCGCGCGGCACTCGACGACGCGGACGTCGGGGGACTGTTCGCCTTCCCTCTCGTCATCGGAACGCTCGAGATCGGCGCCGTCGACCTCTACTCGTCCGTTGCCGGCCCGTTGCCGCCGGAGGCCGTCGCCGACGCAACGGAACTCGCGGATATCGTCGCCCGGGTCGTGTTGCGCCGGGCGCTTCGAGACCACGTCTCCGTGGAACAGGATCCGGAGCGACTGGATGCCGGCGGACCGAACCCTGCCGCCCCGACGCAACCGGAAGCCGAGGGATTCTCGCGCCGCGTGATCCACCAGGCCACGGGGATGATCCTTGCCCAGCTGAATCTCTCCGCCACGGATGCATTGGTGCTCCTCCGTGGTTACGCTTTCTCAAACGGACGATCGGTGCGGTCCGTCGCACACGATGTGGTCGCCCGGAAAATTGATTTCTCCACGGTTATCGCACCTTAGGATTACAACATGGTCACACAATCCCGGGAGGGTCAGCTCGTCGAGACGTTCGTCACGCTGGCCGACACGCTCGTCGTCGGCTACGACGTCGTCGACCTCCTGCAGACTCTCGTCGAGCGGTGCGCGCTCCTCTTCGGAGCGTCCGCGGTGGGTATCATCCTCTCGGCCGGTCACGGAGACTTCGAGGTCGTGGCCTCCACCAACGAGCGCACCCGGCTGGTCGAAATCCTCCAGCTGCGAGCGGGCGCCGGTCCCTGCGTCGAGTGCGTGACGACCGGTGCCGCTGTCGCCATTCCCGACCTCGACGTCGTCGCCCCGAAATGGCCCCTCTTCCGTGCGGGTGCACTCGAACAGGGATTCCTCTCGATGCACGCCGTTCCCCTGCACCTGCGGGCGACGACCATCGGCTCACTCAATCTTTTCTGGGACCGTCTCGGCGGCCTTGGCGCGGAGGACCTGCGCACCGTTCAGGCCCTCGCGGACACGGCGACGATCGGAATCCTGCAGGAACGCGCGATCCGCGAGAGCGACATCGCTCGCGCACAGCTCCAGCACGCGCTCAACAGCCGCGTCGTGATCGAACAGGCCAAGGGCGTCATCGCGTTCATGCACGACGTCGACATGAGCGAGGCGTTCACGATGCTCCGTGACTACGCCAGGAGCCACAACAGGCCGCTCGCCGAAGTATCCGCGGCCGTCGTCGATCGCACCCTTCGCCTCTGAACCGGTTCTGCATATACTGGGGTTGCGCCCCGGACCCTGGCTGCACATGGACAGTTCACTGAGCCAGTGAGGGAAGACGATGAAGCGCATATTCCACGCAGGGGGATCCGTCGTAACCGGGAGTGACCTTGCCGATGCTGTCATGCAGTATGCCGAGAGACTGAGTACCCGAGGCCAGGTCGAAGTTGTCGACATTCCCGTCATCGGCGACAGCGGTCAGGTCGGGAGGGCCCAGTTCCTGATCGGCGCGGCGAGCCAGTTGACGAGCGTCACGTCCCCGACAGGTTTCCGCGAACTCGTCGATACCGACATCACCGCGGGCCTGCGCAGGAAGGCGCTCGCTCCGATGGCGGTGCCCCAGGGTGCTTGGACCGGCGACGGTCTCGATGCTCCCCAGTTCGACGAATTCGACTACTGAGGACGTCCCGTCTGACCGCTTGACGACGTCCCGTCGATTCGGCGCGGAATGACCACGATCGGGCAGGGCAGGTTGAGCAGCACGTCGTGGCTCACCGAGCCCAGGATGAGGCTCCCGACCGAGCCGCGTCCGTGCGTGCCGACCACGAGCAGTTCAGCCTCGGCGGACGCATCGACGAGTGCAGGGGCGGCCGGCCCGGTGTCGAGGATCTCGACGACGTCGAGTCCTGGACGGGCGTCCCGCACCCGTTGGGCCGTGATCGCGAGCGCTTCGGCATTGGCTTCGCGGAGCGCTTCGAACGGCACCGTCGCGCCGAGGTCGATCGCAACCGTCATCGGAATCGACCAGGAGTGCACGATCCGGAGTCCGCGCCCGAGCCTGACCGCTTCGTCGGCAGCCCAGTCGAGGGCTTCCGTGCCGGCGGGGTCGTCGTCGAACCCGACGACGACAGGGCCGATCCGCGGTCGCCACGTCGCCGGAACGACGACGACCGGGCAGTGCGCGTGCGCCGCGAGGCGGAGGGGGAGCGTCCCGTAGACGGCGCCGGTCAGGAGCCCGGTCTTGTTCGAGCCGATCACCATCAGGTCCGCAGAAGCGGATGCCCTGACGAGCTCGTCGACGGGGACACCGTGTCGGATGTAGCTCGTCCTGCGGCACCCCGGAGCCCGGCGTTCCACTTCATGGGTCGCCGCGGCCAGCGCGCGTTCGTAGGCAGGCTGGAAGCTGAGGGCGACGTCGTGCGGCGACCAACCCAGCTCGACGACGGTCGTGAGTTCGAGCTCGATCGGTTGTGCGTCCGATTCGGCGGACGAGCGGTCGACCGCTCGGGTGATCGCCCAATCCAGGGCTGCAGCACTGGCCGGCCCGCCGTCAATCGCAACGATCACGTTCTCCGTCATGCCCGCAGTGTACGCCCGGGGTGCACTGCCAGCCCGCCGCCGGACCGCCGGGCTACTATGGCCCGATGACATCCGCACACAGGGACAGGGTCGTCCCCGGTCCCGGCCAGGAATCGGTGTGGGACTACCCGCGCCCGCCCAGGGTCGAGCCCGTCTCCGAGGAAGTGGTGATCCGCTTCGGTGGGCTCGAGATCGCGCGCACCGAAAACGCGGTCCGCGTGCTCGAGACGAGCCACCCTCCGGCGTATTACCTTCCCCGCGATGCCTTCCGCCCCGGTTCTCTCGTGCCGGCGGACGGCCGATCGGTGTGCGAATACAAGGGAACCGCGTCATACCTGACCGTCGTGTCCGGCACTGCTCGTGCCGTCGGCGCTGCCTGGACCTACCCTGAGCCCGAGCCTGGGTTCGAATCGCTCGCGGGCCGGATCGCACTGTATCCGGGGCGGATGGATCTTTGCACTGTCGACGGTGAAGTCGTCCACGCGCAGGCCGGATCCTTCTATGGCGGTTGGATCACCTCGCGGGTCGTCGGGCCGTTCAAGGGGGAGCCGGGCACCCTCGGCTGGTAGACCTGCCGCGATTTCGGGCATCTGGCTACACTCGGGGCATGTCCGACAGGTACCCGAGGGGGCAGGACGGCCCCGTTCCGCCCGAACCCGCCTCCCCGGCTGACGACGACGCGCTCACGGTGGAGTCACCGGCCGTGATCGAACTGGGAATCACGCCACTGGACGGGAGCGCGCCGAGGACGGCCGCGACCGAGATCGTCGGCTTCGGAGTCGACGACGACCTGCCCGACGACGCCGACGACGTACCGACGGGGGTGGCCGCGCCCGTGGCGAGTCCACGGGTCAGCGACGACGAAATCGTCCTCGTCGATGCCGCTCTCGCCGAGGAGCCGCGGCTCGTGATCGAGCGTTACGCACAGGCTCCGACCCCGGTGGTGAACCGGGTCGGACGCGGAAGCCGGGTCTTCCGTCTCTGGTTCGCGGTCATGGCATCCGTCGTCAGCGTCGCGGTCGGTGCGCGCCTCGCCTACCTCGGACTCAGCATCCGCCAGGTCGTACTCGTCACCGTGCTCGGCATCGTGCTCTCCCTGATCCCGCTCGGCCTGGGAACCCTGGCCGGTCGGCGCAACGGGCAGTCGATGGTCATGCTGTCGCGGGCAACGTTCGGCGTGATCGGAAACGTCGTTCCCACCGTGTTCGCCCTGCTTGTCCGGATGGCCTGGGGCGCACTGCTCCTCGCCATCCTGGGCCGGGCCGTGACCGCAGCAACGAGGCCGCCGACGCTGGCAGGTGGAACCAGGGACGGGTCCGTTCCGCTCCCCGCGCTGGCGGTCCTGATCGTGGCGACCGTGGTCGCGCTCTTCGGCTATGCGCTCATCCGCTCCGTCCAGGCCGTGCTCGCCGTCGCAGGTGCCGCCCTGGTGATCGCGGTGATGGTGCTCTCGGCCGGACTCGTCGACGTGGGCTCGGCGCTCACTGTTCCGGATGGAAGCGGTTTCACGGTGTTCGGCGGGGTCACCCTCGTGTTCGCCTACCTGGGACTCGCCTGGGCGTCGAGCGGCGCAGACCTTGCACGCTATCAGGGCAGGTCCGGTTCCGGATCGAATGCGGTTCTCTGGCTCCTCGCGGGGGTCGGGGTACCTGCCCTCGTCCTCGCCTCCTGGGGGGCACTGCTCGTCTCGTCCCAGGGCCAGCGGGGAGCAGACCTCGCCGTCGACCCGGTCGGAACGCTCGCCGCGCTCCTGCCCGCCGGTCTCGAATGGCCGTTGCTTCTGCTCGGAACGGTCACCGTGCTCTCCGCACTGATCCTGACGTTGTACTCGGGCGGCCTGGCGGCCGCGGCGCTGTCCTCCGGGCTCCCTCGGGCCGCGGGAGTCGCTCTCACGGCGATGGGCGCGGCACTGCTCCTCCTGCCGTCCGGTGGGTTGGGTGTCCGGGCGGCGTTCCTCACCGTGCCACTGACCCTCGCGATCCCGGTCGCGGCCTGGTCGGGGCTGTTCTCCGCCGAGACGTTCGTGCGCGCCAATCGGTACGACACCCGCAGCCTCCTGAAGCGCGGTGGAGCGTATGCGGACGTGCGCTGGGTCAATCTGGCCGCCTTCGTCGTCTTCAGCGTGGTCGGCTGGGGGCTTCTCGTCCCGGGGGAGGGCTGGTCGGCCTGGCAGGGATACCTCTTTGAACCACTCGGCATCGACCCCGGCGGGGAATTCGCGGCGACGAACCCCGGCGTCCTGATCGTCTTCGCCCTGGGCCTCGCGACACCCCTCCTCGCGGGCATTCCGGCGATCCGCAGGCAGGAGAACGCCAGGACCCCGGCGTCCGCGGGGTGAGTCCACGGGTCGCCGGGTGGGTGTCGTGAGACCGGCGCCTGCGAGTCGGCGCCCTGAGAATGGCCGGCGTAGCGCACGGGTAGGCTGACGGGGTGTCCTATTCGCTCGCAGAGATCACCCGGACCGTCCACGAGCTCTGGCCGTTGTCGGGTGCGGAGACGTGGGATGCACCCGGACTCGTGAGCGGCGACCCGTCGAACCGGGTCGATTCCGTCCTCCTCGCGGTCGACGCCGTCTCCGCGACCGTCGATGAGGCGATCGAGGTCGGTGCCGACCTCCTTCTCGTCCACCATCCGCTCCTTCTTCGCGGAGTCACGTCCATCGCAGAGGACCGGTACAAGGGTGCCCTCCTGGCCAGGTTGATCCGGTCGGACTGCGCACTCCTCGCCGCGCACACGAACGCGGATGTCGTCGTCGACGGTGTCTCCGACGTCCTCGCGTCGCGACTCGGACTCGTGGACGCCCAGCCGATCACCGCGGGAACCGTGCCAGGGACCGGTATCGGGCGGGTCGGGCTGCTCGGGACTCCGACCACACTCGGCCAGCTCGCCCGGCGCCTCGCGACGATCCTGCCCGCGACAGCCTCCGGGATCCGCGTCTCGGGGGAGTACACCGCACCGGTTCGCTCTGTCGCGCTCTGCGGTGGAGCGGGGGACTCCCTGCTCAGCGTTCCGTCCGTGCTGGCCGCGGATGTCTACATCACCGCCGACCTCCGTCATCACCCGGCCTCCGAGGCGAGGGAACAGGCGCTGCTCGACGGAAACACACCGGCGCTGATCGACGTGTCACACTGGGCGAGCGAGTGGTTGTGGCTCGACACCGCCGCCGACGCGTTGCGGAACGCTTTTCCGGGACTACGGGTGGACGTGAGCGATCTGCGCACGGACCCGTGGGACTTCGTCATCGTGCAGTAACCTGCACAACCCCACCGACAGTATCCGGCCACCGGGCCGGTCGAACTCAATACCCGTGAAGGTCAGGACTCAAGTGAAGGCATCCCCCATCGAGCAGAAGGAACTGCTCCGGCTCCAGGCTCTCGACATCAGGCTCCAGCAGGTCGACCACCAGACCAGGGCGCTCGCCCAGCACGCCGAACTCACCGCACTCGCCGGAACCGCGGACAAGACCCGGATGAACCTCACGACTCTCCACGGAGAAGTCGAGGACGTTCGTCTCGAACTGAACCGGATCGAGTCCGACGTCGAGGTCGTCGAGAAGCGCATCAAGCGCGACGACGAACGCCTGCAGACGACGAGTTCGGTCAAGGACGTCCAGGCGCTCGACACCGAACTCGCCGCACTCCGCAAACGGCTGCTCGCCCTCGAAGAGATCGAGATCGCCGTGATGGAGCGCCTCGAGGAACGTGAATCCGCTGTTGCGGTCGTCGAAGCGGAACGGGACGCGCTGGCCGCCCGAGTCGAGGAGACCGAGACCTCACGCGACGCCGACCTCGCCACCCTGCACCGCCAGCTCGAGGAACTCCGCCGCGACCGGGCCGTGATCGCAGGGACGATCGCGCCGGATCTCGCGAGCCTCTACGAGAAGCTCTTCGTGAGCGGCCACGGGAACGCTGCCGCGCTGTTGCGCCAGCGCACCTGCAGCGGATGCACCATCACCCTCACCGGAAGCGACCTCGAGTCCGTGCGGTCGTCTGCGGCCGACGAGGTGCTGTTCTGCCCGGATTGTGGTGCGATCCTTGTGCGCACGGAGGAGTCCGGAATCTGATCCTGTAGTCTGGGAGGAAGAATGGGTCGGCAAGACGGCCGCGTCAGCCGGTTCCCTTCGGGGGAGCGGCTGCCGAGGAACGTCCGGGCTCCACAGAGCAGGGCGGTGGGTAACACCCACCCGGGGTAACCCGCGAGACAGTGCCACAGAAAGTAGACCGCCACCGTTTTTCGGTGGTAAGGGTGAAACGGTGGTGTAAGAGACCACCAGAGGCCAGGGTGACCTGGTCGGCTCGGTAAACCTCGTCCGGAGCAAGGTCACACAGGAAACGTTAAGGCGGCTCGCCGAGTTTCCGGGTAGACCGCTAGAGGGCTGCGGCAACGTAGTCCCGAGATAGATGGCCGTCCCCGGTGAAAACCGGGACAGAACCCGGCGTACCAGCCGGCCCATTCCCCTTTTCCCCGTTGGGGCCGCTTCCCCCACGGGGTGCCGTCACCCGGCCACGGGACGAGACCGGTCCTGGTCTAGTCCAGGTCTTTCACGGCGAGGGCCGCAGCCCCGAGAATGCCGGCGTTGTTCTTGTGCACGGCCGGGACGATCGGCGTGTGCAGCGCGAGCAGGGGCAGGAAATCGTCGTGGTGCTTGGAGACGCCGCCGCCGACGACGAACAGGTCGGGGGAGAAGAGCGCCTCGAGCGTGGAGTAGTACTTCTGCAGGCGTGCCGCCCAGGCCGACCAGGAGAGATTCTCCCGTTCCCGCGCGGAGTACGAGGCGCGGGTCTCGTAGTCGACTCCGTCGATCTGCAGGTGACCGAGTTCGGTGTTGGGCACGAGCACCCCGTCGTTCAGGAGCGCCGTGCCGATGCCGGTGCCGAGGGTGGTCAGGATCACCACGCCCTCCACCCCCTGCGCGGCACCGAACTGGGATTCGGCGTACCCCGCGGCATCCGCGTCGTTCACGAACGTGATGGGTGCGCCGAGGCTCCTTGCGAACAGGGCCGCGGCCTCGAGGCCGATCCATTTCTTGGACACGTTGGCGGCCGACATCGTCCGTCCGTGCCTGACGATCGCGGGGAAGCAGATGCCGACGGGGACATCCGTCACGCCAGCAATGGCACTGACCCTTTCGAGGATGACGCGGGTCGTCTCGACGATGTCGGCAGGGCGCCCGCCCTTGGGCGTGGGGAGCTTGACGCGGTCGGTCAGCAGCGCGCCCGTCGCAAGATCGACGAGTGCCCCCTTGATGCCGGTCCCGCCGATGTCGATGCCGATGGCCGTCTGAGAACTCATAGTAGAAAACCTACCGTCTAGGGGAGGGTCAAGACCTCTGCGCCGCGTTCGGTCACGACAAGGGTGTGCTCGAACTGGGCGGTGATGCTCTTGTCCCTGGTCGTCACGGTCCAGTCATCCGCCCACATGTCCCAGTCCGTGCCGCCGAGTGTGAGCATCGGCTCGATCGTGAAGACCATGCCGACCTCCATCACGGTGTCGTACTGCGGGGCAGAGTCGTAGTGGGGGACGATCAGGCCGGAGTGGAAGGCCTCGCCGACCCCGTGGCCGGTGAAGTCCCGAACGACGCCGTAGCCGAACCGCTTGGCGTATGACTCGATGGTCCGGCCGATCACGTTGACCTGACGCCCGGGGGCGACGGCCTTGATACCGCGGGCGAGGGCCTCCTTCGTGCGTTCGACGAGGAGCGTCACCGCTTCGCTCGCCTCCCCGACGATGAACGTGACGTTGGTGTCCCCGTGGACGCCGTTCTTGAAGGCGGTGATGTCGATGTTGACGATGTCTCCGTCTTCGAGGATCGTCGTGTCGGGGATGCCGTGGCAGATGACCTCGTTGACCGAGCTGCACAGCGACTTGGGATAGCCCCGGTAGCCGAGCGTGGAGGGGTACGCGTCATGCTCGATCAGGAATTGGTGTCCGATCCGGTCGAGTTCTTCCGTGGTCACGCCCGGGCGGATGCCCCGGCCGACGGCTTCGATCGCCTCCGCGGCGATCCGGCCGGCCTCACGGATCAGTTCGATCTTCGCGGCGGGGTAGACGTCGGAACCGGTGAATCGCGCCGGTGCGGCGTGGCCGACGTATTCCGGACGGGGGATCCTGGCGGGGACGGGACGGATGGGGGATACCGGGCCTGGCAAGAGGTGACCGGCGGAATCCTTAGGCATAGGATCTAGCTTATGGCCGAAGATACTGAGCACCAGTTCTGGTACAACCTGCGCACGGGCGCCGTCGAGGAGGGAATGGTCTCTCTCGCCGTCGATCGGGTCGGGCCGTTCCCCACCCGCGACGAGGCAGCCCACGCACTGGAGAAGCTCCGCGCGAACAGCGCGAAATGGTCGGCGGAGGACGCTGCGGAGGACCGCTGACAGCTATTCGTAGCTGTGTTCCGGCCCGGGGTACACGCCGCTCTCGACGTCTGACTTGAACTGGTGCACGGCATCCGTGAGGACGCTGCGCACGTTGGCGTACTGCCGCACGAAACGCGGCACGCGGCCCTCGGTCATGCCGGCGAAGTCTGTCCAGACCAGCAGCTGGCCGTCGACGTCTGGTCCTGCCCCCACACCGATCGTCGGGATCTCGAGCTTGCTGGTGACCTCCGCGGCCACGGTCGCCGGAACCATCTCGAGGACGACGGCGAACGCGCCGGCGTCCTGCACGGCGAGGGCGTCTTCGAGGAGCTTCTCCGCGGCGTCGCCGCGGCCCTGGATGATGTGGCCGCCGAGACCGTGTTCGCTCTGCGGTGTGAAACCGATGTGGGCCATCACGGGGATACCGCTCGTCACGATTCTCTTGATCTGCTTGTGGCTGCGCACCCCGCCCTCGAGCTTGACCGCGTGGGCCTGTGCTTCCTTCATGAACCGCACCGCGGTATGGAGGGCCTCCGTCTGGCCGGTCTCGTAGGAGCCGAAGGGCATGTCAGCGACGACAAGGGCGCGGGTGACGGCGCGGGCGACTGCACGGGTGAGCGGGATCAGCTCGTCGACGGTGACGGGAAGAGTGGTCTCGTAGCCGAAGACATTGTTCCCCGCCGAGTCTCCGACCAGGAGGAAATCGATCCCGGCCTGGTCGAAAATCTGCGCCGTGAGCATGTCGTAGCTGGTCAGGCCGGTAATCGGGATTCCATGCTGTTTCGCGTTCGAGAAATGGCGGGTCCGCACCCGCTTGGGTCCTGCGGGGGCGGGAACGAAGGGATTCAGGTCATTGACGGAACGGGGAGCATCTGACGCGGTCGACTCTGGCATGCCTCCAGTGTAGCCAGCGGCCGATTCCGCCCGCCGGGGCCGTTTTCGCACGCGAGGTCACGACAGCCAGTAACCTAGTGATCAACAAGAAAGGGCGTGGATGGACAAGCAGCGCGACTTCGTTCTTCGTACCATCGAGGAACGGGGCATCAAGTTCATTCGTCTCTGGTTCACGGACGTCGTCGGCACCCTGAAATCGGTGGCGATCGCACCGGCCGAGGTCGAGGGCGCATTCGCAGAGGGTCTCGGTTTTGACGGCTCGGCCATCGAGGGCCTGACCCGGTCCTTCGAAGCGGATGTCCTCGCACATCCGGATCCCACAACGTTCCAGATTCTGCCGTGGCGGGGCGAAGTCGACCCGACCGCACGCATGTTCTGCGATATCACGACCCCCGACGGTCAGCCCGCGGTTGCCGACCCGCGCAACGTGCTCAAGCGCACGCTTGCGAAAGCGGCGGATCGCGGCTTCACGTTCTACACGCATCCTGAAATCGAGTTCTACCTCCTGAAGTCGTCGAAGTTCGGCAAGGACGGGCCGGTGCCCGTCGACTCCGCCGGATACTTCGACAACGTCCCCGGCGGAACCGCCCACGACTTCCGGCGCCGTTCCGTGCGGATGCTCGAGGAGCTCGGCATTTCGGTGGAGTTCAGCCACCACGAGGCCGGCCCCGGCCAGAACGAGATCGACCTCCGGTATGCGGACGCCCTCTCGACGGCCGACAACATCATGACTTTCCGCACCGTCATCAAGGAGGTCGCTATCGAGCAGGGCGTCTACGCGACGTTCATGCCGAAGCCGATGTCCGACCAGCCTGGCTCGGGCATGCACACCCACCTGTCCCTCTTCGAGGGCGAGACGAACGCCTTCTACGAGGCGGGCGCGCAGTACCAGCTGTCCCGCACCGGGCGTCAGTTCATCGCGGGCCTGCTCAAGCACGCACCGGAGATCACCGCAGTCACGAACCAGTTCGTGAACTCGTACAAGCGGCTCTGGGGCGGGGATGAGGCGCCGAGCTTCGTCTGCTGGGGCCACAACAACCGGTCCGCGCTGATCCGCGTGCCGCTGTACAAGCCGAACAAGGGCAACAGCTCCCGCATCGAATACCGGGCGATCGACTCCGCAGCGAACCCGTACCTCGCATACTCGCTCATGCTCGCTGCCGGCCTCAAGGGCATCGAAGAGGGCTACGAGCTGCCTCCGGAAGCCGAGGACAACGTCTGGGGGCTCAGCGACACCGAGCGCCGCGCACTCGGTTACCGCCAGCTGCCTGCGAGCCTCGACCACGCCATCCAGTTCATGGAGGAATCCGAACTCGTCGCCGAGACCCTGGGCGAGCACGTGTTCAACTACGTGCTGCTCAACAAACGGCAGGAGTGGAAGGAGTACCGCTCTCAGGTCACTCCATTCGAGCTGCAAAAGAACCTCGAGATGTTGTAGCGCACGATGGCGCGAGAGGCGCTGACCCTCACCGAACTTGCGAGGGTCGGCTTCGCTGAACTCGGTGAGGTCCGGGCGTGCCTCGACGAGGTCGTCACCAGGGGCGGGCCCGATTCGGCAGAACTCTTGCCGTTGCTCGCCCGCACGGCGAGCCCGGACGCAGCACTCTCCGGCCTGATCGCCCTGCTGCGGCAGGCACCGGCGGAGCTCCTGGCCCTCCTGGCCTGCCCGGGCGCTCCGCTGCGCCTCCTGCTCGTGCTCGGCGCGTCCCGCGGCCTGACCGATTTCTTCCTGCGGCACCCGGAGGAGCTCGGCGTCCTGGCCACCCGCTCACGGTCCCTTCCCGGCCCCGAGGAACTCACCAGGGATCTGCTCGCCTCGGTCGGGGCCGTCGACGGCTTCGCTGCCCTCGTCGACGACGCCGGCTGGGTTGCGCTCCGGGTGCGGTACCGGCGGAGGCTCGCGGAGGTCGCCGCTTTCGATCTCGAACAGGCTGACCCCGTCGCCGGCCTTGACGGTGTCGCCAGGGCGCTGTCCGATCTCGCCGCCGCCGCGCTGGAGGGGTCCCTCGCCGTCGCGCGAACGATGGTGGCTGCCCCCGTTGCCGCCCCTGGCGTCTTCCCCGTCGACCAGGTGCGCTCCACCCGGCTCGCCGTGATCGGCATGGGCAAGGCCGGGGCGAGGGAGCTCAACTACGTCAGCGACGTCGACGTCATCTTCGTCGCGGAAGCAGACCCCGAAACCGGGCTCGAGTCCGGTCGTGCGGTCGACATCGCAACCAGGCTTGCGATCCTGCTGATGCGCGGCCTCAACCAGCCGACGCTCGAACCCGAACTCTGGGAGGTCGACCCGAACCTGCGTCCAGAGGGAAAGTCGGGGGCGCTCGTGCGTTCCCTCGACTCACACATCGCGTATTACGAGCGGTGGGCGAAGAGCTGGGAATTCCAGGCCCTGCTCAAGGCGAGGCCGCTCGCCGGCCATGCCGGGCTCGGTGAACGGTACCTCGCCGCGGTCGGTCCGAAGGTGTGGACGAGCGCCAGCCGGGAGAACTTCGTCGAGTCTGTGCAGCGGATGCGGGAACGGGTGACCGACAACATCCCCGACGACGAGGTCGATGTCCAGCTCAAGCTCGGCCCCGGCGGGCTGCGCGACATCGAGTTCACCGTGCAGCTCCTCCAGCTCGTTCACGGCCAGGCCGACGAAGACGTGCGACAGGCCGGCACCCTCCCCGCACTCGCGGCCCTCGCCGAGTCCGGCTACGTCGGTCGCGCGGAAGCGGCGGAATTCTCGCAGGACTACCGGATCCTCCGGTTGATGGAACACCGCCTGCAGCTCTACCGCCTGCGACGTACCCACCTCGTGCCGCGCGACGAGGCGAGCCTGCGCATCCTCGCCCGGGCGACCGGACTCGCCTCGGGAGCCGCCCAGCTCAGCACGCGCTGGGCGGACACCAAACACCGGGTGCGTGGACTGCACGAGCGCCTCTTCTACCGGCCTTTGCTCTCCGCCGTTGCCGCGCTGCCAGATGGTGAGCTCGTTCTCACGAGCGCGCAGGCCGAGGCCAGGCTCGCGGCGATCGGTTTCCGCGACACCAAGGGCGCCTTCGCCCACATCGCCGCGCTCACCGGGGGCGTTTCCCGTCGGGCGACGATCCAGCGCCACCTCCTTCCCGTCCTCCTGCAGTGGTTCTCCGAGGGTGCCGACCCCGACTACGGCCTGTTGGCCTTTCGGCGCCTCAGCGACAGCCTCGGGTCGACCTACTGGTTCCTGCGGATGCTTCGTGACTCCTCCGGCGCCGCCGAACGGCTGACCCGGGTGCTGTCCTCGTCCCGGTTCGTCGGCGAACTCCTCGAAACCATTCCGGAGTCGGTCGCATGGCTCGAGAACGAGAACGACCTGCGTCCGCGGCCCCTCGCCGTGCTGCGCGCAGAGTCCCGCGCGGTCCTGGCACGCCACCAGACGCCGGAAGCAGCGGCATCCGTCCTCCGTACGGCGCGGCGCCGCGAGATCCTGCGCCTGGCCTTCTCGTCCATCCTCGGCAGGATCAGCATCGACCAGCTCGCGACGGGCCTGACCGACGTCACCGCGACCGTGATCGAGGGCGTCACCGCGGCGATCCGCGGCACCGGCCTCCGGGGCGAGCCCGACGGCGACGCGGACGGCATCGAGTTCGCCGTGATCGGCATGGGCCGGTTCGGGGGAGCCGAGCTGGGCTTCGGGTCCGACGCCGACGTGATGTACGTGTTCCGGGCCGGAAAACTTACCGGCGAGGCCGCGCATGCCCGGGCGATGTTCATCGCGAGGGAACTCAAACGCCTCACCGAGGACAGCCGCCTGCCGCTCGACCTCGACCTCGGGCTGCGCCCGGAGGGCAAGAACGGGCCCGTCGCCCGATCCCTCGACTCGTACGAGGCGTACTACCGGCGCTGGTCGCTGACCTGGGAGGCGCAGGCGCTGCTGCGGGGCAGGGGCGTCGCCGGCGATGCCCGGCTGCTTGCCGACTTCGAGACCCTCGCGGACTCGGTTCGTTTCCCGCTCGCGATCGACGACCAGGCTGTCCGGGAGATCAAACGGATGAAGGCCCGCGTCGAGAAGGAACGGTTACCGCAGGGCGCAGACCCGAACCGGCACCTCAAGCTCGGCCGCGGATCGCTCAGCGACGTCGAGTGGTTCGTCCAGCTGTTGCAGTTGCAGCACGCCGCGGCGATCCCCGAGCTGCGCACGCACTCGACCCTCGGTGCACTGCACGCCGCCGCCAGGGCCGGGCTCGTGAGCGACTCGGATGCCGAGACCCTCCGGGCGGCGTGGATCTTCGCCTCCCGCTGCCGGTCCGCGATGACCCTGTGGATGAACCGGACTGCGGACACCCTCCCGACCGACCGCATCCAGCTCGAGGGCATCGCCCGCATCCTCGAATACCCGCCGGGCTCCGCCAACCGGCTCGAAGACGACTACCTCGCCGTCACCCGGCGCGCCCGCGCCGTGTTCGAGCGTCGCTTCTACGGCCCCGTCGAACACGCGGGCCCGTTCGCCGGCTGACCGGGGAACGACGAACGGGCCGTACCCCGAGAGGTACGACCCGTTATGGTCAGGCTCGGTGCGGTTTAGACCCCGTAGTACAGTTCGTACTCGAACGGGTGCGGACGCTGCGCGAGCGGCTTGATTTCCTGCTCGCGCTTGAAGCTGACCCAGGTCTCGATCAGTTCGGGCGTGAACACGTTGCCGGCGAGGAGGAAGTCGTGGTCGGCTTCGAGGGCCAGCAGCGCCTCCTCGAGGGAAGCGGGAACCTGCGGGATGTTCTTGGCTTCTTCGGGCGGGAGCTCGTAGAGGTCCTTGTCGACCGGCTCGTGCGGCTCGATCCGGTTCTTGATCCCGTCGAGGCCGGCCATCAGCTGGGCGGCGAAGGCGAGGTACGGGTTGCCGGAGGCGTCGGGCGCGCGGAACTCGATGCGCTTGGCCTTCGGGTTGGTGCCCGTGATCGGGATGCGGATCGAGGCCGAGCGGTTACCGGCAGAGTAGACCAGGTTGACCGGGGCTTCGAAGCCGGGGACGAGGCGGTGGTACGAGTTCACCGAGGGGTTGGTGAACGCGAGGACGGCCGGGGCGTGCTTGAGCAGGCCGCCGATGTACCAGCGGGCGATGTCGGAGAGTCCGCCGTAGCCGGCCTCGTCGTAGAACAACGGCTTGCCGCCGGACCAGAGGGACTGGTGGGTGTGCATACCGGAACCGTTGTCGCCGAAGAGCGGCTTGGGCATGAACGTCGCCGTCTTGCCCCACTCGTGCGCCGTGTTCTTCACGATGTACTTGAACTTGAGCAGGTCGTCCGCCGCGTGGACCATGGTGTCGAAGCGGTAGTTGATCTCGCCCTGTCCGCCGGTGCCGACCTCGTGGTGGCTGCGCTCGAGGATCAGGCCTGCGTCGATGAGCTTGAGGCAGATGTCGTCACGCATGTCGACGTGCTGGTCGACGGGGCTGACGGGGAAGTATCCGCCCTTGTACGGGGTCTTGTTGGCGAGGTTGCCGCCCTCTTCCTTCTTGCCGGAGTTCCAGGCGCCTTCGCTGGAGTCCACGGCGTAGAAGCTCGAGTACTGGTTCACTTCATAACGCACGTCGTCGAAGATGTAGAACTCGGCTTCGGGGGCGAAGAACGCGGTGTCGGCGATGCCGGTCGACTCGAGGTACTTCTCGGCCTTCTTCGCGACCTGGCGGGGATCCTTGGAGTAGATCTCACCGTTACGCGGGTTGTAGATGTCGAAAAGCATAATGAGCGTGCGTTCGGCGCGGAAGGCATCGACGTATGCCGTCGTCACGTCCGGGATGAGCTGCATGTCCGACTCGTGGATGGACGCGAAGCCGCGGATCGACGAACCGTCGAACATCTGCCCGACCGTGAAGAATTCCTCATCGACGGTCGACGCGGGGATGTTGAAGTGCTGCTGCACACCAGGAAGATCGGTGAAGCGAATGTCAAGAAACTTGACGTCAGTGTCCTTGATGAACTTGAGTACTTCTGACGAATCGCGGAACATGCGGTTTTACTCCAAACGACGAGGGCGTTAATGACAGAAAGTCGCGCACGGCGGCTACCCAGAGAGTATTACGGCAGCATTACTCAACTGTGACGACTTTGTTTCTCACATGTTACAGGCGGGGCCCTTGGCTAGGATCATCCCGTGCCTCCCTCTGCCTCGCAACCGACCACCTTCGGACAGCTCCCGCCGAGCAGATGGCCGGGGGAGCGACTCGGGCTTCCCGACGCCGGCCCACTGTCCATCGGCCGCGCCGGGCGACGGATGCTGGGACTCCTGATCGACTATGCCCTCGCGATGGCGCTGGCATTCACGGTGTTCCGCTATACGTTCCTCGACTACAACGGTTTTGTCGTGACCGGGACCTATGTCCTGCTCCAGGTCGTGTTCATCCCGACGATCGGCGGCAGCATCGGCCACCGCCTCGTCGGACTCCGGGTGATCCCCCTCGCGGGCGGCTGGGTCGGTCCGTGGCGGCCGATTGTGCGTTCCGTGCTTCTCGGCCTGGCATTCCCCGCACTGGTCTGGGACTCCGACCAGCGCGGCTTCCACGACAAGGTCGCCGGAACCGTCCTCGTCCGCGGCTGAGCCGCGCGCCGACAGGCAGACGCAAGAACCCCTCGTCGTGACGACGAGGGGTTCTTGACGTGCGGAATGGATGGGTGGACGCGCCTAGTTGCCGCGCTGGGGGCGGGCCTTGGTGGGATCGACACCCTTCGGGATCGGAAGCTTCTTCGTGATCGAGCTCAGCCGGTTGTTGACGGCGAGCACCTCTGCCTTGGTCAGGCTCGGCTTGATCTTGCGCAGACGGCTCGCGAGCTTGTGCAACGGCACGGCGTCGGAGTCCGGACCGACGGAGAGGACTGTGACGGGCACGTGACCGCCGAGACGGGTGACCGTGCGGCGTTCCTCCTCGAGCATGCGCGCGGTCCGGGTGCGCGGGCCCTCGCTGATCAGGACGACGCCGCCGCGACCGACCGCACGGTAGACCGCGTCCTGGGTCTTGCCGTTGACGGCGATGGGCATCTCGCTGCCGACCCAGCCGCCCTTGAGGGAGCTGCGCAGCACGGCGCCGACGGCGCCGGGCTGGCCTTCGATCTGGGAATAGGCGGCCTTCTCGGCACGACGGCCGAGGATGATCAGCACCGCGAGCACCCCGGCGAGGAGTCCGGCGATGATCCAGAGGACCAGCGTGAGAACGTTTCCGTCCGTCGCAACGATCGCGACGATGATCGACGCCACGAGCGGCACGAAGAAGCCCACGAGGAGGAGCGGAACGATTTTGGAATCGTACCGCCGGGTCATCTGGAACACCTGCCACATCTGCTTGATGCGGCCGGGTTCCTTGTGGGGTTTGGGAGTCTTGTCCTTGCTGCGTGCCATGATGTCGAGTTTACCGAGTCGCCAGAATCTCCGATGACCGATTTTCGGTCGAGTCAGCGACGATGCGGCCTGGGCGGGCGACGGCCTGGGCGAAGCCGAGGGAGGCATCCGCCAGGTGGCGGAGCTCGGCGGGCACCTCGCGGTTCGTCGCGAGCATCGACTGCGCCCAGAGGCGTCCTGCCCGGTAGGAGGAGCGCACGAGCGGACCGGAGAGCACCCCGAGGAATCCGATGGCCTCCGCTTCGGCATTCAGCTCGACGAACTCCTCCGGCCGCACCCACCGGGCGACGGGGAGGTGCCGGGCGCTCGGCCGCAGGTACTGGGTGATGGTGATGATGTCGGTTCCGGCGTCGTGGAGGTCCTGGAGCGCCTGGCTGACCTCGGCTCGCTCCTCGCCCATGCCGAGGATCAGGTTCGACTTGGTGATGAGGCCGGCGTCGCGGCCCTGGGTGATCACGTCGAGGGAACGGTCGTAACGGAAGGCCGGGCGGATGCGTTTGAAGATGCGCGGGACCGTCTCGACGTTGTGCGCGAAGACCTCCGGCTTTGCCGAGAACACCTCGCCGAGCAGGTCGGGGTTGCCGGAGAAGTCCGGGACGAGGATCTCCACTCCCGTACCGGGGCTCTGCGCGTGGATCTGCCGGATCGTCTCGGCGTACAGCCAGGCACCCTCGTCGGGAAGGTCGTCACGGGCGACGCCGGTCACCGTGGCGTACCGAAGGTTCATCGCGACGACGGATTCCGCGACCCGTCTCGGTTCGTCGGTGTCGTACTCCGCAGGCTTGCCCGTGTCGATCTGGCAGAAGTCGCAGCGCCGGGTGCACTGCGAGCCACCGATGAGGAAGGTCGCCTCGCGGTCCTCCCAGCATTCGAAGATGTTCGGGCAACCGGCTTCCTGGCACACGGTGTGCAGGTTCTCGCCCTTGACGAGGTCCTGGAGCTTCCGGTATTCCGGTCCCATCTTGGCGACCGTCTTGATCCAGGCGGGTTTGCGTTCGATGGGCGATTCCATGTTGCGGATCTCGAGCCGCAGCATCTTGCGGCCCTCTGGCACGGCGCTCACGCGGCAGCCACCAGTTCCGCGGCGAAACGGGCCCGGATCGGTTCCACCAGTTGCTCCGGTGTCACCTCCCGGCCGAGGACGCGGGAGATCGTGGTGACGCCGGCGTCGCGGATGCCACAGGCGATGATGTGGTCGTAGGGTTCGAGGGAGTTGTTGCAATTGAGCGCGAAGCCGTGCATGGTCACGCCTTCGGCGACCCGGATTCCAATGGCGGCGATCTTGTCCTCGAAGCCGGGACGGCCGACCCAGACCCCGGACCGTCCGGTGACGCGACAAGCGTCGACTCCGAACCCGGCGAGGACATCGATGAGGATGCCTTCGAGGCGTCGGACGTACCCGACGACGTCGATGGGTTCGGCGAGGCGGAGGATGGGGTAGCCGACGAGCTGGCCGGGACCGTGCCAGGTGATCTTGCCGCCCCGGTCGGTGTCGATGACGGGAGTTCCGTCCGTCGGCCGCTCGTCGTCGGACGTGCGTCTACCCGCGGTGTACACGGCGGGGTGTTCGAGGAAGATGACGGTGTCCGGGCGTTCCCCGGAAACAACGGCACGATGGACGGTGCGCTGGAGCTCAAGGCCCACGAGATACGGCACGGAGTTGGCGCTTAGCCCCGCGACGAGAAAGTCGAGCATTGGGCCAGTCTAGGTCAGCCCGTCCTCACCAGCTACCGGATCGGCCGGAGTGTGCACAGCCTGTCCTGAGTGGGCTTGCCGCCGGCTCTCAGCGGGCGAAGATCGCCGCGTGACGAGACGTGCGGGAAGTCGGCGGAGTAGGACGCCTGCTGCGGAGTCCCCTGCCGTGGTGGGGGACTCCGCAGCGAAGCCAGCGGATGCCGTCGGAAACGTCGCCGGATACCGGGTGCTGAGGCGCATCGGCTCTGGTGACCTGTCCGACGTCTACCTCGGTGCCTCTGCCGAAGGCGGGATCGACGGCCAGAGGGAGGTCGTCGTTCTCAAGGTGTTCCGTGAGGTGCACGCGGTGGGCGCAGGCACCGGCGGCGCGGCGATCGACAGGGAGGTGCGCGCCCTCGAGAGCATCCCGGACGGCGGGGTGGGCCGGTTGCTGGACGTTGCGACGTTGCCGGACGGCCGGGTCTGCCTCGTCCTGGCCGAGGACCGCGGCGGGGCGCTCGGGGCGGTCCTGGCCGGCGAGCGATTGCTGGACCCGGGGGAGGCGGTCACGATCCTGGCGCCGGTGCTCGCGGCCGTTGCGCGGCTCTACGACGGGGGCTGGCTGCATCCGGGGATCAGCCCGGGTGTGATCCGGTTCGACGGTGCGGGCCGACCGGTCGTCGGGGGCCTGGGCGGTTTGCGGGACCTGCCGCCGCCGGGGCAGGACCGCGACGAACTGCAGGGCGAGGCCAGGTGCGCCTGCGGTGATGTTGTGCAGGCCGTTCTCGACCGGGTCGCGAAGCGCGGGCAGCCGCCGGCAGACGCCCTGTTCGCGGCCTGGCGCTCTGGCACGTACCGGGAGGCGCTTGCCGGACTCGAGCGGGCGCTGTTCGAATGGTCTCCCGCGGCACCGGTACGGTTCGGCGGGCACGACGTCGCCCCGGGACACGGGACGTCGACGGACATCCGGGGGCGTTCCCCCGGCCAGGGTCCGCTGACGAGCCTCGAGGCCGCGCTGGACGCGCACGTCTGGCCGCTTCTGCGGGCCTGGGCGGTTCAGGTCGCCGGGACCATCGGAGGACGGCTGACGGGAATCCGGCGCGTGGTGCCTGCGCCGCGGGCGCACCGCGGCCGGGCGGCGCACTCCTTCGGACCTGGAACGAGACCGGGTCCTGAGCGAAGTCCCCGGCCGTCGACGCGCCGGGGCACGTGGACGGCCGCGGACGACCCCGCCCGCTGGCGGCGCCGAGGCCTGATCCTGGCCGGAGCGTCCGTCGCCGTCATCCTCGTCGTCGGCGCCTGGACAGCGCTCGCCCCACCGTCACTCAGCTCGGGTGCGCACCCGTCTTCGGTCGGCGCTGTTCCTCCGCGGTCTGCACTCGGGAGCGGGGAAGGGCCCGCCACGGGTCCGACCACTGCTGACCAGGTCGTCCTGCGGGGCGAGGACCCCGCCGCTGCCACCGCGGCGCTGCTCCGCATACGGGCCCTGTGCCTCGTCACGGCGGATCGGGAGTGCCTTGCGGAAGTGTCCCAACCGGACTCTCCGGCACTGGCAGGGGCCAGCGCCCTGATCGGGCACGCGCCGGACGGTGCGACGGGCAGCGCGACGGGATATCCACACGACAGCAGCGCCCCGACCGTCGACGGTTCCCTACCGACGGTCGTCAACCGGATCGGGAATCTCGCGCTCGTGGCCCTGTCCGTCGGCGGAGCGGCACCCGGAAACGACAAACCGGCCTCCATCCTTGTGGTCAAGGGCGAGGCCGGTTGGCGATTACGCGAGTTCTTCGGTGCCGGCTAGCAGAACGTGCCGGCTAGCAGAACGTGCCGGCTAGCCGGACATGCCGACTGGCCGACTCAGATGCCGAGGTTGGCTTCGAAGTCGCCCGCCTCGAGACGCTGCTTCATCGTGACGAGGAAGCGTGAGGCATCCGCGCCATCGATGATGCGGTGGTCGTAGGACAACGCCAGGTAGACCGAGGAGCGGATCGCGATGGCGTCGAGGCCACCGCTCGTCACGACGAGCGGCTTCTTGTAGACGACGCCCGTTCCGAGGATCGCGCTCTGCGGCAGGAACACGACGGGGGTGTCGAACAGTGCCCCGCGCGAACCGGTGTTGGTCAGCGTGAAGGTTCCACCGGACAGCTCGTCGGGCTTGAGCTTGTTGTCCCTCGTGCGCTGGGCGAGGTCGGCGATCTGGGCCGCGAATCCGGCCAGGTCGAGTTCGCCGGCGTTGCGCACGACCGGGGTGAGCAGACCGCGCTCGGTGTCGACGGCGATGCTGATGTTCTCCTGAGCCGGGTACACGATCGTGTCGCCGTCGATCGTGGCGTTGATGATCGGGTTCGCCTGGAGTGCTTCTGCGGCGGCGAGGGCGAAGAACGGCAGGAAGGACAGCTTGTTGCCGGTCTTCTCGAAGAAGGATGCCTTGACCTTGTCGCGGAAGATCGCGACGCGCGTGACGTCGACCTCGACGACGGTCGTCAGCTGGGCCGACGACTGCATCGAGATGACGGCGCGCTCGGCGACGACCTTTCGGAGCCGGGACATCGGCTTGGAGGTGCCGCGCAGCGGCGAGACCTCGAATGCCGGGGCGGATGCCGCGGCGCCGGCGACCGGGATGGCTGCCGTGATGTCCTGCTTGCGGATACGTCCGCCGACACCGGTTCCGGTGACGCTGGACAGGTCGACGCCGGCCTCGTTCGCGAGCTTGCGGACGATCGGGGTCACGTAGCCGGAGGTGCCTGCGTGGGAGCCACGGGAGACGGCGGGCTCTGCCACGACGGGTGCCGCGACGGGCGCAGGCGCTGCGACCGCTGCCGGAGCCGCAACGGGAACCGGCGCAAAGACCGGTGCCGGTGCTGCGACGGGGACCGGGGCGTAGACCGGCTGGGCGACGGGTGCTGCGACCGGGGCGGGTGCGTAGACCGGGGCTGCGACGGGAGCGGGGGCGGCAGGCGCCTCGACCACGGGAGCCGCGGCCGGGGCCTCGACCACGGGAGCTGCGACCGGTGCGGGAGCGGCGGCGGCCGAACCGTCACCGATCAGGACCAGGGCGGTACCCACCTCGACGGTTTCGTCCTCCTGAACCAGGATCGCTTCGATGATGCCGGCAACGGGGGACGGGATCTCCGTGTCCACCTTGTCGGTCGATACTTCCAACAGGGGCTCGTCGACCTCGACGCGGTCGCCCACGTTCTTCAGCCAGCGGGTAACCGTACCCTCTGTGACACTCTCACCGAGTGCCGGAAGGCTAACGGATTCGCTCATGCGTTTGTCTCCTTCAAAACCATTATGTGATCTGTACTTAGCTTATAGACGGTCGGTAGCCGGGAAACGGCTACATCGCGTGGAGGGGCTTCCCGGCCAGGGCCAGGAATGCCTCGCCGAGCGCTTCGTTCTGGGTCGGGTGCGCGTGCAGGAACGGGGCGATGTCCTCCGGGTACGCCTCCCAGTTCACGACGAGCTGGCCTTCGCCGATGAGCTCGCCGACGCGCGCGCCGATCATGTGGATGCCGACGATCGGGCCGTCGTTGACCCGGACGACCTTGATCGAACCGCTCGTGCCGAGGATCGAGCTCTTGCCGTTGCCGCCGAGGTTGTACTCGTAGGACGAAACCTGGTCTGCGCCGAACTTCTCGGAGGCCTTCGCCTCGGAGTAGCCGACGGACGCGATCTCGGGGTCGCAGTATGTGACCTTCGGGATGTTCAGGTCTTCGACGATGATCGGGTTGAGGCCGGCGATCTCCTCGGCGACGAAGATGCCCTGCTGGAAGCCGCGGTGCGCGAGCTGCAGGCCGGGAACGATGTCGCCGACGGCGTAGACGCCGGGGATGTTCGTCGCGAGGCGTTCGTCCGTGAGGACGAAGCCGCGATCCATCGCCACGCCGACCTCGTCGAAGCCGAGTCCGGCCGTGACCGGTCCGCGTCCGACGGCGACGAGCAGGATCTCGGCCTCGACGGTCGAGCCGTTCTCGAGGGTGACGACAACGCCGTTCTCGTGCTGGGTCACGCTCTGGAAACGGATGCCGAGCGAGTACTCGATCCCGCGCTTGCGGAAGGCGCGCTCAAGCTGCTTGGAGACCGATTCCTCTTCGTTCGGGACGAGGTGCGGCAGCGCCTCGATGATGGTGACGTCTGCACCGAAGGACTTCCAGACGCTCGCGAATTCGACTCCGATGACGCCGCCGCCGAGCACGGCGACCTTGTTCGGGACGAAGTTCAACTCGAGGGCCTGCTCACTCGTGATGACGCGGCCGCCGATCTCGAGGCCCGGGAGGGATCGCGAGTACGAGCCGGTGGCGAGGACGACGTTCTTGCCGACGATGCGGTCGTCGCCGACCTGGACGGTGTTCGGCGCCACGAGGCGGCCTTCGCCCTGGATGACGGTGATGCCGCGTGCCTTGATCAGGCCCTGGAGGCCCTTGTACTTGGATGCGACGATTCCCTCACGGAAGGCCGTGACGGTCGCCATGTCGATGCCCTCGAACTGGGTCTTCACGCCGTACTTCGCGGCTTCCCTGCTGACATCGGCCACCTCGGCCGAGTGCAGCAGGGCCTTCGTCGGGATACACCCGACGTGCAGGCAGGTGCCGCCGAGTTTTCCCTTCTCGATCAGGCCGACGGTCAGGCCGAGCTGGACGGCGCGCAACGCTGCTGCGTAGCCACCGCTTCCTCCACCGAGAACGACAAGGTCAAAATTCTGTTCCGACACTCAGGGACTCCCTTTTATTCACATACGGGCGCTGGACACAAGCGCGTACTCACAAGCGGAAAAGCACAAAAAGTCTGCGGGACGGGAATCGATGACACCCGTGAGCCGGGCGCTTTCTTCCCCATGCCACCTCGACTGTACTACGGGCGCGAAAAGTCCTCGGCCAGACGCAGCAAAGCGCGCACCGAAACGCCGGTGGGACCCGCGTTCGTGAAGCCCCAGCCGCCTCCGGTGTTGTGCGCAGGTCCGGCGATGTCGAGGTGCGCCCAGGGGATGGTCACGGCATCGTCCCCGGTCCCGCGGGTCCCGATGAACTCGCGCAGGAAGACGGCGGCGAGGAGCATTCCGCCGGCACTCGAGCCCATCTTGGCGTTCGCTATGTCGGCGACGTCGGAGTTCAGCGTGGCGCGGAGCTCGTCGGGGAGCGGCATCGCCCACAGCTGTTCACCGACACCGGCACCGGCGGCGAGCACGCGGGCGACGAGGGCGTCTTCACCCATGACGCCGTAGTAGCGGTTGCCGAGGGCGACGATGGCGGCTCCCGTCAGGGTGGCGACATCGATGATCGCGTCGGGTTCTTCCTCACCCGCTGCGACAAGCCCGTCGGCGAGGACGAGACGACCCTCGGCATCCGTGTTGAGCACCTCGACCGTGCGGCCTCCGCGGATGCTAAGAACGTCGTTCGGGCGGATCGCGTTGCCGGACGGCATGTTCTCCGCGATGCAGAGCCACGCAGTGATGCGCACGTCGAGGGAGAGGCGGGCCGCGGCGAGCACGACAGCGAGCACCGTTGCAGCGCCGGTCATGTCGTATTTCATGCCGACCATGGAGCCGGCCGGCTTGAGGGAGAGTCCGCCGGTGTCAAAGGTGATGCCCTTGCCGACGAGGGCGATGTGACGGCTCGCGGTTTCGGGCGCGTAGCTGACCTTGACCAGGCGCGGCGGACGGGTGGAACCCTGGCCGACGCCGGCGATGCCGCCGAAACCGTCGGCGGCGAGTTCGGCCTCGTCCCAGACCCTGACCGTGACGGGCAGGTCTGCGGCGGCGGCGACTGCGCGGTCGGCGAGCGCCTCGGGGTACAGATCGGACGCCGGCATGTTCACGAGGTCCTTGACGAGGGCGACGGCCTCCGACACGACGAGGGCGTGGGCGACGGCGTCCGTTCCGTCGAGCGCACTGTGCACGGTGACGCGGCCGGCGGGAAGCCGGGTGCCCGCGAGGGACGCCTGGCGGTACTCCGTGTACGAATAGGCTCCGAGCGCGGCGCCCTCGACGACGGCGGTGAGCTCGGCGGTGCTCGCGAGCGGGAACGCGAAGGCGACGCTCTCGACGCCGGTCAGCTGGCGGACGGCGGAACCGGCGGCCGCGCGCAGGGCGTCGACACCGGCGTCCTTGCCGAGTCCGACGATTGCGATCGTGCGCGCGCCGCCGACGGATGCCGGAATGCGGACCACCTGGTCCCGTGCGCCCGTGACGCCGAGGTCGGCGAGGACGGTGGACAGGGCCGTGAACGCCGGGTCGGCGAAGAGCACCGCGGAGTCTGCGGACTGGAGCGCGCCCACGATGAGGACGTCGGCGGTTGATTCGATGGCGGGTTGTGCGGACACGGAGAGAACGGGAGCGGTCATCCTTCGATGCTACTGGCCGCCCCTGTGCGGCCCGTTCGGCCGGTGATGCCTGCGTGGCCTGTTCGCTTACGGCACTATGCGGGGACCCGCGGATTCCCACCCGGCCGCGAGGACGCGGCCTAGTGTTAACGGCATGCGCGATCCTGGTGACATCTACGAGCTGACGGCTGAATCGGCATCCGTGCCCGAGGGCCTGAACCTCGTCGCGGGCCTGACCGGGTTCGCAGACGCCGGGGGAGCGGTGGCGCAGTTCACCGAATACCTTCTCGGAAACCTCACCCACACGCTGATCGCGTCCTTCGACGCGGATGTCCTCCTCGACTACCGGGCCAGGCGGCCGATCATCTACTTCGATCGCGACCACCTCACCGGCTACCAGCCGCCGGTGCTTCGGCTCTACCTCGCGCACGACGAGATCGGCCAGCCGTTCCTGCTGCTGTCCGGTTTCGAACCGGACTTCCGCTGGGAGCAGTTCACCGCCGCCGTCCTCGAGATCGGCAAGCGTTTCCGCGTCGCATCGACGACGTGGGTGCACGCGATCCCGATGCCGGTTCCGCATACCCGCCCGATCGGCGTCACCGTGAGCGGCACCCGCTCAGACCTGATCGAGGGCATGTCCGTCTGGCGTCCGCACACCCAGGTTCCGTCCAATGTCCTGCACCTCGTGGAGTTGCGCCTGCACGAGAGCGGCGCCGCGGTCGTCGGGTTCGTGCTGCTCGTCCCGCACTACCTCGCAGACACCGAATTCCCGGCCGCAGCGCTGTCCGCCCTCGAGAGCACGAGCGCGGCAACCGGCCTGATCTTCCCGACGGACCAGCTCCGCGAGCAGAATCGCGATTTCATCAATCGGATCGACGAACAGGTGCGCGAGAACCCGGAGCTCGCGAAGCTCGTTGGCACCCTCGAGGAACGCTACGACACCTACATGGAGGGCAGCAGCGTGCGGTCGCCCCTGACCGATGAAGATGGCGAGCTTCCCAGCGCCGACGAGATCGCAGCAGAACTCGAGAACTTCCTCGCGACCCGCCGCAGCCGCGACGACGGCACGGGCGCCTGAGCCGAGGAACGGCCCGGACCGGATAGATTGGGAGCAATGAACTCCCGTCGCTCCTGGCTCATCTTCTCCATCGGGTCGTTCGCGTACCTATCGGCAGTCCTGCAGCGCACGTCGCTCGGCGTCGCCGGAGTCGCGGCGTCTGAGCGCTTCGGCGGCACCGCCGCGCTGCTCTCCAGCCTCGCCGTCGTGCAGCTCGTGGTCTACGCAGCGGCGCAGGTGCCTGTCGGGGTGCTCATCGACCGGTTCGGACCCCGGATCCTCGTGATCGTCGGGACAACGCTGATGATCGGCGGACAGGTCACCCTCGCGTTTTCCACCGACATCACCGCCGCCGTCGCCGGTCGGATGCTCGTCGGTGCGGGAGACGCCGCCATCTTCATCTCCATGATCCGCCTGATCGGATCCTGGTTCGACGGCCCCCTTGTGCCCCAGCTTTCGCAGTGGCTCGGCAACATCGGCCAGCTCGGCCAGGTCCTCTCCGCCGTTCCGCTCGCCTGGGTGCTGCACACCTTCGGCTGGACGCCCGCGTTCCTGTCCGCGGCATCCGTCGCCGTCGTCGCGCTCGTCGTCGTGATCGTCGTGATCGAGGACCGGCCGGTGGGATCGACGGACGAGGCTCGGCCGACGAGCCTGCGGGAGGCGCTCGTGCTGCTCAAGAAGAGCTTCCGCAGGCCGGGAACGCAGCTCGGATTCTGGTCGCACTACGTGACACAGTCGCCAGGAACCGTTTTCAGCATGCTCTGGGGTTTCCCCTTCATGGTCTACGGCCTCGGCTACGACCCCGCTCTTGCCGCCTCGATGCTGATGGTGCTCGTCGCGGCCGGCATGGTTTTCGGCCCCATCCTGGGCATCCTCACCGCACGCTACCCCCAGCGCCGCAGCAACATCGTGCTCGCCGTTGTCATCCTGATGGCGGCGGCCTGGACCGTCGTCCTCGCCTGGCCGGGAACGCCACCGTTCTGGCTCATCGTCCTACTCCTCGTCACCCTCGGAATCGGCGGCCCCGGCTCCCTGATCGGGTTCGACTTCGCTCGCAGCTTCAATCCGAAACGCAGCCACGGCTCGGCCAACGGCGTCGTGAACGTCGGCGGCTTCACGGCGAGTTTCGTGATGGTGTACCTGATCGGGGTCCTGCTCGACCTGCAGAATGGCTGGCGAGTCGCCGGGGGAGCGCCGAGCAACCTGTACTCCCTGGAATCCTTCCGGGTCGCCTTCCTCGTGCAGTTCCTGGTCGTCGGGATCGGCGTCGTGTTCCTGCTCCGCGCCCGGCGCCGCACCCGATTCCTGTTGTCCCGCGACGAGGGCGTCGAGGTGGCGCCCCTCTGGATCGCCGTGGCGCGGGCCTGGCGGCGTCCGCGTTCGCGCTGAGCGTGTTCGAGAGGCCCTGAACTGGCTCGTTATATACACAAAGCATGCAATAATTGTCAATAGGGCCCGTTCTGGTCCTGGGTGCACCGTTACCAGTTGATGGTGCGCAGCCCGGGACTTGACATGGGTCCTAGTACTGCCCAAAATCCATATCTGCCCGGCTTGGCGCACGGACCGTTTCCCCCGGTTCACCGCACCTGCGGGCAGCGCCGCCGGTGCACACCCGACGGCATGAGAGGTGTTCGAATGGCAACCCGCACAAAGACCGAGCCAACCGAAGAGACCACCGTTGCCGAGACGGATGCCGCGAAGAAGGCCCCCGCCAAGGCCCCGGCCCGCAAGGCAGCGGCGAAGGCCCCCGCCATCAAGCGCGCCCCCACCAAGGCCGCCGTCGCGAAGGCAGCCGCAGCGGCAGCTGCATCCGATGCCGCCGCCGTCGCTGCTGCCGGTTCAGGCAACGACGACGATGACGACGATGAAGACGAGCACCGCACGCCGCGCAAGCGGGCCGGCGCGAAGTCCAAGGCCGGCGCGGACGACCACGACGACCTGAACGGTCACGATGAGGTCGAAGACGACCACAACGACGACGACCACGGCAAGAAGACGCCGACGGAGCCCCTCCCGAGCGGCGCGCTCGTCCTGTCCCTCGTCGACGACGAGGACGAGGTCCCCGTCTACTCGAGCGCCATCACCGGCGCAACAGCAGACCCCGTCAAGGACTACCTGAAGCAGATCGGCAAGGTCGCCCTGTTGAACGCGGCCGAAGAGGTCGAGCTCGCCATGCGCATCGAGGCCGGGCTGTTCGCAGAGGACAAGATGTCCCAGATGACCGACGCGGAAAAGAAGAGTGCGCTCGGGCGCGAACTCCTCTGGGTCGCCAAGGACGGCGCGCGCGCCAAGAGCCACCTTCTGGGTGCGAACCTGCGCCTCGTCGTCTCGCTCGCCAAGCGCTACACGGGCCGTGGAATGCAGTTCCTCGACCTGATCCAGGAAGGCAACCTTGGACTGATCCGCGCCGTCGAGAAGTTCGACTACACCAAGGGCTTCAAGTTCTCCACATACGCCACGTGGTGGATCCGCCAGGCGATCACACGCGCCATGGCCGACCAGGCCCGTACCATCCGCATTCCCGTGCACATGGTCGAGGTCATCAACAAGCTCGCCCGCGTGCAGCGCCAGATGCTCCAGGACCTCGGTCGCGAACCCACGCCGGAAGAACTGAGCCGCGAACTCGACATGACCCCGGAAAAGGTCGTCGAGGTGCAGAAGTACGGCCGCGAACCGATCTCCCTGCACACCCCGCTCGGCGAAGACGGCGACAGCGAATTCGGTGACCTCATCGAGGACACCGAGGCCGTCGTCCCCGCGGACGCCGTCGGATTCACCATGCTGCAGAAGCAGCTCGAGAGCCTGCTCGACTCGCTCTCCGAGCGCGAAGCCGGCGTGATCCGGATGCGCTTCGGCCTCGGCGACGGCATGCCCAAGACGCTCGACCAGATCGGTGACACCTTCGGAGTGACCCGCGAGCGCATCCGCCAGATCGAATCCAAGACGATGGCCAAGCTGCGTCACCCGTCGCGGTCGCAGTCACTACGCGACTACCTCGAATAGAATCCCGTGCGCTATGCACCGGCAATCCTGGTCGGCCGAACTGTGCGGGTCCTCGCGCGCTGGCGAAAGCCGGGCGGGGGATCCGCGGTTCCCGGCCTCGTCGTCAACAAGATCGCTCCGGGGTTCCTCGCGAGCGTTCTGAACGGCTTTCCAGACGGTCTCGTGATCGTGTCCGGCTCGAGCGGCAAGTCCACGACCACCAAGATGCTCGTCGCGGCCCTCCGTGCGCACGGCGTCACGGTGTTCACGAACCAGTCGACCGCCAACATCAGCCAGGGACTCACCTCCGCCCTGCTCGAGGAGGTCAGCCTCACCGGTCGGATCCACGGTGACATGGCCGTGCTCGAAATGGATGAGGGGCACGGCGCCCTCATCTCGGCGACGCTCAACCCCCGGGTCGTGGCACTGACGAACGTCATGGTCGACCAGATCGACCGTTTCCACGACTCCGACATGGTCGTGGCCATGCTGGCCAGGATCGCGAACCGTGCGAGCGGGACCGTCGTCATCAACGCAGACGACGCGTCCCTCCTCGGCCTCGTCGACCACCTCGACGGCCCGGCCGCCGTGGCCCGCTACGGTGTGACGGCGGAGATCCTCGCGGAGAACCCGCGCGGTCTCGGCTACAGCGTGACCGCGTCCGAGCGGATGCCGCCGGTCGGCGGCATCCTGCTCACGCGCGTCTCCGGTCGCTCGGCTTCGGTCCTGCTCGACGGCCGGTCCTTCGACCTCGGCTTGCCTGCGCGCGGCGTGCACTACGCCGTGGACGCACTCACCGCGATCGCGGCCGCCCGGGCCGCTCTCGGGGACCGCTTCGACGCGGCAACGGCCTGCGCCGCCGTATCCGCGATCCCGCCCGTCTTCGGCAGGGGCGAGATCGTCACCGTCCGCGGCCGCCGCGTCGAGTTCGTGCTCGTGCAGAACCCGGCGAGCTTCCAGCTCAACGTCGACAGCCTCGAACCCGGCCTCGACCAGGTCCTGGTCGCTATCGGGTCCGATGTCCGCGATCCGTCATACTTCTGGCCGGTCGACACCTCCGGCCTCGGCCGGGTGCTGATCGCGTCTGGATCGAAGGCCCACGACATTGCACTGCAGCTCGCATACGACGGGGTTGTCGTCGACCGGATCGAGCCAGACCTCGGCCGGGCACTCGACGACTTCCTGGCCCTGCCGGATCCGGAGCACGGCATCAAGACCATCATCTTCTCGGCGGATTCGATGCGGCGCACCCGCGCACACCTCGGCCTCGCCTCGAACCGGGAGGGTTGAGCCATGCGCGCACTCACGATACTTTCCGTGCTTCCCGAACTCCTCGACACCAACGGGGACGCCGCCAACGCACGCGTGCTCGCACAGCGCGCCCGCTGGGCCGGCTTCGACGCGACCATCGTGCCGGTCAGGTCGCTCGAGGAACTCCCGAGCAAGGTCGACGCGATCGTGATCGGTTCCGGAAACGACTCCGACCTCCTGGCGACGCGCGATCTCCTGGCCCCCCTGGTCAATGCTCTGCGCGCGTGGACAACGGCGGGCGTTCCCGTGCTCGCGGTCGGAACCGGCTGGGAACTCCTGAGCTGGGGAGTCGAACTCGCGGACGGCAGCGTCGTCGAAGGTCTCGGTCTCGTCGCGGGGCGTGCTGTCCCGCTCGCGGAGCGTGCGACGGGCGACCTTGTCGTCGAATCAGCGTTCGGCCGGCTCGTGGGCTTCGAGAACCACGCCCGCAGCTACGTCGGAGCGGAGGCATCCGTTCTCGGCCGGGTGCTCAGCGGCGTGGGCAACGGGGCGAAGACGGAGGGTCTCCGAATGGGGAGCTTCCTCGGCACGCACCTGCACGGTCCGGTCCTCGCCCGCAATCCGGGTCTGGCGGACCATATCCTCTCCGCAGCCGTCACGCGGGCAGGCGGCGTCTATGTGCGTTCGGAGCGCGCAGCTGCCGCCGATGCGATCGCGGAGGCCGCGACGGCCGTCGTGGTCTCCACCCTCAGCCTCGACGCGGACTCCTAGAGGCACAGCGGACAAGAAAACGGCGCCGCCGCGACCTCAGTCGCGTCGACGCCGTTTCCGGTCGTACTGCCTGTCGCGTTACGAACGCTGGTCTTCGAGGAGCCTGCTGGACTCGTCGTGCCAGCTGTCCGCGATGGCGGAGAGTTTTTCCTGGTGCTTGCGACCGTGGTGGGCGCAGAACATCAGTTCGCTGTTGTTGACGCTGACGCGAATGTACGCCTGCGCGCCACACGCGTCACACCTGTCGGCGGCCGTGAGCTGGTGCGTGGCGCTCTGGTTTTCGATGGCACCATGTGCTGCGATCTGGGACATTTTTTTCCTCCTCCAGACTGATACCAAGCGATACCAATTGAACTTGGTCCTATACAAACACGGCCGAGCCTCGATAAGGAGTCGATTCGGTTACATTTCGCTTACCGCGTAGCGGATTGCTCACTGCAGTGAGGAGGTGAGTCGCGCCAGGCTGTCACCGATTTTCTGGGTGACCGGCCGTGCGAGCCAGTCGGCTAGTTCGAGCCTGACGCTGTTGGCCCGGTAGCCGTCTTCGACGAGCCGCATGCCGGTTGTGAAGTCCCGTCCGTGGACGAGCACCGAAATCTCCATGTTGAGACGGAATGAGCGGATGTCCATGTTGCTCGATCCGATCACGGCGATGTCATCATCGATCGTGAAGTGCTTGGCATGCAGCACCGTCGGGGCTCGGTACAGGTAGATGGAGACGCCTGCGCGCAGCAATGCCTCGTAGTACGACCGCTGGGCGTGGTAGACGAGGGCCTGGTCTCCGACAGCGGAGACGAACAGCTCGACGTCGAGTCCGCGCGACGCCGCGGTGATGATCGCGAGGAGCGTGGACTCCTCCGGCACGAAATACGGGCTCGTGATACTCACCCGGCGTTCGGCCTTGTGGATCAGCAGGGCGTAGAGCTTCAGGTTGTTGTCGTTCTCGAAACTCGGCCCGCTCGGGACGACTTGCGCGTCCAGGTGCTCCACCCGGGGCTCGAGCAGCAGCGGGGTCGTGTCGAGCGGGAGCAGGGCATCCGTCTCGCTGTACCAGTCGGTGACGAAGACGGCGTCGAGCTCCCGGACGACCGGCCCGTCGAGCCGCACCATGAGCTCGTGCCAGCGCAGGCCTCTCGCGAGATTCTTCTTCTTCAGGTAGGTCGGGTCGATCAGGTTCTGCGAACCGGTGAACCCGATCCGACCGTCGACGACGACGAGTTTGCGGTGGTTGCGCAGGTCGGGTCGTTGCCAGTGCCCGCGCAACGGCCGGAGCGGGAGCATGGCGTGCCATTCGGCGCCCATGTCCGACAGGGCGGCGAGTGTCTCGGCCCGCCGGGGCAGGAGGAACCCGGAGAGATGGTCTGAGAGCACCCGGACGGTGACACCCCGCGCGATTGCCCGGCGCAGCGCGTCGAAGAACGGCTCCGTGACGCTGTCGAGCACGAGGATGTAGAACTGGACGTGCACGTACTCCGTCGCGGTGTCGACGGCCGCCGTCATGGCAGCAAGGGATCCTTCGTAGTCCGGAAGCAAGGCGGCTCGGTTGCCGCCGACCATGGGCAGCGCACCGAGGTTGACATTGAGCTGGACCGCGGACGGCAGCCACTGCGGCCACTGTTCGCGGTGGCTGACCTGGTGGAACCCTTCCGTCCGGGACAGGATGAGTTCGTTGACCTCGCGTTGCTTGTCCCGCCGAGGGGCGGGGAGCCGTCCGAACCCCACGAGCAGGAACGCGACGGCTCCGAGGTAGGGGATGAAGACGATCGTGAGTACCCAGGCGATCGCGCTCGCGGGCGACCGGTTCGCCGACACGAGCACGGTGGCCGTGAAGCCGACGATCACGTGCACCATGATCAGGACGAGAGCGACGGTTTCGAGATCCTGCATCCGGGTGCCTCAGCGGGTGTTCCGGGTCGGCGCGATGCTGTCCGCCGCGAAGTTCAGTGCGAGGTCGATCAGCAGCCGGGTGCCGAACCCCGTCGCCCCCTTGGTATTCCACAGCTCGTCTGTTTCCGACTGCATGGTACCCGCGATGTCGAGGTGAGCCCAGGGCACGTCCTTGACGAACTCGGCGAGGAACAGGGCGGCGGCCGTCGCCCCGGCGTACTTGCCGCCCATGTTCGACAGGTCGGCGACGTCGGACTTCAACTGGGGTCGGTAGCGGTGTTCGAGCGGCAGTTGCCAGATCGACTCCGCCGTAGTGCGAGACGCGGCGATGGCGCGGTCGACGAGGGCCTGGTTGTTTCCGAAGACGGCGGCCGTGTGCGTGCCCAGGGCCATCAGCGCGGCCCCGGTGAGCGTAGCGACGTCGATGATCGCGTCCGGATTCTCCTCGCCGGCCAGGACCAGGGCATCGGACATGACGAGGCGGCCTTCCGCGTCGGTGTTCTTGATCTCGACGGTGGTTCCGCCTCGGATGGTGAGGACGTCGCCGAGCTTCATGGCGGAGCCGCCCGGCATGTTGTCCGTGCACATCAGGAAGGCGGTCACCGCGGACGCGCAGTCCAGGGCGCGGAGTGCCGTCATCATGGCCAGGACGGCGGCGGCGCCGGCCATGTCCATCTTCATCAGCAGGTGCATCGGGTCGGAGGGCTTCAGCGAGATCCCGCCGGAGTCGTACATGATGCCCTTGCCGACCAGCGCGAGGTGGGCGGGAGGCGCCTCACCGTCCGTTGGCGCCGCACCGACCGTTGGCGGGGGAGAGTACGTCACCTTGATGATCCGTGGCTCTTCGACGCTTCCGGCATTCACGCCGAGGAGACCGCCACAGCCCAGCTCGATGATCTGCTGCTTGTCGAAGACATCGACGGCCAGCCCGTGTTCGAGGCCGAGGCCGATCGCGATGGTGCCGAGATCGGTGGCGGTGAGGTGACTCGGCGGAGTGTTGGCCAGGTCCCGGGCGAGATTTGTGGCGCGTGCGGTGATCTCGCCGACACGGACCCCCACGCGAGCCTGATCCGCGACCCCGGAGCCGGTACTCGGGGTGTCGAGGACGATGTCGAGGGTGACGAGCGCGCAATGGTCGGAGGAAGGCTGCAGCTCGACGTATCGGTAGCGGGCGAGCAGGACCCCTTCGACGACCGCCTGGCCGACGGTCGCAGCGTCGAGGGGGAAGGTGTCGCCGATCGCGAGTGCGATCCGGGGATAGCGCTGGGCCGCCCGCGCGAAGGTGGCCGCGACGTCGCGCAGGAGATCCGCATCCTGGGCATCCGCGGGTCCGGCACCGACGACGATGAAGATCGGACCGTTCGGTTGGGGGAGAAGCAGGGTCTGCCCGATGCTGCCGGTGAAGCCGGCAGAGACGAGGGTGGCCCGTTCGGCACCCAGCGTCAGGGGAAGGGGGCCATCCGGGCCGATGAGGAATCCGACGGCGTCAAGACCGACCGGCACCTCGGAGACGACGAGGATTCCGACAGCGGAGGCCGGAGTCTGGGATGGCGTCCGGGTGAACGATTCCGGGATGAGTTTGTATGTGCCGAGGGACATGCGCGGTCTACGCGATCGCCTGGGCCTTGAGCAGGGCGAATTCCGCATCGGTGAGGGCGCCGGCAGTGTGCAGCGCAGCGAGGCGCTCGATCTTGCTGATGATGTCCTCCTGGGGTGCCGCTGGCGGGACGGCGACAGGCGCCGTCGCAGCGATGGGCGCAGCGACGGCCGGGGCGGCTGCCGCAGCGGCCGCCTGCTTGCGTGCGGCGGAGCCGTGAACGGCATTGCTCGTCGCGGTTGCTGTTCCGACGATGACGGCAGTGCGTGCCGCACTTGCCGCGAGTCCGCGTGAACGTCGTCCGAATGCCATGGTGTTCCTCTCGAGTGGTTTAGCCGGGGTGGTGTTCGTGGTGTTGTGGTCGGGTCAGGTCAGGGGTGGAAAGGCCAGAAGACTGGAACCAGGAAGGTGGCAACGGCGACGAAGAGCAGCAGGAGGGGCAGCCCGAGCTTCCAGTAGTCGCCGAAGCGGTACGCTCCAGGCCCCATCACCATGGTGTTCGCCGGGGTCGCGACCGGGGTGAGGAACGATGCTGCCGCTGCGACCGTGACGCCCATCAGCAGGGGGAGCGGTGAGATCCCCGTTTCGGTTGCGATCGCGATGGCGATCGGACCAAGGATGAGTGCTGTGGCCATGTTGCTGATCAGCTGCCCGAGCACGCTCGTGACGACGGCGATACCGAAGAGCAGCAGATAGGGGCTCGAGGTGCCCACTGCGGCGACGAGCCCGTTCGCGATGACGTCGGCAGCGCCGGAGACCTGGATGGCGGTCGACAGCGGAATCATCCCGCCGACGAGGATGAGGGTCGTCCAGGAGATCGAGCGGTGCGCCTGGGAGACCGTGAGCACGCGCAGGAGGACCATCGCCGCCGCAGCGGTCAGGGCTGCAACCGCCGCAGGCACGATCCCGGTGGCAAGCAGGACGACCATGCCGGCGAGGATCACGAGGGCGGTCGTTGCGCGCGGGCCCATCGGCACGGCCTGGCGACGAATCAGCTGGGGTGCGTCGACGACGACGACGTTGGGGTCTGCGGTGTTCCGGTCGAGCGCCTGCCACGGGCCGCGCAGCAGCAGCACGTCTCCAGCGGCGAGGACGGCATCCGTCAGGTCCTCCCCGCTCCGCTGGATCGCGATGACGACGAGTTCCCCACTGTCCGTCACCATTCCCGTGAAGACGCTTTCACCCACGAAGGACGAGCGTGGTGCGATGACGACCTCTGTGACACCGTTCTTCCGGCCCAGCAGGCTTCCCGCGTCCGCGAGAGAGTACTGAGCTGCGAGGGTACGCGCGTGGTCGCTGAGATCCTTGGGCGCGACCTGGGCGGTTCGGTTGGGCAGGAGCCTCGGGCCGAGGAATACGGTGATCAGGATGGTCCCGACGACGAGCGGGAGGCCGACGAGGCCGAATTCGAAGAATCCGAACGGTGCATGGCCCGTGCTGACCGCGAGCTCGGAGACGAGCACATTGACCGGGGTTCCGGTCAGGACGAGAAGCGACCCGGCATGTGCGCCGAAGGCGAGTGGCATCAGCATCTGGGAAGGAGGCTGCCGAATCCGGATCGCGAGCACGACGACCATCGGGAGCAGGGACGCGACGGCGCCGTTGACGCTGATCAGGGCGGTGACGACCGCAACGAGCAGCATCACGAACGTCACGATGATGCGCCGGTTCGTTCCGGTGCGTTTGGTGAGCTGCTGGCCGGCCCAGGTGGTCACCCCGGTCGCGTCGAGTGCTTCGCTGACGACGAACAGGGCGGCGATGAAGACGATGACCGGGTCGCCGAACCCCGCCAGGGTCTGCTCGAAAGAAATCACCCCGGTCAGGAAAAGCGACAGCGCGACGCCGATGGCGACGATCTCCACGGGAACCGCGTTCCAGACGAAGAGCACGATCGCGGCGAGAAGCACGAGCAGGGTGATCGAGATGTCGTTCACGGCTGCGCCCCAGGATGCCGGTGAACGGCGTCGCCGCGTGGCCTGCTCATGACCGGGAGGCCGGCCGTTCCAGGCCGTCCTCGTCGTCGTCCGGTTCCTTGCCGCTCGAGAGCGCCGCGGGGATGTCCCCGGGAATGTAGTCCGGCATCCGCCCGGCCGGGATGATCGCGAGGAGTGCGATGCCGGCGAGGCCGAGCAGCGAGATCTGCAGGGCACGGAGCCGCGCGTCCTCGTTGATGGCAACGGCCTCTGCAACCTGCTCCGGGGTGGCGGATGTCTGGCTCAGGACCGACTCGAGGTGGTCGTTGGTGACGAAGTTCACACTGTCGAGGGGCACTTGCGCGACCAGTTCCGGCGGCATGGCCTGGCTGCTCGCGACACTCGACGCCACGATCGCGCTGAGGATTCCGACGGCGAAGACGCTCGCGACGGCGATGCCGACGCTCCCCGAGATGTTGTGGACGAGGCCGCGCCAGGCGCCTACGTCTCCGGCGAGGCGTTTCGGGGCCGCGGAGAGCAGGGTGTTGAACACGAGCGCCACAATCGCCCCCTGGCCGAGGCCGAGGATGATGAGGCCGATGACGACGGCGAACTGTTCCCATTCGTTCCGGATCGTGAAGGCGAGGATCACCAGCCCGAGGGCGACGACGACGAACCCCACCCGGGCGATCTGGTGCGGCGGGTACCGCTTGTACAGGGTGGCCACGACGGAGCTGGCGATGAAGATCGAGAGGGTGTACGGGATGATCGAGATCGAGGTCTGGAAGCTCGACCGGCCCTGCACGATCTGGATGTAGAGCGGGATCAGGAAGTTCGCCGCGGTTCCCACGAACAGCATCGCCGCCATCGCGAAGGTCGTCGCCTTCTCGGATCCGGACTTCAGCACCTCGAGGTCGAAGATCTGCGGCAGGTGCGCGGCCTTCCTCCGGCGCAACCACACGAAGAACGCCTGCCCGCCGATCGCCCCGAGGAGGATCAGGACCGGCGCAGGGGAGACCCCCAGGACCGTGAAAGGCGCGCTGGGCGTGGCCAGGACCACGCCCCAGGAATTCAGGCCGCTGAACCCGAAGCTCAGCAGGATGATGGACCCCGCAGCGAGGACGGCGCCGACCCAGTCGATCACGACGGCGGGCTGGGGCGGCACGACCTTCAACCGGAAACTCAGCAGCAGGTTCACTGCCGCGAGCGCCACGATCAGGGCGAAGGAATACCGCCAGCCGATCGTGGACGCGAAGGTACCCGCGATGAGGAGCGCGAGCACCCCGGCCGCGGGGATGGCCGCCGCGAGGAACCCGATCGAGCGGGCCTGCTGCTCACCGGAATAGTTCGCCGCGATGAACACCACGAGCGCCGGCGCGATCAACGCGATCACCGCACCGGACGCGGCCTGCGCGATGAACAGCATCGTCGGACTCACACTCACGGCAACGGCCGCCATCGCGAGTCCATGGATGACGACTGCGATCTGGAACACCCGGCGGGACCCGAACTTCGCACCCAGCTTGGCACCGAGCAGGATGAACGCCGCCATCGCGAACGTGCCCGCGGTGATCGCCGTCCCCACACTCGTCGCTGGAGTGTTCAGATCCGTCGTGATGCCCTGCATCGACACCGTCAACGCATTCACCGCGAACGACGCCTGAATCTGCGTGAGCACGACCACGACCAACGGCAACCACGACGCTGCAACGGCAGGGCGGGTGGCACCCCCGGGTACGACGGTCTCTGAGGACATCCTTCACGCTCCCAACTGGGTTTCCGACTGGTTCTGTCTGGGTCTGTCCGGCGAATTCTTGTCAGACTAGGGCCACTGATCCGGCGTCCAGCAGAGTTGGCGCAGGACTGCGCTTGTGCTGGCGCAAGAACGCCGTGCCGGGTCCGGAGCTGTCAGGCGACAACCCGGAGTTCTTCCGCGTTGCATTGTGTTCCCGTTTGGGGGGCGATAGCCTGCGGTTCTGGAATGGATCGCAGGTCTGCGTCGCAGCGGGCCGCGCGGAGATCGCGCAGCAGAAGTGAGGGGTTTCAGATGTGGGTGCCGGTGTCCAGCGACGCGGTGCGGCATCTCACCGTTCAGTCCGGCATCCCGGTTCCGCTTCCCGACGACGCTGTCGGCTTCCTCGCGCAGCGCCTCGAGGTTCCGGCCTCTGACGTGTTTCATTTTTCGGCGATCAGGAAAGCGATCGGCAGCACGACGGTGACGCTCGCCACCCAGTCGGCCTTCCGCTACACAGGGGGCACCGATTCCACCGCGGGGGTCCTGCACGTCGGTTTCATGCTCAATGGCAGCATGACGATCGGACTCGGTCAGCACCCGCCCCAACGGTTCAGCCCGATCAGCGCATACGTGATGCCGGCGGGGGTCGCGTCGTCCGTCCAGACGACGGAGGTCACGCGCGGACTCGGCATCCAGCTTCCCCAGGCCCGCCTGATAGCGAGGGGGATCCAGCTCGAGGGTGAACGCCTGCGCCTCGAACGCTCGGCGTCTCTCGCCGCGCCCCTGCGGGTCCTGGCGCTCGCGGTGGTCGAAGCGGCCTGGACGCCGACGGCCATCGGAGTGTCTGTCACAGAGAGGACGATCGAGGACCTCGTGGTCGGCATGTTTCTGGAGGGCGAGGGTTATGCCATGGACAGCGCTGACCTCCGGGCGGGCCTGCGCATGCGCGCCGTCGCCCACATCGAGGCCAGGCACCGGAACCGCGATCTCAGTCCTGCTGTCGTTGCCGCCCAGCTGGGGATCTCCCTGCGGCACCTGCAGCGCGCGTTCGAGGGCGGGGGCAGTACTGTCGCCGCGGAGATCAGCCGGTGTCGCGCGGAGTCTGCCGCCCAGCTGCTGCTCGCACCGCGCACGGCGGGGCTCACAATCGCCGACATCGCAACGCGTTCCGGATACACGTCCGCTTTCGAGCTCCGCGCCGGGTTCCGCGCACGGTATGGCGTCCTGCCCTCCCAGTACCGCATCGGCGGCATCGCCCTGCCGGAGACACGAGCGTCCGGACGTGCGTAATCCCCGGTCCCCGGCCAGTATTCTTGGGACGGTGAGTTCTTCTGACTATTCCGCCCGCCACCTCTCGGTCCTCGAAGGCCTCGAGGCCGTGCGCAAGCGCCCCGGCATGTACATCGGCTCGACCGACTCCCGGGGGTTGATGCACTGCCTCTGGGAGATCATCGACAACTCCGTCGACGAGGCGCTCGGCGGATTCGGTGCCGGAATCGACATCGTGCTGCACCCGGACGCGAGCGTCGAGGTCAGCGACACCGCCCGCGGTATCCCCGTTGACATCGAACCGAAGACCGGACTGACCGGCGTCGAGGTCGTCTTCACCAAATTGCACGCCGGCGGCAAGTTCGGCGGCGGTTCGTATGCGGCGTCGGGTGGACTGCACGGAGTCGGCGCATCCGTCGTGAATGCCCTGTCGGAGCGCCTCGACGTCGAGGTCGACAGGGACGGCAAGACCTGGGCGATGTCCTTCCACCGCGGTGAACCCGGACTGTTCGCCGACACCGGGGAGAAGAGTCCGGACGCCCCCTTCACCCCCTTCGAACACCAGAGCGAACTCCGTGTGGTCGGCAAGGTCCGTCGAGGCGTCACGGGAACCCGTATCCGCTATTGGGCGGATCGGCAGATCTTCACCAAGGGCGCGACGTTCCAGACCGAGGAACTGCTCGAACGGGCCAGGCAGACGGCGTTCCTCGTTCCCGGGCTCGCCTTGTCGATCGACGACCGCCGTGGCGATGAGCCCGTTGTCGAGGTATTCCGGTTCGAGGGTGGCATCTCCGAGTTCGTCGAGCACCTCTCGACGGATGCCGCGATCACGGACACCTGGCGCCTCACCGGCCACGGCACGTTCACCGAAACCGTTCCTGTGCTGATGCCGACGGGTGCCATGGTCCCGACCGAGCTCGTGAGGGACTGCGCCGTCGATATCGCGCTGCGCTGGGGGACCGGCTACGACACGATCGTCCGCAGTTTCGTGAATATCATCGCGACGCCCAAGGGCGGCACCCACCAGGCCGGATTCGACGCCGGGCTGATCAAGTTCCTCAGGGCCCAGGTCGAACTCAACGCGCGCAGGCTCAAGATGGGTTCTGACAAGCTCGAGAAGGACGACGTGATGGCGGGGCTCACCGCCGTGCTCACCGTGCGTCTGCCCGAGCCGCAGTTCGAGGGACAGACCAAGGAGGTCCTCGGAACGCCCGCCGTGCGCGCGATCGTCGCGAACGTCGTCGCCCAGGCGATGAACGAACGCTTCGTGTCCACCCGGCGCGACGACAAGACGCAGGCGGCCGTGCTGCTCGACAAGATCGTCGCGGAGATGAAGTCGCGCATTTCCGCCCGTGCCCACAAGGAGACGCAGCGGCGCAAGAACGCCCTCGAAAGCTCCTCCCTGCCCGCGAAGCTCGTCGACTGCCGCAGCAACGACGTGCTGAACAGCGAACTGTTCATCGTCGAAGGCGACTCGGCGCTCGGCACCGCCAAGCTCGCGCGCGACAGCGAGCACCAGGCCCTGCTGCCCATCCGCGGCAAGATCCTGAACGTGCAGAAGGCATCCGTCGCCGACATGCTCTCCAACCTCGAGTGCGCCTCGATCATCCAGGTCATCGGCGCCGGCTCCGGCCGCAGCTTCGATCTCTCGGCGGCGCGCTACGGCAAGGTCATCATCATGAGCGATGCGGATGTCGACGGGGCGCACATCCGCACCCTGCTGCTGACCCTGTTCTTCCGGTACATGCGCCCGATGATCACAGAGGGGCGGGTGTTCGCCGCGGTGCCGCCCCTGCACAGAGTGGTCGTGATGAACCCGGGCTCGAAGCCCAATGAGACCATCTACACCTACTCGGAACCCGAGCTGCACAGCGTGCTTGCGGCCCTGAAGAAAAGCGGAAAGCGGTACCAGGACCCGATCCAGCGGTACAAGGGGCTCGGCGAGATGGACGCGGACCAGCTGGCGACGACGACGATGGAGCGCTCGCACCGGATGCTCCGCCGCGTGCGGGTCGCCGATGCCGAGCAGGCCGGCAAGGTCTTCGAACTCCTGATGGGCAACGACGTCGCCCCGCGCAAGGAGTTCATCATCGAAAGCTCGGACAAGCTCAGCAGGGACCGCATCGACGTGTAATGCCTGTTCACGGTGATATGGTCGCCGCACACTGCCGGCACTGGCGCCGGCACAAGGCGGAGGGCATTCCAGATGAGCACCCAGGCGGACCAGGCAGGATTCCAGCAGGCACGGTTCACGGGCCGGACCGTCATCGTGACCGGGGCGGGCAGCGGCATCGGGAGGGCGACGGCGCTCCGGCTCCTCAGCGAGGGCGCCCGCGTCATCGCCGCCGATATCTCGGCGGAGCGTCTCGCGGCTCTGGAGCAGAGCAGCGGCAGCGGGGAGCTCGTCGGCGTGGCCGGCGACGTGAGCCTGCAAGCGGATGTCGACGCGCTCGTGCTGGCCGCGGGACCCACGGTCGACGGGCTGGTCAACAATGCCGGGATCATGGACTCGTTCCTCCCGACGGCGGAGATCACCGACGAGGTGTGGGAGCGGGTCTTCCGGGTGAACGTGACCTCGCAGATGCGGCTGATGCGTGCCGTGCTGCCCGGCATGGTCTCGGCCGGTTTCGGGCGGATCGTGAACATCGCAAGCGAGGCAGGCATCCGCGCGGGAGCATCGGGCACCACGTACAGCGCGTCCAAGCACGCCGTGATCGGACTGACCAAGAGTACGGCGTTGTTCTACGGGCCGAAGGGGGTGCGCTGCAATGCGGTGGCGCCCGGCGCGGTGAAGACGAACATCGAGGCTCCGTTCCTGTCCGCGTGGGCCGCCGAGCGTCTCGGACCGATCATGCAGACGACCATTCCGGCCCCTGCGGAGCCGGAGGAGCTGGCCGCGTCCATTTGCTGGTTGCTGAGCGAGGACTCGCCCAACGTCAATGGAGCCGTCCTGATGTCCGACGGCGGCTGGTCGACAATCTAGCGAACGCCGGTCTGCGGAGGTCAGGCGGGCGGGGCGAACGCGGAACTGGGCAGGTCGCGCTCCCCGGCGGCGATGGCGCCGACGATCCGCGCGGCCACGGCCTCCGGCTGCAGACCGGCAGGGAAGTTCGGCGCGACGCCTGAGATCGGGTGGTCGGCGAGGCCGGTTTCGGTGTGTCCGGGGCGGGCGTCGATCATGCGGATGCCGCTGCGGCGAAGCTCCCGCCCCGCGGCCTGTCCGAATGCTGCGAGGGCGGCCTTGGACGCCGAGTACGCCGCGAGGCCCGCGGTCGGGCTCTCGCTCACGACACCGCTGAGGGTCACGAAGAACGGTTCCCTGCCGGCGGCGGCGGATGCCGTGAGGCTGTCCGCTGCGGCGCGGAGCAGGCGGATGGGCGCGAGCGTGTTCACGGCGAAGAGTTCCTCCATGGCCGCGTCTCCGAGCTCACGTGCCGGCCCGAAGGCCACGACACCGGCCGCGTTGACGACCCCGTCGAGTCCTCCGGTGGCCTGGACCGCACGGGCGACCAGGGCGTCGACTGCCGAAACGTCGGTGAGGTCACCCGTGACGAGCGTGCCGGGGATCCCGAGGGCTGCGAGCCTGGCCGTGTCACGCCCGGCCAGGACAAGGGTCGCTCCGGCGGCCGAGAGCTGCCGGGCGATTTCACGGCCGAGGCCGCCGGTCGCGCCGACGACGAGGACGACCGAGCCGGGAAGTGTAGTCATTCGGACACTGTAGCCGTCTGAGCCGGCCGCATGAGCCGGACGCATGAGCCGGCCGGCCGGTTCAGGCGATCCGGGCGCCGATCGTGCCGACCAGAGCTTCGAGCATCGTCCCAGAGGCATCCCGCCTGGCCCCGGTTTCCGGAAGGGTGCGCGGGGCTCCGTCCGGACCGACCGCGCGGGCGGGCATCGGACCGACCCACGCGACGGCGATGGCGTCTTCCCCCTTGAGGAAGCGGTGGGCGCGGACTCCGGACGTCGCCCGGCCCTTCGCGGGGAATTCGGTGAACTCGGAGACCTTGGCACTGCCGGGGTCCGTTCCGGCGAGGGTGTGGCTGGACGCTGCGACGGTGGCGACGACGGCCGTCTCCGCGTCGTCGGCCGCGAGACTCGTGAAGAACACGGCCCGGGCATCCGCTGCGAGTTTGATCCCGGCCATTCCGCCGGCAAGGCGGCCCTGGGGCCGCACCGATGCGGCCGGGAACCTCAAGAGCTGGGCGTCGGACGTGACGAAGACGAGCTCGTCGTCCTCCGTGCCCTGCTCGGCCCCGATGACGGAGTCCTTCGGCTTGAGCTGGATGATCTCGAAGTCAGGCCGGTTCGCCCAGTCGCCCGCGACGACGCGCTTGACGGTGCCGAAGGCGGTTCCGAGCGCGATGGAGCGGTCGGACTCGAGGGAAACGAGCGCGAGCACGGTCTCGGACCTGTCGGTCAGGCCCAGGTAGTCGGCCACGCGCACGCCGGCGCCGAGCTGGATGGATGTGGGCGGCATCACGGGCAGGTCGACCGGGGTGAACCGGATCAGCCTGCCGCGGCTCGTGACGGCGCCGACCTCTGCACGGCTCGTCGTGTCCAGGGTGGAGAGCACGGCGTCGTGCTTGCTGCGCCGCTGGGTGGGCACGGTCCTGGTCCGGGGCGCGGATGCCGCGTCACCGGTCTCCGTCGCGGCGTCTCCAGCCGGGAGGGCATCGGGATCGAAGGGGTCGTCAGCAGTGGGCTCGATGGCGGCGAGGTCGACCCTGGCGATGCGACCGGTGGCACTCAGGTAGACCCTGGTCGGCGTGTCGGTGAGTTCGAGCACCGGGGCGTTGCGTTTGGCGACGGCGCCGGCGATGCTCGGCTTGGCCTCGGTGAGGAGGGTGCGGCGCGGGGTGCCGAACTTCTCCGCCACGGCGGCGAGCTCGTCGGAGACGAGGGTGCGGATGGCCTGCTTGCTCCCGAGCAGTTCTTCGAGGAGGGCGATCTCGGCGAGGAGCTGGTCGCGTTCGGCCTCGAGTTCGATCTGGGAGAAGCGGGTGAGGCGGCGCAGACGGAGTTCGAGGATGTACTCGGCCTGGATGTGGCTCAGCTCGAAGACGTCGATCAGGCGCGTGCGGGCCTGCTCGGTGTCGTCGCTCGTGCGGATCACCTGGATGACCTCGTCGATGTCGACGATGGCGATGAGGAGGCCCTCGACGAGGTGCAGGCGTTCCGTGCGCCTGGCCAGGCGGTAGGCGCTGCGCCGGGTGACGACCTCGATCCGGTGGCCGACGTAGACGGACAGGAGCTCGCGCAGGCCGAGGGTCTGCGGTCCGCCGTCCACGAGGGCGACCGCGTTGATGTTGAAGGAATCCTCGAGGGGGGTGTAACGGTAGAGCTGTTCGAGAACGGCGAGGGGGCTGAAGCCGGTCTTGATGCCGATCACGAGCCGCAAGCCGTGGGTGCGGTCGGTGAGGTCTGTGACGTCGGAGATGCCGCTGAGCTTCTTGGAGGTGACGCCGTCCTTGATTTTCTCGATGACCCGCTCCGGGCCGACGAGATAGGGGAGCTCCGTCACGACGAGGCCCGATTTCCGGGCCGTGATGGCCTCGACGGAGACCTTGGCGCGGGTCTTGAAACTGCCGCGGCCCGTGAGGTAGGCATCCTTGATCCCCGAGAGACCGACGATCGTCCCCCCGGTCGGCAGGTCGGGTCCCGGCACGTATTCCATCAGCTCGTCGAGCGTCGCGTCGGGGTGCGCGAGCAGGTGCCGCGCCGCGCCGACGACCTCGATGAGGTTGTGCGGCGCCATGTTCGTCGCCATGCCGACGGCGATGCCCGCGGCCCCGTTGACGAGCAGGTTCGGGTACGCGGCAGGGAGCACATCCGGCTGGGTCAGCTGGTTGTCGTAGTTCGGGACGAAGTCAACGACGTCCTCGTCGAGGTTTTCCGTCATGGCGAGGGCGGGGGCTGCGAGGCGCGCCTCGGTGTACCGCGGCGCGGCGGGGCCGTCGTCGAGGGACCCGAAGTTGCCGTGGCCGTCGATGAGGGGAACGCGGAGGGTGAAGGCCTGGGCCATCCGCACGAGCGCGTCGTAGATCGCGGTGTCACCGTGCGGGTGCAGCTTCCCCATGACTTCGCCGACGACGCGCGCCGACTTCACGTGGCCCTTGTCCGGACGCAGGCCCATCTCGGCCATCTGGTAGAGGATCCGGCGCTGCACGGGCTTGAGCCCGTCCCTCGCGTCGGGGAGGGCGCGGGAATAGATCACCGAGTACGCGTACTCCAGGAACGATCCCTGCATCTCCGTCGAGACATCGACGTCCTCGATGCGTTCGGTGAATGCTGCGGGCGGGGTAGCGGGTGTGCGACTCATTCGTGAATTCTGCTTGGGGTGCTCCGGTGGCAGGACCAGCGGCACGATCGGGTGGGCGCGCAGGCTGCGCGCCAGTGCAGGGCCGTGTCCATGACAGACTTGACCCAATGCCCCCCATGCTACCGGCCCGCCAATTCAGTGCGCTGCGCCTTGCCGACGTCCTGTCAAGTTGCCACGCTGCGGTCCTCGGCCGGGAGAATGCGCTTGCCCTCGCCGCTGTCGACAAGGCCGTCGTCGTGCTCGTCGACGGCCTCGGCGTCAGCTCGCTGCGGGCACGGGCAGGCCACGCCCGGTACCTCATGTCGAAACTGACCAGGGCCGGGGTCGTCGATACGGTCTTCCCCGCCACGACCGCCGCAGCGATCACGAGCCTGACCACCGGGGTCGAACCCGGTCGGCACGGGATCGTCGGCTACCGGGCCCTCGACGCCGCCAACGACAGGGTCGTCAACCAGCTGAGTGGCTGGGACGAACGGATGCCGCCGGAAACGTGGCAGCGGACCCGTACCGTCTTCGAACGCGCCGCCGATGACGGTGTGCCGAGTTTCACCATCGGCCCGAAGCGCTACGCCCACTCCGGATTCACCCTCGCGTCCCTCCGTGGTGCGCACTACGTGCCGGCGGAGAGCATCTCCGATCGGTTCGCGGCGGCCCGTGCCCTGCTGGACACCGAGTCGCGCGCCCTCGTCTACCTGTACGTGCCCGAACTCGACGTCGCCGCACACGCGCACGGCTGGGAGTCCGCGAAATGGCTCGCGGCCCTCGAGGCCCTCGACTCCGCCGCCGGGCGCTTCGCTGCCGGTATGCATCGGGACGAGGGGCTCATCGTCACCGCAGACCACGGCGTCCTCGACGTCCCCGCCACGAAACACGTGCTCTTCGACAGCGTTCCCGAACTCGTCGCGCCGGTGCGGCACATCGGGGGAGACCCGCGCTGCCTCTACCTGTACCTCGACGAGTCCCGCGGCGACGCCGGAACGTCCGCATCAGAGGCGGCGACCACGCTGGCCGAAACCTGGCGCGAGGTCGAGGGCGACCGGGCGTGGATCTTCACGCGTGCGGAGGCGGTCACGGCCGGACTCTTCGGCAGGGTCGATGACGAAGTGCTGCCCAGGATCGGCGATGTGATCGTGGCCGCGCGGAAGGCCGTCGCATACTACGACTCCCGCGAGCCGAACCAGTCCGCCCGGTCGATGATCGGCCAGCACGGGTCGCTCACGGACGAGGAACTGCGCGTCCCCGTGATCCGCGACGGTGCCTTCGGCGCGTAGCCGCGGCTTCCGCCCGGGGGAACACCTCAGGCCCGCCCCCGGGGGGGACGGGCCTGAGGGAGAGCCTGATGCTCAGGAGGGGTACTGGCCGCGCTTGACCTGGGGCTTCGGAAGCCGCATTGCTCGCAGCTGGAGCGCGCGCATCGCCGCATACCAGCGCACGCGCTCCGCCTTCGCGTCGCCGAACTTCGCTTTGACCTTCCGGGTGAGGGTGAAGCCGAGCACGGTGCAGTCCACGACGGCGATCAGGAAGAAGGCCCAGAGCGCGAGGATCCCGTAGGTCTGCACGTTACGGTCGGGGAAGAACGTGAGGAGGATGACGAGGAACATCACCGGGATCATGAACTCGCCGATGTTCACCCGGGCGTCCACGTAGTCGCGCACGAAGCGCTTCTGCGGGCCGCGCTCGCGGACGGGGAGGAACTTGTCCTCACCGGCGGCCATGCCGATCCTGGCCCTGTCGCGGGTCTCCGCGGACTTGGCACGTGCCTGGCGTGCCGCGAGCTTGCGGTCGTCCGGCACGAGGGGGCGCCGGTTGGCGGCCTCCTGCTCCTTACGGCTCGGCGTCGGCTGGCCCTTCCCTTCCGGGTGGCCGGCGGGGTGGGCGGCGGCGAGGCGCGCCCTCGTCTCGTCGATCGATTCAATCGGCGATTGTGCGTCTGGGTTCACTGGCTTGGCCACATCAGTTCCTTGCAATTAGTTGGATTAAGATTACCTGATGACCGTTACTCCAGATACTGCACCCGAAGCCGGGATCGCGGACGCGCCCATGCGCGCCGCGGTCGAGGCCGCCCTCCCCGCCACGATTGCCGACCTGTGCGCCCTCGTGCGCATCCCGTCCGTGTCCTGGGACGCGTTCGATCCGGCCAGGGTGGCGGAAAGCGCGGAGGCCGTCGCCGCCCTGGTGCGGGGGCTCAACGTCTTCGACGAGGTTGTCGTGACCCGGTCGGGAATTCCCGGCACCGCGGAACTGGGCCAGCCTGCCGTGCTCGCCCACCGGCCGGCCCGCAACGGCCGACCCACCGTCCTGCTCTATGCCCACCACGATGTGCAGCCCCCCGGCCACGACATCGACTGGGAATCCACCCCGTTCGAGCCGACCGTTCGCGGGGATCGGCTCTACGGAAGAGGCGCAGCGGACGACAAGGCAGGGGTGATGGCGCACGTAGCGTCGATCCGGGCACTCGCCGAGACGGCCGGCCCCGACTTCGACCTCGGAATCGCCGTGTTCATCGAGGGTGAGGAGGAGTTCGGCAGTCGCTCGTTCGCGGCATTCCTCGAGGACAACCGGGAGTCGCTCCGCGCCGACGTCATCGTCGTCGCCGACTCCAACAATTGGGACGTGGACACCCCCGCCCTCACGGTCGCCCTGCGGGGCAACGTCACCTTCCGACTGACCGTGCGCACTCTCGACCACGCCTCCCACTCCGGAATGTACGGGGGAGCGGTGCCCGACGCCATGATGGCGACTGTGCGCCTTCTCGCGAGCCTCTACGCGGAAGACGGCTCCGTGGCCGTCGACGGGCTCACGAGTCGGGACGTCCCCGCACCCGAATACACCGAGGAACAGCTGCGCCTGGAAACCGGCCTCCTCGATGGTGCGACGCCCATCGGCCACGGCCCGCTGCTCAGCAGGCTCTGGTCCCAGCCCGCCATCACGATCACAGGCATCGACGCCCCGAGCGTCGCGAACGCGTCGAACACCCTGTCCCCGGTCGTGAGCGTGCGTCTCAGCACCCGGATCGCACCAGGACAGCCCGCTGCTGAGGCTTACCAGGCCCTCGAGGCGCACCTGCGCGCCCACGTCCCGTACGGGGCGAGCATCACCATCGACGACGTCGACACCGGCGAGGCGTTCCTCGTCGACGACAGCGGCTGGGCCGTGCCGCTCGCGCTCGGTGCGATGACGGATGCCTGGGGCAAGCCCCCGGTCAACGTCGGCATCGGCGGCTCCATTCCGTTCATCTCGGACCTCGTGCGGGTGTTCCCGGAGGCCCAGATCCTCGTCACGGGTGTCGAAGACCCCGATTCCCGGGCGCACAGCCCCAACGAGTCCCTCCACCTGGGCGTGTTCAAACGGGCAGTCCTCGCCGAGGCGTTCCTGCTCGACCGGCTCAACCGCCGCACCGGGACTCTGGAGGCCCCCACCCGATGAACCCATCAGCCCCGGTCAGAGACGAGAGACCGGCAGGCGGGAATTACTGCGGCGGACTCACCGTTGCTGCAGGTAGAATCTGTCAGAATTCGAGCACAGCGCAAGGAGCGTCATGACCGACACCATCACAACCAGCACCGCCGCCCACGGAGTGGGCCTGAGCGAGGCCGCAGCGCTGAAGGTACGAAGCCTGCTCGCCCAGGAGGGCCGTGAGGACCTGCGCCTCCGCGTCGCCGTCCAGCCCGGCGGCTGCTCCGGCCTCATCTACCAGCTCTACTTCGACGAGCGTGTGCTCGACGGTGACGCGCTCGTCGACTTCGACGGTGTCGAGGTCGTCGTCGACAAAATGAGCGTTCCGTACCTGGACGGGGCCTCGATCGACTTCGAGGACACCATCCAGAAGCAGGGCTTCACCATCGACAACCCCAATGCCGGCGGCAGCTGCGCCTGCGGGGACTCGTTCAGCTAGGGAACCACAGACGATGCCGGGCGGGCCGCCCGGCATCTTGGCGTGGATTCGTTACCGGATCAGCGCCTGCGCTGCACCCCGAAGCGCATCCCGCGCAGTAGGCTGTCATTCACACAGAGGCACTTCCGATGAAGTGATGTCGAGACTCCCCGAAAGGTTACTGGTGCGCAAAAACCACCGTCTCCGATGGGCTGCAATTCCGATCGCAGCGTCGTTGGTCATTGTTCTAGCGGGGTGCACCCAAGCCCAGCTCCACGGCTTCCTGCCCGGCTTCGTCGAGGGCGAACCGGCGGTGACGAACCAGACCGACCGCGTCGCCGGACTCTGGACGACATCCTGGATCGTGCTCCTGATCGTCGGCCTGATCACCTGGGGCCTGACAATCTGGGCCGTGATCGTCTACCGGCGCCGCAAGGGCCAGACCGGACTTCCGGTCCAGCTGCGGTACAACATGCCGATCGAGATCTTCTACACGATCGTTCCTCTCATCCTCGTCATCGGTTTCTTCGCATTCACCGCGAGGGACCAGGCCGCCATCGAGGCCCGCTTCGACTCACCGGACGTGAAGATCGAGGTCATCGGCAAGCAGTGGGCCTGGGACTTCAACTACGTCAACGAGAACGTCTACTCCGCCGGCATCCAGGGCCAGCCGAACCTCGACGGGCCCAAGGGCTCGCTCGTCGAAGCCGAGTTGCCGACGCTCGTCCTCCCGGTGGGCAAGAAGGTCGAACTCGCGCTCGAATCCCGCGACGTCATCCACTCCTTCTGGGTCATCGACTTCCTCTACAAGAAGGACATGATCCCGGGGAAGACCAACTACATGTCGGTCATCCCTGAACGGATCGGCACCTATTCCGGCAAGTGCGCCGAGCTGTGCGGTGAGTACCACTCGCTCATGCTCTTCAACGTCAAGGTCGTGTCAGAGGCCGACTACGAGGCGTACACGGCCTCGCTCAAGGCCGCGGGCAACTCCGGGCAACTCGACAACGGGTACAACCGCAACCAGAATCTTCCGGGCACGTCCGCCCCGGCGGTAGAGGAAGGCAAGTAGGCCATGACCACAACCGCACCCGCAGCACCCGCGACGCCGGCCGCCCCGGCCGCTACCCGTCGTCCCACGGGCGTCGAGCGCAAGGGCAACGTCCTCGTCCGCTGGATCACCTCCACCGACCACAAGGTGATCGGGTACATGTACCTCATCACCTCCTTCGTCTACTTCTGCCTCGCCGGCGTGATGGCGCTCGTCATCCGCGCGCAGCTCTTCGAGCCCGGCCTCGAGGTCGTGCAGACCAAGGAGCAGTACAACCAGCTCTTCACGATGCATGGAACGATCATGCTGCTGATGTTCGCGACGCCGTTGTTCTTCGGCTTCGCGAACTCGCTGATGCCCCTGCAGATCGGCGCTCCTGACGTCGCCTTCCCGCGCCTCAACGCCTTCTCGTTCTGGGCATTCTTCTTCGGCAGCCTCATCGCCGTCGGCGGGTTCCTGACGCCGCAGGGAGCAGCATCCTTCGGCTGGTTCGCCTACCAACCGCTCGCGAGCACGACCTTCTCGCCCGGCGTCGGCGGAAACCTGTGGATGGTGGGCCTGGGACTGTCCGGTTTCGGCACCATTCTCGGCGCGGTGAACTTCATCACGACCATCATCACGATGCGCGCCCCCGGCATGACCATGTTCCGGATGCCGATCTTCACCTGGAACACGCTCGTCACCTCGCTGCTGGTCCTGATGGCGTTCCCGGTGCTCGCCGCGGCCCTCCTTGCAGCGGCCTCTGACCGCATCTTCCTCTCGCACATCTACGACCCGGGCAACGGCGGTGCCATCCTCTGGCAGCACCTGTTCTGGTTCTTCGGCCACCCCGAGGTGTACATCATCGCGCTGCCGTTCTTCGGCATCGTCTCCGAGGTGTTCCCGGTCTTCAGCCGCAAGCCGATCTTCGGGTACAAGACGCTCATCTACGCGACCATTTCGATCGCCGCCCTGTCGGTGGCGGTCTGGGCCCACCACATGTACGTGACCGGTTCGGTGCTGCTGCCGTTCTTCTCGCTCATGACGATGCTCATCGCGGTTCCGACCGGTGTGAAGATCTTCAACTGGATCGGCACGATGTGGCGGGGGTCCCTGACCTTCGAGACGCCGATGCTGTGGGCGCTCGGCTTCCTCGTCACCTTCACGTTCGGCGGGCTCACCGGTGTCATCCTCGCCTCGCCGCCGCTCGACTTCCACGTCTCCGACACGTACTTCGTCGTGGCGCACTTCCACTACGTCATCTTCGGAACCGTCGTGTTCGCCATGTTCAGCGGCTTCTACTTCTGGTGGCCGAAGTGGACGGGCAAGATGCTCAACGAGAGCCTCGGCAAGTGGCACTTCTGGTTCCTGTTCATCGGATTCCACACCACCTTCCTCGTGCAGCACTGGCTCGGAGTGGTCGGCATGCCGCGCCGCTACGCCTCGTACTCTCCGGAGGACGGCTTCACCTGGATGAACCAGCTGTCCACCATCGGGTCGATGATCCTCGCCGTCTCGATGATCCCGTTCTTCCTGAACGTGTACATCACTGCCCGCAAGGCGCCGAAGGTCACGGTCAACGACCCGTGGGGCTTCGGAGCCTCCCTCGAGTGGGCCACGTCGTGCCCGCCGCCGCGGCACAACTTCACGTCGATTCCGCGCATCCGCTCGGAGCGGCCGGCCTTCGACCTCAACCACCCCGAGGTCGCCATGCCGGTCGGGATCGGGCCGGGCAAGGACGCGCCCGATGCCCCCGTCTACGACGCCGCAACGAACGAGGTCAAATAAATGAGGGCAAACACCAACCTGCTCTGGCTGCTCGCGGGCTTCTTCGCCCTCGTCACGGTCGCGTACATCGTCTGGGGTCTCGTCGACCCGCACCAGCACAGCATCGAATGGGCGGGGACCTTCGCCCTGGCACTGAGCTCCGTGTTCGTGAGCTTCGTCGCCTTCTACCTGTCCCGGGTGCACGGCGCTCAGGGTGGAGAGCTTCCAGAGGACCGCCTCGACGCCAACGTCGACGACGGCGATCCCGAAGTCGGCTTCTTCAGCCCGTGGAGCTGGTGGCCCATCCTCCTCGCCGCGAGTGCTGCGTTGCTTTTCCTCGGCCTCGCAATCGGGTTCTGGATCTCGATCATCGCGGTCGGCATCGGCGTGATCTGCCTCATCGGCTGGGTCTACGAGTACTACCGCGGTAACTTCGCGCGCTAGCCGGTCCGCGAAAGCGGGTGAGCAGTTGGTCTCGATTCCTGAGACGGCGGCTCACCCGCTTTCGCGTTAATGGGTGAGAGCGTGCAGGGCGCGGCGCCGGAAGCCGAGCACGTCGAAGGAGAACGTCACGGGACTGCGGGAAGGCCAGCGGCCTGCGATGGCCTCCGTCCCGGTGTGATGTGCCGACGGGCCCATGCCGATCAGGACGGCAACGGCGTCCGCGCCGAGGTCGTGACGACTGGTGACCCTGATCCGGGTCTCCAGGGCGAACCAGGGCTGCAGGGAGTCCCTGAGTTCCTCGGCTTTGTTCGGCGGGATATCGAGGGCCAGTCCGGCATCCCTGAGCTCGCGAAGATGGTCGTCGTGGGGAACGACGACGGCGAGGAGACCCCTGTCGCGCAGCACGCGATGGAATTCGGCCGGGTTCCGCGGTGCGAAGACGTTCAGGAGGGCATCGGCGACTCCGGTCCGCACCGGAAGGTCGGCCCAGACGTCGGCGACGAGCCCGTCCACGTGCGGCGGTTCAGGGAGCCTGCCGCCTGAGGCTGCAGCATGTTCGTGCCCAGGCGCGGCGACGGTGCGGGCAGCGGCCACAGTTCGGGCCACGGCGACGGGGGAGAGGTCCATTCCGAGGTATCCGGCGGTCGGACAGGCTTCGGTCACTCCGCGGAGGTAGTACCCGGTGCCACAGCCGATGTCGAGCACCCGAGCGGGCTGTTCCGCTGCGATGAGCGTCGTGACGGCCGTGCGCAGGTCTTCGTACCAGCCGGCTTCGAGGAAGGCCTCACGCGCGTCGAGCATCGCGGCGCTGTCACCGACCACGTGGCTGCGCCCGCCCAGGAGCGACAGATAGCCGCGCCGGTTGGCGTCGAAGGAATGCCCGGAAGCACACCGCAGCACGAGGCCGCCGTTCGCCGCGAGGGGCGACAAACAGTTCGGGCACCGAAGCCACTCCGACAGGGTCTGGAGGGACATCGATGCCCGATCTGTTCATGTTGTGTTGTGTTGAATGTGGAACTACCGCTGCTTAGTGGTGGTCTCCGTGGCTCTGCTCGAGCTCCGTCGTGGTGACCGGAACAATCCGGTCCTCGAAGAACCAGCGAGAGAGTCCGCCGCGCAGGCGCTGGCCGGTCGTGATCTTGCCCTGGTCGTTCGGGCGGATCATCAGCGGCTTGTAGTCCGAGTAGCTCACGAGCTTCCAGCGCTCGTACTCGTCGACGGGCTGGTGCACCTCGATGTACTCGCCACCGGGCAGGCGGACGATCCGGCCGGATTCGTAACCGTGCAGGACGATCTCGCGATCCTTCTTCTGCAGCGCGAGGCAGACTCGCTTGGCGACGAAGAACGCGATGAACGGTCCGACGATCGTGGCGAACTGACAGGCGTGGATGACGCCCTCCATCGTCACGTGGAAGTGCGTGGCGATGATGTCCGAGGATGCGGTCGACCAGAGCGCGGCGTAGAACGTCACGCCGGCCGCGCCGATCGCCGTGCGGGTCGGGGCGTTGCGCGGGCGATCGAGGATGTGGTGCTCGCGCTTGTCCCCGGTGACCCAGGCCTCGATGAAGGGGTAGATCAACACGACCAGGATGAAGAGTCCGAGGCTGATCAGAGGGATCAGGATGTTGAACGACCAGGTGCGATCGAGCCAGACGAACTCGAGTCCCGGCGGAATCAGGCGCAGGGCCCCGTCGGCAAAGCCGATGTACCAGTCCGGCTGGGTACCCGCCGAGACGGGGGAGGGGTCATAGGGTCCGTAGTTCCAGATCGGGTTGATCGTGAACAGTGAGGCGATCAGCATCACGACACCGAAGACGATGAAGAAGAACCCGCCGGCCTTGGCGGCATAGACCGGGAGGACCGGGTAGCCGACGACGTTCTGGTTCGTGCGTCCGGCACCGGGGTACTGGGTGTGCTTGTGCACGACGACGAAGAGCAGGTGCATCGCGATGAGGGCGATGATGATCGCGGGCAGCAGCAGGATGTGGAGCGAGTAGAGCCGACCCACGATCGCCTCGCCCGGGAACTCGCCGCCGAAGAGCAGGAAGGAGATCCAGGTTCCGATCAGCGGGATGCCCTTGACCATTCCGTCGATGATCCGCAGGCCGTTGCCGGAGAGCAGATCGTCGGGGAGGGAATATCCGGTGAAGCCCTCTGCCATCGCGAGGATGAACAGGATGAAGCCGATGACCCAGTTGAGTTCGCGGGGCTTGCGGAACGCACCCGTGAAGTAGATCCGGAGCATGTGCAGGCCGATGGACGCCACGAACAGCAGCGCAGCCCAGTGGTGCACCTGGCGCATCAGGAGGCCGCCGCGGATGTCGAAGGAGATATTGAGCGACGAGGACATCGCCGCCGACATTTCGACGCCCTTGAGCGGAACGTACGAGCCTTCGTAGTGGACGGGTGCCATCGAGGCGCTGAAGAAGAACGTCAGGAACGTCCCGGACAGCAGGATGATGACGAAGCTGTAGAGGGCAACCTCACCGAGGAGGAAGGACCAGTGGTCTGGAAAGATCTTCCTGCCGAGTTCCTTCACCGCGGTGGAGATGCTCGTGCGCTCGTCGATGTAGTTCGCCGCCGCGCCCGTGAAGCCGCCGTTGGTTTTCGTCGTCTCGACCACGCCTGTGGTCGTTTTCGTGATACTCAATGCCGCTCCCAGAAACTCGGTCCGACGGGTTCAGTGAAATCGCTCTGCGCAATGAGGTAGCCCTCAGAGTCTACGGCGATGGGCAGCTGGGGGAGCGGCCGCTTGGCCGGCCCGAAGATGACCTCGCAGTGGTTCGACACGTCGAACTGTGACTGGTGGCACGGGCAGAGCAGGTGGTGGGTCTGCTGTTCGTAAAGGGCGACGGGGCAGCCGACATGGGTGCAGATCTTGGAATACGCGACGATGCCGTCGTACGACCAGCCTGCACGCTCGGGGAGTTCGTTGAGGTCCTCGGGCTTGAGGCGCATCAGCAGCACGGCCGCCTTGGCCTTCTCTTCCAGACGACCGCTCGGCAGGTCCTGCAGACCCTCCGGAATGACGTGGAAGGCGGAGCCGAGGGTGACGTCCGAGGCCTTGATCGGTGTGCCGGTCGGGTCGATCGCCAGCCGGGTCCCCTTCGTCCACATCGTGTGGGTGAGCAGCTCGGAAGGGTTCTCGTTCATCGGGCCGAGGCCGCGGAAGAGCACGACCGCGGGAAGGGGGAAGGCGATGAGCGCGCCGATCAGGCTGTTCCGGATGAGGCTGCGTCGTCCGATCCCGGATTCCTCGTTGGCTTCGGCGAAGATTTCGACCGCCCTGGCCCTCGTCTCGTCTGAGCCGCGGACGGGGTGCCGGACATCGATGCCTTCGTGGTCGCTCATCAGCGCCTTGCCCCAGTGGACGGCGCCGATGCCGATCGCCAGGAGCGCGAGGGCCAGACCGAGGCCGATGAAGAGATTGTTCAGCCGCACGGAACCCGGGTCGGTTTCCACGATCGGGAACGCCATGTACGCGGCGATAGCAAAAACGCTGCCGACGATCGAGAGGTAGAAGAGCGTGTACACCGTGCGCTCGGCACGGCGCTCGGCGCTCGGGTTCAGGTCGGTGACGCGGGGGCGGTGCGGCGGGAATCCGGGGTTGTCCACGGCGTCGCGCACGACAACGGCCGTGCCGGCGTTCGCGGGGTCGTGCCCGGCGCCGGAGTCAGCAGCGGTGAGGTCCTTCCCGCTGTTATCGTCCGTGGCCATTGTGCTCCTTTGTCTGCTGTGTGTCGTGCAGTTGTGTGCTGAGCAGGTGTGTCTGCTGCATGATTCTGATTCCGCGCCCTGTTCGGATGCGGGTCAGTTCGATTTTGCGGTGATCCACACCGTCAACCCGACGATCGCGCCGAGTCCGAAGATCCAGAGGAACAGTCCTTCGGAAACCGGACCGAGCGAGCCGAGGGCGTATCCGCCCGGGGACGGGTTGTTCTCGAGGTACTTGAGGTACGTGATGATGTCGCGTTTGCTCTCCGGTGAGATGTTCATGTCGTTGAAGACCGGCATGCTCTGCGGTCCCGTGATCATGGCCTCATAGATGTGCTGGGCGGAGACGCCGTCGAGTGCGGGTGCGAACTTGCCCTCCGTGAGGGCGCCTCCGGCGCCTGCGACGTTGTGGCACATCGCGCAGTTGATGCGGAAGAGCTCGGCGCCCTTGGCGGAATCGCCCTGCGCGTCGAGGTACCGCGCATCCGGGATGGCCGGCCCGGGGGCGAGGGAGGCGACGTATGCGGCGAGGGCTGCGATCTGTTCGTCCGTGAACACGACGGCCTTCTTCTCAGCCTGAGGCCCGTCCATCTGCATGGGCATCCGGCCGGTGCCGACCTGGAAATCGACGGATGCCGCACCGACACCGATGAGGCTCGGGCCGGATCCGGTTCCCGCGGCGCCGAGGCCGTGGCAGGTGGCGCAGTTGCTCGCGAAAAGCTTCTGGCCCTCTCCGATGGTCTGCTGAGACGAGGCATCCGTCTGGGCACTCGCGGTGCTCGTGCTGAACAGCGCATAGGCGCCGCCCGTGAAGAGGAGGCCGATGGCGATCAGGGCGACACTGGCAAGTGGGCTGCGGCGGCCGGACTTGCGCACGCGGGCCGGCTTGGGGGTGTTGGTCTTGGTCATTCTGAGGTGTCCGCTCCGGATCTCTATTTGAGGACGTAAATGACGAGGAAGAGGCCGATCCAGACGACATCGACGAAGTGCCAGTAGTACGAGACGACGATGGCGCTCGTCGCCTCCTTGTGACCGAAGTTCTTGACCGCGAACCCGCGGCCGATGACGAGGAGGAAGGCGATCAGGCCGGCCGTGACGTGGATGCCGTGGAAGCCGGTGGTGAGGTAGAACGCCGATCCGTATGCGTTGCTCTGCAGCGAAACGCCCTCGGAGACCAGGGTGGCGTACTCCCAGATCTGCCCGGAAACGAAGACGGCGCCGAGGGCGTACGTCAGGAAGAACCACTCGACCATGCCCCACTGGCTGGGCTTCCAGCCCGTTGAGCGGGCCTGGAGACGCTCCGCGGCGAACACGCCGAACTGGCAGGTGATCGACGAGGAGACGAGGATCAGGGTGTTCACGAGTGCGTAGGGAAAATTGTGCTTCTCGGCTTCGAATTGCCAGAGTTCCGGCGATGTCGACCGGAGCGTGAAGTAGATGGCGAACAGGCCCGCGAAGAACATGACTTCGCTGCCCAGCCACACAATGGTGCCGACAGCAACGCTGTTGGGCCGATTAACCACGGGCGCTGTGGCTGAATAAGTTATCGAAGGGCTCGTCACTCGTCCATTATGGCCGATTTCGCAGCCGGGGTGCGCACCATGCGGACGCGGGTGCGTCATTTACCCAAAAGGTGACCAGATTGGAACGAAAGCGCCGCTGGAGCAGATTCGGAACGCGGGAGCCGATGCGCTTAAGATCGGTTTCATGCTCGAAATCCAGTCCTGGCCCAATGTCCTCAGCGCCCTGCTCAGTGGAGAGGACCTGAGTGTCTCCGATGCGGCGTGGAGCATGGAGCAGGTGATGCAGGGGCACGCGACCCAGGCCCAGATCGCCGGGTTCCTCGTCGCCTTGCGCGCCAAGGGGGAGACCGTCGACGAGATCGTCGGTTTTCGTGACGCCATCCTCGAGCATGCCGTCGCCCTCCCGGTCAACCCGATGGCGCTCGATATCGTCGGCACCGGCGGTGACCGTTTCGGCACCGTCAACATTTCGACGATGGCTTCGATCGTCTGTGCCGGCGCGGGCGTTCCGGTGATCAAGCACGGGAACAGGGCCGCGAGTTCGGCATCGGGCGCCTCGGACGTGCTCTCGGCGCTGGGCATCGACCTGACCCTCTCCGCCGAGAAGGTCGCCGAGATCCTCGAGGCGACCGGGATCACCTTCGCCTATGCGGCGGCATTCCACCCAGGATTCCGTCACGCCGGACCGGTCAGGGCCGAGCTGGGCATCCCGACGGTGTTCAACTACCTCGGCCCGCTCTGCAACCCGGCGCGTCCGGAAGCCTCCGCTGTCGGTGTCGCCGGACTCGACCGGGTACCGCTCATCGTCGGTGTCTTCCAGACCCGCGGAGCTGCCGCGCTCGTCTTCCGCGGGGACGACGGTCTCGATGAACTCACGACGACCGGTCACAGTCACGTCTGGGAGGTCTCCCGGGGACTCGTGACCGAGCATGACATCGACCCGCGCGAGCTCGGCATCCGCCGCGCCTCGATGAGCGAACTCCTCGGCGGCGATCCGGCGCACAACGCGGAGGTCGTGCACCAGACGCTCGCCGGACAGGCGGGCGCCGTGCGCGACATCGTGCTCCTCAACGCAGCGGCCGGTCTTGTCGCCTTCGATCTTGCGAAGAATCCGGTGCCCGCGCAGTCGAGCATCCTCGACCGATTCCGCGACAAGCTGGCCGTGGCAGCGGAATCCATCGATTCAGGGGCCGCTACGGCCAAACTCGCCGAATGGGTCGCGGCCAGCCGCGCCTAGCCAGCCTGCCGGCACCGATTCGACGGAGATTCTGGTGGGAAAGCGCCTGAGACGCGCTCCCGCGTGTGTGGAACCCGGAATCTCCGTCGAATCGGTTGGTTGTGCGGCAGCGAGTTGTGCGGCTTAGAGCACGTCCTCGTCGACCCAGCCGAAGGTCTTCGTGACGGCCTTCTTCCAGTTGCGCAGCTGCCGGTCGCGCTCGGCGACCGTCATCTGCGGCGTCCAGCGGCTGTCCTCCTGCCAGTTGGCGCGGAGCTCGTCGAGGTCGCTCCAGAAGCCGACCGCGAGGCCGGCCGCGTATGCGGCACCGAGCGCCGTGGTCTCCGCGACGACGGGCCGGACGACGGGCACGCCGAGGATGTCGGCCTGGAACTGCATGAGCGTGTTGTTGGCGATCATGCCGCCGTCGACCTTGATCTCGGTGAGCGGGACCCCGGAGTCGGCGTTGACGGCGTCGATCACCTCCCGGGTCTGGAACGCGGTCGCCTCGAGGGCCGCCCTGGCGATGTGACCCTTGTTCACGAACCGGGTCAGCCCGACGAGGGCGCCCCGGGCGTCCGAACGCCAGTACGGCGCGAACAGCCCGGAGAACGCCGGCACGAAGTAGGCGCCGCCGTTGTCGTCGACGGACTTCGCGAGCGTCTCGACCTCTTCGGAGGAACTGATCATGCCGAGGTTGTCGCGCAGCCACTGCACGAGCGCGCCGGTGACGGCGATCGAGCCCTCGAGCGCGTAGTGCGGTTCGGCGTCGCCGAGCTTGTAGCCCAGGGTCGTGAGCAGCCCGTTCTTCGAGTGCACGATCTCGGTGCCGGTGTTGAAGATCAGGAAGTTACCGGTGCCGTAGGTGTTCTTGGCCTCGCCCTGGTCGAACGCGGCCTGGCCGAACGTCGCGGCCTGCTGGTCGCCGAGGATGCCCGCGATCGGCACCTCGCGAAGCAGGCTGTGTTCGTTGACCGTTCCGTAGACTTCGGAGGAGGACCGGATCTCGGGCAGCATCGACCGGGGCACGTCGAAGGCGGCGAGGATGTCGTCGTCCCACTGCAGGGTCTCGAGGTCCATGAACAGCGTGCGGCTCGCGTTGGTGACGTCGGTCGCGTGCACGCCGCCCTCGAGGCCGCCGGTGAGGTTCCAGAGCACCCACGAGTCCGTCGTGCCGAACATCAGCTCGCCGGCATCCGCCTTGGCCCTGGCGCCTTCGACGTTCTCGAGGATCCAGACGATCTTCGTGCCCGAGAAGTACGTGGCGAGCGGCAGGCCGACCTGCTTCTTGAAGCGCTCCACGCCCCCGTCGGCGGCGAGGCGGTCGACGATGGGCTGGGTACGGGTGTCCTGCCAGACGATCGCGTTGTAGACGGGGAGCCCGGTGGTGCGGTCCCAGACCACGGCGGTCTCGCGCTGGTTGGTGATGCCGACGGCGGCGATGTCGTGCCGGGTCAGGTTCGCCTTGGACAGGGCCTGCCCGATGACCTCACGGGTGTTGTTCCAGATCTCCATCGGGTCGTGCTCGACCCAGCCGGCCTGGGGGAAGATCTGCTCGTGCTCGAGTTGTCCGGTCGAGACGATCGAACCGGCCTTGTCGAAGATGATCGCCCGCGAACTCGTGGTGCCCTGGTCGATGGCGATGACGTATTGGGCCATGGAATACCTCCTTGTATTGTTCTGACACGTTGTGCTGAGACGTACTGACTACTGATGGACATGCAGAAGCCGACCGGTCGGTCCTGGTTGGGGAACCGGCCGGTCGGCAGGCGCACTAGGTGAGAATGGGCAGGAGAGCGTACGAAGCCCATCCGGCGAGGACGCCGCCGATGACGGGGCCGACGACCGGCACCCAGGAGTACGCCCAGTCGGACGAGCCCTTGCCCTTGATCGGCAGGATGAAGTGCGCGATGCGCGGTCCGAGGTCACGGGCCGGGTTGATCGCATACCCGGTCGGGCCACCGAGCGAGGTGCCGATCACGATGACGAGCAGGGCCACCGGCAGGGCGCCCAGGGCCGCGAGGCCGCCGGACGTGCCCTGGCGACCGCCGCCGAAGGCGATCACGACGAAGACCAGAACGAAGGTGCCGATGATCTCGGTGACGAGGTTCCAGCCGTAGGAGCGGATGGCCGGACCGGTCGAGAAGACGCCGAGCTTGTTCGCCGGGTTCGGTTCCTGGTCGAAGTGCTGCTTGTAGGCGAGCCAGCAGAACACGGCCCCGATGATGGCGCCGAGGAACTGAGCCGCGATGTAGACGAGCACCGACAGGAAGTTCACCGGGACCCCGGAGCCGAACTCGGTCGCGCCCGATGCGACGAGGCCGAGGGTGACGGCGGGGTTCAGGTGCGCACCTGAGTTGTACGCCACGATGACGCCGGAGAAGACGGCGAAACCCCACCCGATGGTGACCATCAGGAAGCCGCCGCCGAGACCTTTGTTCTTGGCCAGGGCGACGTTGGCTACGACACCGGTACCGAGGAGGACGAGCATCGCGGTGCCCACGACCTCCGACAAAAATACGACTCCAATATTGTCCACGTTGACCTTCCTAGGTAGGGCTCGAGCGCTGAACAGTCTGGCCGCGGTGAGCGACTGGCAACACCATAGCGCGCTGGTATCCCGAGCGAAATGGGCAGGTCGAGGCGTGGTTCGTCCCTTACTTCCCCGGCTACCTGCGCGTAGGTTAAGGACAGCTCCGTATCGAATCGCACGATGCGACGCCGACCGATCGTCACCATCCGACCCGAAGGAAGAGTCATGAAAAAGCTCGTCAATGATCCCAAGAACGTTGTCGATGAGGCCGTGGCCGGCTTTGCAGCCGCGCACGGCGACATCGTGCGCGTATCCAGCGACCCTACTTTCATCGTCCGCGCCGATGCCCCGGTGTCGGGCAAGGTCGGCCTGGTCAGCGGAGGCGGAAGCGGCCATGAGCCGTTGCACGGCGGATTCGTCGGCGTCGGCATGCTCGACGCCGCCGTGCCAGGCGCGGTCTTCACCTCGCCGACCCCCGATCCCATCCTCGCGGCGACGCAGGCGGTCAACGGCGGCGCAGGGGTGCTGCACATCGTGAAGAACTACACCGGCGACGTCCTCAATTTCGAGACGGCTGCCGACCTGGCCCTCGCGGATGGGATCGAGGTCCGCACGGTCATCGTCAATGACGACGTCGCCGTGAAGGATTCGCTGTACACCGCCGGACGTCGCGGAGTCGCAGGGACGGTCCTCGTCGAGAAGATCGCCGGAGCTGCGGCCGAACGCGGCGACGACCTCGCCTCCGTTGCCGCCGTCGCGGAGAAGGTGATCGGGCAGGTGCGCACGATGGGTGTGGCGCTGACGCCGTGTGTCGTCCCGCACGCGGGAGAACCGAGCTTCACCCTCGCAGAGGACGAGATCGAAATCGGCATCGGCATCCACGGCGAGCCGGGCCGGGAGCGGATCAAGCTCGAACCCGCAGACGCCATCGTCGACCGTCTCCTCGGACCGATTCTGGAGGACATCCCGTTCGTGAGCGGGGATTCGGTGCTCCTCCTCGTCAACGGCATGGGCGGCACTCCCCAGATCGAGCTCTATATCGTCTTCCGGAGGGCCGCCGAGGTCCTTGCTGCCAAGGGGATCACTGTCACGCGGACGTTGGTCGGGAATTTCACCACCTCCCTCGAAATGCAGGGCATGTCCATCACGGTTCTCAAGCTCGATGACGAGCTCACCGCGCTCTGGGATGCGCCGGTGCAGACTGCGGCGCTACGGTGGGGACGGTAGAAGGAGATTCCATGAATCTGAGTGTCACCTGGGCTGAAGCCTGGATCCGGCAGTGTGTGGACGTTATCGCTGAGCATCGTGTGGAGCTGATCACCCTCGACAGGGACATCGGCGACGGCGACCACGGCGAGAACATGGACCGTGGTTTCCAGGCGGTGCTGGGGAAACTCGACACCCTCCCGGCAGACGCCGTTCCCGGCGACGTCCTCAAACTCGTCGCGACGACACTCATTTCCACGGTGGGCGGTGCCGCGGGGCCGCTCTACGGAACGGCTTTCCTGAAGGCGGCCGTCGCCGTGGCGGGGAAGCCGGACCTGGACGGTGCCGCGGTCGTCGCACTGCTGACGGCGGCACGCGACGGAATCGTGCTCAGGGGCAAGGCGGAGAGCGGCGACAAGACCATGGTCGACGCCTGGACGCCCGCTGTGAACGCTGCAGCGGCCGCGGAACGCGCCGGAGCGACGCCCGTCGCCATCCTCGTCGAGGCCGCGGATGCTGCGGAGGCCGGCGCGGTTGCGACGGAGCCGCTCATCGCGCACAAGGGACGCGCGAGTTACCTCGGCGAACGCGCCATCGGGCATCGCGATCCGGGTGCCCAGTCCAGTGCCCTGCTTCTGCGTGCTGCCGCCGACACCGCCGAGCAGGTTGCGGATGAGTGATTCAGAACCCGCCGTCCCCGCCGTGCTCGTCGGCCTTGTCTTCGTGTCGCACAGCTCGCTGATCGCGAGGGGAGTCGTCGATCTCGCCCGCCAGATGGCTCCGACCGTACGGATGCTGCCGGCGGGCGGCACCGACGACGACCGGATCGGAACGAGCTTCGCCAAGGTGGCGGCGGGCATCGAGGCCGCAGAAGCAGGCAGGGGAGTCGTCGTGCTTTGCGACCTCGGCTCCGCAATCCTGACGGCGGAATCAGCGCTCGATTTCCTCGATGACGACACTCGATCCCGGGTCGTCATCGTCGACGCACCCCTTGTCGAGGGCGCCGTCGCCGCCGCCGTCGCCGCACAGATCGGTGGCGACCTGCCTGCCGTGGAGTCTGCGGCCCGGTCGGCTGGGGCAGCGTACTCGGGTGCGCCCTCGGCCCAGGCGCCGGTCCCGGCCGCAGATGCCGGGTCCGGTCAGTCGGGGGCCGACACGACGGTGATGAGGACGGTGACCCTGATCAACGCTGACGGCCTGCACGCCCGGCCCGCCGCGGAGTTCGTGACCCTCGCCGCGACGCTCGGCGTTCCGGTCACGGTCAATGGCCGCGATGCCGCGAGCCTGCTGGCCATCATGGGCCTCGGGTTGACCCGGGGCGCACGGGTTGAACTCTCGGCAAGCGGTGCCGGCGCGGCCGCGGCGGTCGACGCCCTTGCCACACTCCTCGAATCGGGGTTCGGCGAGGCCTGAGAGTCCCGGGGGAGCCAGCGGCACGGCGGAAGATCGCGCCGGGAAATTTCGGCTCATACCGACCCGATTGGTTCTATGCTGGCCGCATGATCCAGGACACCACAGTGCCGTGCCCCGTGTGCGGCCATGCCATGAGTGAACACACGATCGTGCACGGCGTGCACGACACGATCCTGAACTGTCCGGTGCCCCATCCGGGCGCCTGGGACAGGGACGCATTCGAACCGGTGAACGAGTTCGGCATGGTCACCCACCAGCACCCTGCGGAGGACCCTCCCGTTCACGGCTGAATTCTCCTGCTCCGCACCTGCAACGGCTGGTCAGCGTACGAGTTCACCAAGAATTTCCCCGGATGCCCTATTGTCTGCAGTGCAGATCTCCTGCACAACGTCGTCCCACCTAATCCAGACGGTATCCATCGAATGAGCGCCACAGCCAAGCGTGTGATCGGGCTCGTCCTCGCGGGCGTGCTCGTCGTCGGCGTGGTCATCGTCGTGGTCGGCGGTCGCCTGTTCGGAGCACCGACAGGGACGGCTCCGGTGACCACGGACCTCGCTGTCGTCCACGGGGTCATCGGCTCGGAGAAGAAGCCGTTCTTCGACGACCCGGCCGTCCGGGCGGTCTTCGCCGAGAAGGGCCTCGACGTCGAGGTCGTGACGGCGGGATCACGCCAGATCGCCACATCCGTCGACCTCACCGGAGTCGATTTCGTGTTCCCGTCCTCCGCGCCCGCCGCCGAGAAGATCCGGCGCGAAGCCGGGGCGCGCAGCGTGTTCTCACCGTTCTACTCGCCGCTCGCCATCGCGACCTTCACGCCGATCGTGACCCTCCTGCAGTCCGCGGGGATCGCGAACCAGGACGCCGCGGGCACCTGGCACCTGAACGTCGCGGAATACCTCAAGGCCGTCGCCGCGGGAACCCGCTGGAATCAGCTCCCCGGTGCGGCGGCGAGCTACAACAGCTCCCGTTCGATCCTGATCTCCAGCACGGACATCCGCCAGTCGAACTCAGCGGCCATGTACCTTGCGATCGCGTCCTACGTCGCCAACGGGAACAGCGTCATCAGCTCCGCCGACGCGGAGGCCGCCGTCATCGACCCGATGGCCGCACTCTTCCTCGAGCAGGGCTTTTCGGCCTCCTCCTCCGAGGCACCATTCGAGGACTACCTCTCCCAGGGAATCGGCTCGAAACCGCTCGTGATGGTCTACGAGGCACAGTTCCTCGGCCGGCAGATGAGCGTCACCGGCCGCAGTGCCATCACCCCTGACATGGTCCTGATGTATCCGGACCCGACCGTGCTCTCCAAACACACGGTGGTCCCGCTGACCGAGCAGGGAACCCAGGTCGGCGAACTCCTCCAATCCGACCCCCGCCTCGCCCGGCTCGCGGCGCAGTACGGGTTCCGGCCTGCCGACCCGGCCGTGTTCACGGCAGCCCTCGCCGGCAACGGCCTCGAGGCGCCCGCAAGCCCCGTCAACGTCATCGACCCGCCGAGCTACGAGACGCTCGAGGCGATGATCACGACCATCAGCGGGCGGTACGACACCCCTCTTGCCTCACCAGACGCCAACGTCGACAAATGACCCGACGAACACCCGCCGAACGATCCCCGGAGACCAAGGAGCACCATGGCAGACTCATCCCTCGATCTGAGCACTCCCACACCGGGCGAGAGGCCGGCCGCCGCTGCAACGACAGCACCGCGCGTCGACACCGGACTTGTGCTCGTGCCGCCGAACGCTGTCCCGGACATCGGTGGCACCCAGGCCAGCGCGATGATGCCGATCGACGACGCCCGCACTGAGGAACTCGCCGGACGAGCCAGGGCCTTCGTCGCCGACCTCATCGACCGCGATCCCTCGGCCCCGGAATTCCAGAAGAAGATCTCGGACGTGGCCCAGATGGGCCGGGACGAGATCCGGGCCGCGTCCGAGGTCAGCAACCGGATGCTCCAGCGCCCGGTCGCAGCGCTTGCCGCCGCGCGCGGAAAAGGCGACGAGGCCGACGCGCAACGGCGCGTCGCCAGCACACTCGTCGAACTGCGCGGAACGATCGAAGACCTTGACCCGTCCAGGGCCGACGGCGGGGTCGCCCAGTTCCTCCTGAACCTGATCCCGTTCCGGGACAAGCTCCGCAGCTATTTCGCCCGGTACGCCTCCGCACAGAGCCAGCTCAACAAGATCATCCACTCGCTTCAGAACGGCCAGGACGCCCTTCTCAAGGACAATGCGGCGGTCGAGGGGGAAAAGGTGCGGCTCTGGGAGACGATGAATCGCCTGCAGGAGTACGCCCTCCTCACGAGCGCCCTCGACACCCAACTGGTGGAACAGATCGACACGGTCAGGACGACCGACCCGGCCAGGGCCGACGCGCTCACGAGCGATCTCCTCTTCACGATCCGACAGAAGCACCAGGACCTGCTCACCCAGCTCGCCGTGAGCGCCCAGGGCTACCTCGCCCTCGACGTCGTGCGGAAGAACAACGTCGAACTCATCAAGGGCGTCGAACGGGCAACGACGACGACCATATCCGCCCTGCGCACGGCCGTGATCGTGGCACAGGCACTGGCCAACCAGAAGCTCGTCCTCGACCAGATCACCGCCCTCAACACGACGACCTCGAACCTGATCGTCTCGACCTCGCAGATGCTCAAGACCCAGTCTGTCGCCATCAGCGAGCAGTCGGCATCCGCCACCATCAGCCTCGAATCGTTGGAAACGGCCTTCCAGAACATCTACGAGACCATGGACGCCCTGGACAGCTACAAGCTCAAGGCGGTCGCGACGATGGCCCAGACGGTCGACACCCTTCAGACCCGCCTGGCCGAGGCAACCGCATACCTCGAGCGAGCCCGGCCGGAAGCTCGCTGAGCATGCTTCGCCTCCTGAGGAGCTTCGGCGTGGTCGCGGTCGCGGCGCTGCTGCTGGCGGGCTGCACCGTTGCGCAGCCGAACGAGCAGGACGGCCTGCCCAACGACGCCACGACTCTTCGGGTCCTTGCGGGCAGCGAGGTCAAGGACATGGCTCCGATCCTGGAGTCCGCGGCCGCGGACAAGGGAATCCGGGTGGTCTTCGACTACACCGGCACCCTCGCCGGCACGGAACTCGTCGCATCCGGTCGTGCCGTCGGTCGCTACGACGCGACGTGGTTCCCGAACAACCGCTACCTGTCGCTGCTTCCCGGGGCGGCCAAGGCCGTCTCCTCGAGCGTCAAGATCATGAGCTCCCCGGTCGTCCTCGGGCTTCGGCCCGCAGTGGCGGCGCGGCTCGGCTGGGACTCCGCCCCGCCGACCTGGGCGGACCTCGCCACCGCCGCTGCCGACGGTGAATTCACCTACGGCATGACCAATCCCGCGGCCTCGAACTCCGGGTTCAGCGCCCTCGTGGCGGTCGCGACGGCACTGTCCGGAACGGGAACCGCGCTCACCGATGCGGACGTCACTGCGGTCGGTCCTGAGCTGACCCGGTTCTTCTCCGGGCAGAAACTGACCGCCGGGTCCTCCGGCTTCCTTGCTGACAAATTCGTCGCAGACCCCACCCTCGTCGACGGCGTCATCAACTACGAGTCCGTACTCCTCGGTCTCGCCGGCAAGGGTGCACCGCTCACGATCGTCCGGCCGACCGACGGAGTCGTCACGAGCGACTATCCGCTCACCCTGCTGGCCTCGGCCGACACGGGCAAGCGTCCACTCTTCGACACCCTGACGGCCTGGCTCACCACTGACGCCGTACAGAAGCGAATCGTGTCGGAGACCCACCGTCGGCCAGGCGTTCCCGGGATCGACACCGGGTCGGCCTTCCCGGCCGGCATCCTCTTCGAGACGCCGTTCCCGAACACGCTGGACGTCGCCAACACCCTGATCGCGACCTACCTCGACACGGTGCGGGCTCCCGCGCAGACGCTCTTCGTGCTCGATACCTCCGGGTCGATGGCGGGGGAGCGGCTCACCGCGCTCCAACAGGCGCTCAAGAACCTCGCCGGGGCAGATTCCTCGACGACGGGCGGTTTTGCCGCGTTCCGCAACCGTGAGCGCGTGACCCTGATCCCGTTCAGCACCGCCCCGGATACCCCGACGATCGTCGACGTGCCTGCGGCGGACAAGACCGAGGCCCTGCAACGGATTCGCGATGTCGCGGATGGACTCTCCGCAGACGGCGGCACGGCGATCTATGCCTCGCTGGAGCGGGCGTATGCCCTCGCGCGGCAGCAGAAGGCCGAGCGGCCGGATACCTTCGTCTCGATCGTGCTCATGACCGATGGTGAGAACACCGACGGTGCAACGGCGAAGGACTTCGCGGACTACTACGCGGCCCAGGGTGCGGATACCCGGTCCATCGCGACCTACGTCGTTCTCTTCGGCAATGGCAACGTCGATGAGCTCACGAGCGTGGCGAAGCTCACGGGCGGGCAGGCCTTCGACGCCCTGAACGGCGACCTGTCGAGCGCGTTCCAGGACATTCGTGGGTACCAGTAGCGTGTCGCGGTGGCTCGCCTCCGCGAAGAACATCGTGGGTTCGGTACTCGGCATCGCGACCCTCGGCGCGCACGTCGCCGTCGGCCTCGGTCCGCTGTGGCCCGTTGTCGTCGTCGCGATGTACGCGGTCGGCGCGCTCGTCGCACCGCGCGACAGGGTGGACCTGCGGCCGGGACCACTGCATGGAGACGGGGGAGTGGCGTCAGCCGCGGACCTTGCTGCCCAGCTGGCCGTGCTGAGGAGATCGATGACGGCGGAGAACCGCCGCCTGCCGGACGAAGCGACCTCGAGGCTCGCCCGAATCCTGGATGCCCTCGATCAGGTCATCGCCCGCTGGACGGACCTGACCGAAGCGGCCGATCAGGCTCACACGGTAGAGCAGATGATCCTCGACTACCTGCCCACGTCGATCCAGCGGTTCCTGAACCTGCCGCGGAGCTTTGCGATCGCAAGCCGGGTCGAAGGGAAGAAGACGGCTGAGGACGAACTGATCGAGCAGTTGGACATCCTCGAGACGGAGAGCGATCGCATCCGCACCGCACTCTACGCGAAAGACCTCGCGGCGCTCGAAGACCAGAGTCGTTTCCTGCGTGAGAAATTCGGCCGATCCAAACTGGACCTCTGATTCAGGCGAGCCCGGGCAGGGGGACCGGCGGCGCCGGTGCGACGGGGGCCGCTGGGCGATAGGTCGCGATGATGACACCCGTGCTCGTCGTCGTGCTGTCGACGAGGTCGAGGGATGCCGAGGGGCCACCGTCCGGGAAGAGGCGTCGACCGGTGCCGAGCACCAGGGGGTGGATCAGGAGCGTGTACTGGTCGATCAGGCCCCAGCGCATCAGTGCACGCACGAGCTCGCCGCTGCCGAGGATCACGATGTCCTTGCCGGGCTGCTGGCGCAGTTCCGCGACGGTCGTCGTCGCCTCACCGCTCAGGAGGATCGAGTTGTTCCAGGCCAGGGGGCCGGGAAGGGTCATCGACGTCACGTACTTCGGGATGTTGTTGATCACCTCGGTATACGGGTTCTCCAGGGTCATCGCCGGCCAGATCGAAGCGAAATCCGCGTACGTCTTGCGTCCGAAGAGCAGGGCGCCGGCATCGCCGATTCCCGCGGCCATGACGCTGCCCATCACCGAGTCGGCATAGGGCTGGGCCCAGCCGCCGAGGTCGAAGCCGTCCCGGCGATCCTCGTTCGCCCGGCCGGGCGCCTGCATCACGCCATCGAGGGTCACGCTGTTGGTGACCACGATTCTGCTCATCGAAATCCTTTCCTCCGTCTGCAAACTTACTGCCCGATGCCGAATCTCCTAATTCGGGGGACAACAGATGACGCCTGCTCCAGACAGCCTTTCACCTTCTTGACAAAAAATATTGTCGGTGGAAGGCTGGTTGCATGCTCGAAGTCGCCGTCATCGACACCGCCGGAGCGGCGGCAGCGTCGCTCGAGCCCACACGGAGCCGGCTGCTCGCCGAGCTCGGCGAACCGGGTTCGGCCACGACCCTGGCGGCCAGGCTCGGCCTGCCGCGCCAGAAGGTCAACTATCACTTGCGCGAACTGGAACGCCACGGTCTCATCGAACTCGTCGCCGAGCGTCGCAAGGGGAACATGACCGAGCGGGTGATGCGGGCGACGGCACAGTCATTCGTGATCTCGCCAACGGCGCTCGGGGGAGTGGCTCCCGATCCGCGGCGTGGCGTGAATGAATTCTCGGCGCGCTGGATGCTCGCGGTTGCCGCCCGGCTCGTCCAGGAGGTCGGAATCCTGCTCGACCGCGCGGGGCGCGCACACCGCCCGCTTGCCACATTCACAATCGACAGCGAGCTGCGCTTCGCTTCGGCGGCCGATCGTGCCGATTTCAGCGCGGAACTCGCTCTCACGGTCGCCACCCTCGTCACGCGCTACGACGCGCCGCAGTCCCCGGGCGGTCGCGCCCACCGGCTCGTCCTCGCGCTGCACCCGAGCATCACCCGACCTCCGGAAGAACCCGGTAACCCAGCAGGCAAGGAGAACTGACATGAGCAAGGACTTCGAGATCGTCGTCGAGGGGGAGTTCCCCGGCGATCCTGAGCAGATGTGGGACGCCATCACCCAGAACACGGCGGCGTGGCTGTTCCCGACGGACGACATGCCCGGGGTTGACCTGGTCTCGGAGCGCCCGACCCATCACGTGAATCGGATGGAGGGACCCGACGGCTGGTTCAACCAGCTCGAACAGGTCATCGAACCGCGTCCGGGTGGGCATTCGTTCCTCCGCTGGGTGCACAGCGGCGTCATCCAGGACGACTGGGACAACCAGTACGACAGCGCGAGCAAGCACACCCTGTTCTACCTGCACACCCTGTCCGAGTACCTCGAGCACTTCGCCGGCCGCAGTGCCGTCTACGCCGATGTCCAGGGACCGGAGGCCTCTGGCGGTCCCGAGGGATTCGAGACGCTCCGGAGCGCACTGGGTTTGACTCCCACGTCGGCCGTGGGGGAGACCGTCACCGTCGCCCTGCCCGGAGTCCCGGCGGGAACGGCAAGCGTCGACTGGAACGCAGAGCACTTCATCGGCCTCCGCACGGCCGACGGTCTCTACCGATTCTTCGGTCGGAACGCCTTCGGTGCTGTCGTCGGGCTGACCGTGCACCGGTTCGGCGACATCGGGAGCGCGGGACTTCCCGAGGACTGGAAGACCTGGCTCGACGCCCTGTATGGCTGACGCCGGTCGGGAAGCAACGTCCGGGGACGTCGGACCTCTGGAAACCGTGTGCCTCGCGCGCTACCGTGGCAGCATGAGCGCAATGGATCTGGCCACCCTCCGCCGCCTGGCCGCGGAGGGCAACGAAGAGGCCGCGAACCGGCTCGCCGAACTCGCGGCGACTCGCGGCGACCTGGCCGAACTGCGCGAGCTAGTGGATTCCGGCAACGAACTCGCCGGCGAGAAGCTCGCGCAGCTCGCGGGGGAGCGCGGCGACATCGACGAGTTGCGCCGTCTGGTCGGCGCGGGAAACGAACTGGCGGCAGACAAGCTGGCCCAGTTCGCCGCGGCGCGGGAGGACATCGACGAACTCAGCCGTCTCGCCGACGAGGGCAACGAGGTTGCTGCGACACTCCTGACCCAGCTCATCCGTGGAACCGGGTAGGGGAGCCAACCATGGCAGTGACGGGTATCGGCGGGCTCTTCTTCCGCAGCAATGATCCGGACACCCGGGCGGCCTGGTACCGGGAGCACCTCGGTATCGAAGCGGGCCAGGCCGGCGTCTGGCAGCAGCAGGCAGGCCCGACCGTGTTCGCGCCGTTCCCCTCCGAAAGCGACTATTTCTCAGAGAAGCACTCGTTCATGCTCAACCTCCGTGTGACGGACCTCGACGCGCTCACCGCACGGCTCACGGCGGCGGGAGTCCACGTCGAGCGTCGCCCAGAGTGGGATACGACCGACTACGGCCGCTTCGCCCGCATCCACGATCCCGAGGGGCTTCCGATCGAGCTCTGGGAGCCTCCGGCCTGAACGGGCCGGATCGCATCAGCCTACCCATTCGCCCTGCCAACTGACATAATGTGCATTATCGGTCATTACCGGATGCCTGTTATCTGAGCCGTGTCGTCGTTGTTTCGTCGTCGTCGTTGTTATGTCGGCGTAATCGCGTCGGATTCTGTCTGACGGCCACCGGAGCCGGGCGGCCCGGTCAGGCGCCGACGTACGCAGCGAGGAACTGGCCGGTGAGGGTGGACCGGGCGGCGACGAGATCGGCGGGCGTTCCTTCGAAGACGATCCGTCCGCCGTCGTGGCCCGCACCGGGGCCGAGGTCGATGATCCAGTCGGCGTGTGCCATGACCGCCTGGTGGTGTTCGACGACGATCACGGACTTGCCGGAGTCGACCAGCCTGTCGAGCAGGCCGAGAAGCTGCTCGACGTCGGCGAGGTGGAGGCCGGTGGTCGGTTCGTCCAGGACGTAGATGTCGCCTTTCTCTGCCATCTGGCTCGCGAGCTTGAGCCGCTGTCGTTCGCCCCCGGACAGGGTCGTCAGCGGCTGTCCCAGGCCGAGATAGCCGAGTCCGACATCGGCCAGCCGGACGAGGATCGCGTGAGCGGCGGGCGTGCGCGCCTCCCCCGAACCGAAGAAACTTTCGGCCTCGGTGACCGACATGGCAAGGACCTCGCTGATGTCGCGCCCGCCGAGGTGGTAGTCGAGCACGGATGCCTCGAACCGCTTGCCCTCGCAGACCTCGCAGGTCGTCGCGACGGTGGCCATCACGCCGAGGTCGGTGTAGATGACGCCTGCCCCGTTGCAATTGGCGCAGGCGCCCTCGGAGTTGGAACTGAACAGCGCAGGCTTGACCCCGTTGGCTTTGGCGAAGGCCTTGCGGATCGGCTCGAGCATTCCGGTGTACGTCGCCGGGTTGCTGCGTCGGGAACCCCGGATGCCACCCTGGTCGATCGACACCACATCCGCGCCTGCCGGGATGGAACCGTGCACGAGCGAACTCTTTCCCGACCCGGCCACCCCGGTCAGCACGACGAGCACGCCGAGCGGGATGTCGACGTCGACGCCCTGCAGGTTGTTCCTCGTTGCGCCGCGGATCTCGAGCGCCCCCCTGGGCGTGCGCACGGTGTCCTTGAGGGCGGAGCGGTCGTCGAAATGACGACCGGTCAGGGTGCCGCTGGATCGGAGTTCCTCGACGGTGCCCTCGAAGCAGACCGTGCCGCCGGCCGTTCCCGCGCCAGGGCCGAGGTCGACGACGTGGTCGGCGATCACGATCGTCTCCGGCTTGTGCTCGACGACGAGCACCGTGTTTCCCTTGTCCCGCAGCTGCAGCAGCAACGTGTTCATCCGTTCGATGTCATGGGGGTGCAGCCCGATGGTGGGTTCGTCGAAGACGTAGGTCACGTCGGTCAGCGAGGATCCCAGGTGCCGGATCATCTTGGTGCGCTGGGCTTCACCGCCGGAGAGGGTGCCGGCCGGCCGGTCAAGGGAGAGATAGCCCAGTCCGATCTCGACGAAGGAATCGAGGAGCTGGCGCAGCGCGGTCAGGAGCGGCAACACGGAGGGTTCGTCGAGAGCGCGAACCCACCCGGCCAGGTCGCTGATCTGCAGGGAGCAGGCATCCGCGATACTGATGCCTGCGACCTTCGAGGACCGCGCGGCCGCACTGAGGCGGGTCCCCCGGCACTCCGGGCAGGTCGTGAACGTGACCGCGCGGTCCACGAACACGCGGATGTGCGGCTGCATCGCCTCGCGGTCCTTGGAGAGGAAGGCCTTCTGGACCTTGGGGACCAGACCCTCGTAGGTCATGTTGATGTCCCCCACCTTCACCTTGGTCGGTTCCCGGTACAGGAAGTCCTCGAGCTCCTGCGCGCTGTAGTCGCGGATCGGCTTGTCCGCGTCGAGGAAGCCCGACCCCGTGAAGATCCGCACGCCCCAGCCGTCCGGGGTGTAGCCGGGAATCGTGAGCGCACCCTCGTTGAGCGATTTGGCGGAATCATAGAGCTGGGTGAGGTCGATGTCGTTGACCGTGCCCATGCCCTCGCACCGGGGGCACATGCCGCCGGTGATCGTGAAACTGCGTCGTTCCTTCACGGTCTTGCCCGCCCGTTCGAGCGTGACCGCTCCCGCTCCGCTGATCGAGGCGACGTTGAAGGAGTACGCCTGCGGCGAGCCGATATGCGGCTGCCCCAGCCGGCTGAAGAGGATGCGCAGCAGCGCGTTCGCGTCGGTCGCGGTTCCGACCGTTGACCGGGAATTGGCGCCCATGCGCTCCTGGTCGACGATGATCGCGGTCGTGAGCCCCTCGAGCACGTCCACATCCGGCCGCGCGAGGGTCGGCATGAAGCCCTGCAGGAAGGCGCTGTACGTCTCGTTGATCATCCGCTGGGACTCTGCGGCGATCGTACTGAACACGAGGGAACTCTTTCCCGAACCGGAGACGCCGGTGAACACCGTCAGGCGACGTTTCGGGATGTCGATGGTGACGTTCTTGAGGTTGTTCTCCCTCGCGCCCTGAACCCGAATCAGATCGTGGATGTCGGCGGCGTGCGGAGGAAGACTCATCATGGCTCCATTCAACCAGCATCGCGCAATGCGCGAGCGGGGTGAACTCCCCCGGCGACCATTGCGCGCCAGGGGCCCTCCTCGCTACAGTCTGGGTGACCGAACCAGACGCCCAGGCGTCCCCAGTGGTATTTCGAGTCCGAGGAGCGCAGTCATGTCTCATCCCGTCACCGAATTCGATCTCACGGTGGACACGAGCCGCCTGAGCAAGCCCGAACTGACCACGATGCGAACCGCCATGGCCGTCGGCGGGGTCGTCGCCATCGTGCTCGGCGTGATGATCCTGGTCTGGCCGGGAGCCACGCTCACCATCGTGGCCGTCCTCTTCGGCCTCTACTTCCTGATCGGCGGAATCGTCCGGATCGTGCGCGGCATCGTCATGGCCGGCGGCGGCGCAGGCGTCCGGGTGCTGAACATCCTGCTCGGTGTGCTGCTGCTCGTCGCCGGTGTCATCGCGATCCGCAATCCGATCGGGACGATCGCCGTGCTCGGCATGGTCATCGGGATCTCGTGGCTGATCGAGGGTGTTGCGGCGCTCGTCGAAACGGCCTCGGACTCGAGCAGGTGGTTCGGCATCCTCTTCGCTGTGATCAGCATCGTGGCCGGAATCGTGGTGCTGCTCTCCCCCGTGAACTCGCTCGGCGTGCTCGTCATCGTCGGCGGGGTGTTCCTGATCGTGTCCGGCCTGGTCCAGCTGGTTGTGTCGTTCACGCTCGGACGCGGCGCGCGCACCAGCGTCACAGACTGACCTCGCTAGTCGGTGACCATGTCGGTGGTGTCGCCGACGTACCGGGTGTTGCCCGCGGGAACCGGCTCGACGGCGGCCAGGGCCACCTCTGCGGCGAATTCGCTCACGTTGTACAGGCGACCTGCGGCGACCTTGCGGGCGCTCATCGTTCCGGGGCTCGAACGCTCGAGGAGCGTCGCGGTGACGGTGCCCTCGATAATGTCTCCGGAGACCACGACGAAACCGATGCCTTCGGAGTCGAGTTCGGGGATGAGCGCGCGCAGCGCGTCCTCACCCGCACGCTTGCTCCGCGCGACCGGTACGTACTCCGGCATGGTCGGGGCTGTCTCGAAGAAGTGCGCCTGGTGGCTCGTGACGAACACGACCCTGGCGCCGGCGCCCAGCAGGGGGCGAGCGGCCGCGAGCAGGTTGAGCTGGGCATCCCGGTTGAGCTTCATCGCGTAGTCGGGGGCCATCCCGGTTTCCATGCCGCCTGAGGCATTCATCACGAGGATGTCGAGTCCGCCGTATTCCGCGCGGATCGTTTCGATCATGGCTGCGACCGAGGCCTCATCGGTGAGGTCGGCGCCCGCGGTGATGGCCGTTCCGCCGGCCGCGCGGATGGCGTCGGCGACTTTGATCGCCCGCGCCTCCTTGTTGCGGAAGTTGATGACGACGCTCGCTCCGGCCTCCGCGAAGATTCCGACGGTCGCGGCTCCCACGCCCCGGGAAGAGCCGGTGACGAGGACACGCTGTCCGTTCAGTGAACCTGCGGCAAGTGGGTTGGTCACACGAACTCCTCAAATAACGAACTGGGTCTAGCTGAAGACCTTACCAAGAACCCCGACCCCGACCTTGTCGGCACACCTGCTAGTTTGAGAAGGGGAACACAATGGGGAGGGTCACTATGGACGTATTCGCTGCGAATTACGCGTGGGTTGTCTGGCTGGTGCTCATATTGATCTTCATCACGATCGAGATGGTCACTCTTGACCTCACGTTCCTGATGATTTCCCTTGGCAGTCTCGGCGGCCTGATTTCCGGCCTGTTCGGTGTGCCGTGGTGGGGCCAGCTCGTGATCGCGGCGCTCCTGTCCATGGTGCTGCTGCTCGGCATCCGCCCGCCCCTGCTCCGGGTGCTCAAACGAGGTGGCGACCCGACCCTCAGCAACGTCGACGCCCTCCTCGGCCAGGACGGTCACATCGTGAGCTCGACCGGCGCCCTCGCCCAGGTGCGCCTCGCGAACGGTGAGACCTGGACCGCGCGCTTCTCCCCCCTCGTCGAGCCGGCCGTTTTTACGCCGGGCGAACGCGTCATCGTCATCGCCATCGACGGGGCGACCGCAGTGGTCATCCCCGCAGAAAGGAACATTTCATGAATGATCCGACCCAGGTCGTCGTGCAGGTGATCGTTGTGGCCTTCGTCGCGGCGCTGGTCATCTTCGTGATCGTCACCCTCGCGAAATCCATCCGCATCATTCCCCAGGCCAGGGCCGGGGTCGTGGAAAGGCTGGGCAGGTACCACAAGACGCTCATGCCCGGCCTCAACATCCTGATCCCGTTCGTCGACAGGCTGCGTCCCCTCATCGACCTGCGCGAGCAGGTCGTGTCCTTCCCGCCCCAGCCGGTGATCACCGAGGACAACCTCGTCGTGTCGATCGACACGGTCGTGTACTTCCAGGTGACGGATGCCCGGGCAGCGACCTATGAGATCGCCAACTACCTGGGCGCGGTCGAACTGCTCACGACGACGACCCTCCGTAACGTCGTCGGCGGGCTGAACCTCGAGGAAGCGCTTACGAGCCGTGACAACATCAACGGCCAGCTCCGCATCGTTCTCGACGAAGCAACGGGCAAGTGGGGCATCCGGGTCGGCAGAGTCGAGCTCAAGGCCATCGATCCGCCGCACTCCATCCAGGACTCGATGGAGAAGCAGATGCGCGCCGAGCGTGACCGTCGCGCGCTGATCCTGACCGCAGAGGGCACCAAGCAGTCCGCCATCCTCACGGCGGAGGGCGCCCGACAGGCGGCCATCCTCTCCGCGGAGGGCGACGCGAAGGCGGCTGTGCTGCGGGCCCAGGGTGAGGCCGAGGCCATCACGACCGTGTTCCGGGCGATCCACGAAGGCGACCCCGACCCGAAACTCCTCGCCTACCAGTACCTGATGACCCTGCCGAAGCTCGCAGAGGGCAGTGCGAACAAGCTGTGGATCGTGCCGAGCGAACTCACCGAGGCGATGAAGGGCATCGGCCGCGCTTTCGGAGAGCGGCCCGTCGCCGGTTCCTCCACCTCCCCGGCCGCCGCTCCCCCGGCTGCCGCGTCCGCCGGGCCGTCCGTGGAGATTCCCGCCGACGCGCCGGCCGGCTCACACGCCGCAGAGGGGTAGCCCCGTGGTTTCGGGCGGCCCCCCTGCATTCCTGGCCGGGTCGCCCCCGCGCATTTTCGCGCACCGCGGCCTCGCACTGAACGCCCCCGAGAACACGGTCCTCGCCTTCCGGCACGCGCTCGAGCACGGCGCGACCCACCTGGAGACCGACGTGCACGCCTCCCGTGACGGGGTCGCCGTGCTCAGTCATGACGCGAGTCTGGCACTGCCCGAGTTGGACATCCCGCTCGAGGAGCTGCGTATCGCCGAACTGCAGCGGATCGACCTCGGCTACGGCCAGTCCTTCTCCTCACTGACGGAAGCCCTCGAGGCCTTCCCGGAGGCGCTGTTCAACCTCGACGTGAAATCCGAGGGCGCCATTGCCGCGACGGCGGCCGCCGTTCTTGCGGCGGGAGCGACCGGGCGGGTCCTGGTGACCTCGTTCTCCGAGGAACGACGCAGGAAGACGCTCCGGCTCCTTCCCGGAGTCGCGTCGAGCGCGTCCGCGCCGGTTGTGGCTCAGTCCGTTGTCGCCGCGCGGCTCGGGAACAGGGCGCTGCTGCGACGCGTTCTCAACGGATGCGTTGCGGTCCAGGTTCCGGAGACGGCATCAGTGCTGCGAGTGGTGACACCCCACTTCGTAAGGGCCATCCACTCGGCGGGCGTCGAGGTTCACGTCTGGACGGTCAACGACCCCGCCGCCATGGAACGACTGCTGGACACCGGTGTCGACGGCCTTGTCACCGACCGACCAGACCTCGCCGCCGCGCTCGTGGACCGCAGATCCGACCGTGGAACCGACCGCGGAACAGCCCGCGACACGCCCGGCAAGCCATAAATCCCACTTCCGAAACTGAGAGTTATCACCGAGTAGGGGCATAACGGAAAGATAACGCCCAGCTTGACGGTTTATAACTGAGAGTTGCATCGCGAGAGGAGACCACACAATGGCGGATCGCAGTTTGCGTGGCATGAGGTTGGGCGCACAAAGCCTTCAAAGCGAAGAGGGCGTAACCTTTTCACCACGAGTTAGTCACACATACCTGTGTGCAACGTGCTCACGAGAGACGGTGATGATCTTTTCGGCGGAGGCGGAAGCCCCCGACGAGTGGGAATGCCGGTTCTGTTCCCAGACGGCCACCCGGCTCGTCGATTCCAAGCCCGTCATCGTCGATCACTCGGCCGAGAAGGTACCGCGCACACACTGGGACATGCTCCTGGAACGTCGCACCCGTCCCGAGCTCGAGGAACTGTTGCAGGAGCGCCTCGCGTTCCTCCGCGCACGTCGCGGCCAGCAGAAGATCGGCGCCTGACACCGAGCAGACACTACGCACGCACCCGATTCCGTCGGGTGCGTTCTGCGTTAACCGGCCGGATCGATGCCACCTCTGCACGCCGGCGCGCATCGCTCCGGGCGGACGGCGCGAAGAACAGGCAGAAGACGAGCCCCGCGAGTCCGAGCCCGGAGACAAGCCACTCGATGCCCCGACCGGCAACCATCGCGGGGGTCAGCGTCGTGCTGAGCGGAACGGTCTGCACCATGGCCCCTGGCACCCACGTCGGCAGGCTGTCCATCGTGTGGCCGTCGGGCGCGATGATGGCGCTCGACCCGACCGTCGAAATATTGACGACGGTCCGCCCGGCCTCGATTGCGCGCAGACGGGCGATCGCGAGCTGCTGGACGCTCTCGTCCGTGTGCCCGAAGTCGGCGTTGTTGGTCTGCGCCAGGATGACCGTGGCCCCGGAGTCGATCATCTGGTGAACCAACTGGTCGTCTGCGATGTCGAAGCAGATCGCGATGCCGGCCAGGATCCCGTTGACGTCGAAGACGTTCGGCTGGGTGCCGAGCTGGTAGTCCCGCGAGATCAGGTCGATCAACTCCGGGGCAAAGGGGCGCCAAAATGCCCGATCAGGCATGTATTCTGCGAACGGTACCGGGTGGACCTTGTCGTAGAGCGCTGTGACGCCCTCCCCCGCCTTCCAGAGCAGGCTCGTGTTGTAGTACTTGCCGTCCCGGTACGTGATCGTTCCCGTGATGAGCGGGGCCACCATCGCGCGGCTGACGTAGTCGAGGACGTCGGCGGCGTCCTGCGACCGGGTCGGGTCGATGTCACTGCCGTTCTCCGGCCACACGACGAAGTCGACCGGCTGCCCGACGAGCGGGAGGGTGGCTGAGGTGTGGTCGGCGAGGATCTGCCCCGGCGAATACCGCGCAAAGAGCCCGGCATCGGAAGCGCCCTGGACGGCGGCGATCCTGGCCTCCCCCGACTGGGCGATGGACACCGCCGGCACGAGGAGGAGCAGGGCGACGGATGCCGTGAGCACGGTCCACCTGGCCAGCACGCCCCAGCCCACCTCACGCAGCAGCTGCAGCGCGAGGGCACTCAGCCAGACGATCAGGAAGGTGAGCCCGGACATCCCGACCCAGGCGACGAGGCCGGCAAACGGACTCTCCGACTGCGAGATCGCCACGCGGCCCCAGGCGAAGCCGCCGTACGGCCAGACCGCGGAAATCGCCTCACGCGCCGTCCAGAGGCCGGCCACGACCAGCGGAACCATGCCCAGGCGTCCCCATCGGGTCGGCCAGGCCAGCGGTCCGCGGTTGAGGACCACGGCGATGAGCCACAGCCCGACGCCGAAGAAGATCGCCTCGAGTCCGCCGAGGGCGAGCCAGGGCACCGGGCCGAGGTAGAGGGTGATCCAGCTGATGTGGATCAGCCAGAAGGACAGTCCGGCGACCATGCCGACCAGAAGCGCCGGTCCCGGCCGGCGGCCGAGCAGGGCGAGGAACATCAGCAGTACGCCGACCGGAGCGAGGATCCACCAGGAGCGGTCGGGGAACCCGCCGTCGAGGATGGCGCCCGCGCCCGCTGCCAGCACCAGGGCGGCCGGGAGCGGCAGGCGGAAGTCCCCGCGGTCCGCGGACCTCCCGACGCGGTTCACCTGTACGTCGACACGGTTCACCGGGGCGACACTCACCGGCACGACACTCACCGGCACGACACCCGCCTGCACGACACTCATCTCCACGGCCTAGGCGAACGACGAGTATGCGACGATGCCGCGTCGAATGGCATCGAGCGCGATCCGGGCTGTCGCGCCGACCGGGGCATCGGCGACGACGGACAGCTGATCAAGGAGGTCGATGGTCTGCTTGGTCCAGCGTACGAAGTCCCCCGCGGCCATTTCGGCCTCGTCGAGGACGTCGATGAGCGAGCCGTCACGGGCCCATTTCCACATGGCAAGGCTGAGTCCGACCGCGAGCGGGTTACTGCCAGGCAGCTGGTGGTCCCGTTCGAGGTCGTCGAGGCGGCTCCAGAGCTCCTGGGTGTCGTGCAGGGCTGCGCGGAACGGGCCCCGCGGCAGGTAGCGCTCGTCGATCAGTCCCTCTTCGCGTCTTGGTTCGAAGACGAGGGCGCAGGCCATCGCCGCGAGTCCGGCCGGGTCGAGGTCGTTCCACAAGCCGCGGCGCAGGGACTCGGCGACGAGCAGGTCCCTGTCGGCATAGATCCGCCGGAGGATGAGGCCGCTCTCGCTCAGGGTCACCGCACCGTCCCGGTCTTCGAGCAGGTAGCCGTAACCGAGGAGGACCTCGGTGACGCGGTCGAAGACGCGGGCGACGGCTCCCGTGCGGGTCGTGATCTGCTTGGTGAGGGCATCCGTTTCCCGACGCAGTTTCCACCACCGCTGCGCCCAGCGGGCGTGCGACTCGCGCTCGGGGCAGTTGTGGCACGGATGCGCGCGCAGCCGCTTCCGGAGGCTCGCGAGCTCGCGCTGGCGGCGTTCCTTCGCCGCGCGGGCGCCGGTCTCCCCCGTGAGCGTCTCGCGTTCGACCTCGGTGAGCCGGCGGCGGATCGCCGAGTACTCGGTGAAGTCTCCGAGGTGGCAGACCATCGAGGCGGCGAAGCCCGTGAGGGATTCCTCCTGCTGGCGGACGGCCCTGGCCATGTCGACGACAGCCCTGTCGGCCTGGAACTGGGCGAATGAGGATTCCAGGACCGTGCGGGTGCGGTCACGGCCGAACTGGTCGATCAGGTTCACGGCCATGTTGTAGGTCGGCTTGAAGCTCGAATTGAGCGGGTACGTGCGCCGGGAGGCGAGCGATGCGACGGTCTGCGGGTCGAGCCCTGAGGCCCACTGGATGACCGAGTGGCCTTCGACGTCGATGCCGCGGCGGCCGGCGCGGCCGGTGAGCTGGGTGTACTCCCCCGGCGTGATCGGGACCCGGGCCTCGCCGTTGAACTTCTCGAGCTTGTCGAGGACGACGGTTCGCGCGGGCATGTTGATCCCGAGGGCGAGGGTCTCCGTCGCGAAGACCGCTTTGACGAGCTTCTTCTGGAAGAGTTCCTCGACGACCTCCTTGAAGGCGGGGAGCATGCCGGCATGGTGGGCGGCGACGCCGCGTTCGAGACCGTCGAGCCATTCGAAGTAGCCGAGCACGCCGAGGTCCTCGTCAAGCAGGGTGCGGCAGCGTTCGTCGACGATCGCACGGATCTCGGCCCGTTCCGCGGCATCGGTCAGGCGGACGCCTGCCCGCAGGACCTGGTTGACCGCCTGGTCGCAGCCGACCCTGCTGAAGATGAAGAAGATGGCGGGGAGCAGATGCTTGCCGCCGAGGAGCCGGACGATCTCGGCTCTGTCCATCCTGCCCGGTTCGAAGGTCGAACGCGGGGGCTGCGCGCGGCCGCGGTTGCCCCCGTGCCTGCCGTCCTGGCGGACGGAGACCCCGCGGCCGGCGCCCTGGGCGAGGCGGACCAGTTCCGGGTTCACCCGGTGGGTTCCCGCGGCACCCGCAGCGTCGAACAGGTCGAGCATCTTGCTCTTGACGAGCACGTGCTGCTCGAGCGGCACGGGCCGTTCCTCGGAGACGATGACGTCGGTCTCGCCGCGGACGGCCTGCAGCCAGTCGCCGAACTCCTCCGCGTTGGACACGGTCGCACTCAGCGACACCATCCGCACGTTCTGGGGCAGGTGGATGATGACCTCTTCCCAGACGGCGCCGCGGAACCGGTCGGCGAGGAAGTGCACTTCGTCGAGCACCACGAAGGCGAGGTTGGTGAGCAGGTCGGAGTCCGCGTAGAGCATGTTGCGCAGCACCTCGGTCGTCATGACGACGATCCGGGCCTGCGGGTTCACGTTGGTGTCGCCGGTGAGGAGGCCGACTTCGTCCGCCCCGTACTCGGCGACGAGCTCCTGGAACTTCTGGTTGCTGAGCGCCTTCATCGGGGCGGTGTAGAAGACCTTTTTGGTCGACTGCTTCATCGCCAGGTAGATCGCGAACTCCGCGATCAGGGTCTTGCCCGCTCCGGTCGGTGCCGCCACGAGGACGCTGTTGCCGTCCTCGAGGGAGGCGCAGGCGGCGATCTGGAACGGGTCGAGGTCGAACCGGAGGCCGGCTCGGAAAGCTGAGAGCCTGGGGCGGCTCGCCCGGTCGCGGGCCGCTGCGAAGCGCTCGGCCGGCGTCGGCTCGGCCGGGGTCTGGAGAGAGGTCATGGTCGACGCCTAGAGCGCCAGCTCCTGTTCGAATGCGAGGGCGCGCCGGGCGGCACGCCGGTCGTGCAGCACGGCCACCCCGTACGCGGCGAAGTACAGCACCACCATGGGGATGGCGAGGAGGAACATCGACACGACGTCAGCGGCGGGGGTCGCGATCGCGGTGAAAAGGATGATCACGAGGATGGCGACCCGCCAGGACTTGATGATCGACTGCGCACTGATCACCCCGGCGAAGTTCAGCAGCACGATGAAGACGGGCAGCACAAATGCGATCCCGATCGCGACGACGAGTTTCAGCACGAAATCGAAATAGCTCTGAGCGGTGATGAGCGCGGCGTCCTGTGACGGTGCGAAGCCCGTCATGAGTTCAACGACGTGCGGCAGGACGTAGAAGCCGGCGGCACAGCCCGCCAGGAACAGCGGCACCGCGGTGAAGAAGAAGCCGAAGGTGTAACGCTTCTCGGTTCGGGTCAGTCCGGGCATCAGGAACGCGAAGACCTGGTACAGCCACATCGGGCTCGAGATGACGATTCCGACGTAGACGGAGATCTTGAGCTTGAGGTCGAAGGCGCTCGTGATGTCCGGGTAGTTCAGCTGCGCGCTGCGCCCCTGTGCCGACGCGATCGTGTAAATCGGCTCCCTGAGGGCGTTCCACACGAAATCGGACAGGAAATAGCCGATCACGGCGCCGACGAGTATTCCGGCTGCCGCGAGGAAGAGGCGTTTCCGCAGCTCGAGCAGATGCTGTCCGAGGGACATCTTCCCGTCGGAGTTCGTGCGCCGAGGAGTGCGCCCAGGCACGGAGGTTACGGCTTTGTCGTCGGATCGGGCGCGTCGGCTCCCGGGGCGGAGTCCGTCCCCGGTGCGCTCTTCGTCTCAGCGGGCTCATCGCTGCGGATCTCACTCTTGAAGATCTTCATCGACTGGCCGAGGCTGCGCGCGAGTGCGGGAAGCTTGGGCGCACCGAAGAGCAGCAGAACGATGACAAGGATGATCAGGAAGTGCCATCCGGTCAGGTTGTTAAGCATGAGGGCGTGTCCTCTTCATCGGTGGGTCTGGTCTAACGATCGGGCCGTGTTGCAACAGCTTACCTCTGGCGATCCGACGATCGCGCCGTTCCTGCCTGGAGCGTTCACGCGCGGTTCGGTGCAGGTCGACGGTCAGGGCGAGTTCGTTCACGTCCGCGAAGATCGCAGGACGCCGCGGCGGCCGTGTCTCCTCGGCCGGGTCCGTGTCGAGTTCCCCGACGAGGTCACCGAGCGCGCCGACTGCATCCGCGAGCGCCATCAGCTTCCGGAAGAGCATGACGGCGAACCAGGCCAGCATGCCGAGGAGGACGAGCACCAGGCCGGTCCAGATCAGGAGCCAACTCCACCACGGCATCGGCTACTCCCCCGGCCCTGCCGGTGTACTGGATGCCGCAGGCTCCGAATACCGTGCCGCGCCGGCATCCGCCCACGCGCGCACGATCTCGCGAGCGGCGGCGGGCTCGACGACGGTCACGACCCCGGAGAGACCCGCGACGAGGCGTTTGAGTGCGTGGTAGTGCGAGACACGCAGGGTCGCCCTGACCCGGTCACCCGCGAGGTGCTGGACCGGGCGGCCGGAGAGGTAGTCGCCCAGGAGCGGCAGCGCACCGGCAGCGAGCTCCACGACGACGTCCAGGTCGGATTCGGAGCCCTGGAACAGGGTCTCCGGCAGCACGAGTTCCTCTGTGCGGCTCGTCACGGGGCGATCGGTGACGGTGAGGGCGCTCATCCGGTCGAGCCGGAACGTCCGGACGGCTCCGCGCAGGTGGCACCAGCCGCGCAGGTACCAGTCCCGGTCGACGGATTCGACGCGGAGCGGGTCGACGTAGCGTTCTTCCTGCCCGCCGCGGGCGTTCAGGTAGTCGAACCTGACCTGGACGCCGGAGCGCAGTGCGGACTGGATGAGGGAGATGGCGTCTCCCGAGGTACGAGCGGATACAGCGAGCTGGCTCGGCGCGGCGGTGGCGCTCCGGCTGAGCTTGGCCATCAAGGATGCGATCGCATCCCGGTCGGCGTTCTCGGGAAGCGAGGAGAGGTATTGCAGTCCTGCGATGAGCGCGGCGGCCTCGCGGGCGGAGAACCGTGGCGAGTCCTCGATCGCCACGAGGTGGGTCAGCACGATCGTGTCGTCGGCCTCGAACTGGCCCCACTCGATGTCGAAGAGATCCCCTGGCAGGTACTGGCTCGTGTCTCCGGGCACCCCGGAAACGGCGATGAGGGTGACCGCGTCGCGCACCCGCTCTGGCGCGACGCCGAAGTGAGCGGCGACGTCCGTGACGCTGATGCCGTCGTGGTCGATGAGATAGGGAACGAGCGAGAGCAGGAATGTGAGTTTGTCGGGGGCGCCGAGGGGCACGCGGGGGGTCATGAACGCACCTCGAGCGGCTCATGGGCGTCGCGGACGCGGAGCAGCCGGTCGAGCACGGCGTCCCGGAGGGCCGGCGGGGAGAGCACGAGGACCTCGGGCCCGAACCCGGAAAGCTCGTCCGCGAGGATGTTGAGGTCCGTGTAGTGCAGGACGAGTGCCGCGATCGGCTGGGCGCCGCCGGAGGCATCCGCCGCCCGTTTGCCGAGACGCACCGCGGCATCGCTGCCCGGGAGGACCTCGATCTCAGCGACGTTGGCCGCGGAGAGCGCATCGAGTTCGGCGAGGGCGGTCTGGCCGGCGTCCGGCCCGGATTCGGGTGCGACCAGGTCGGGGACGACCACGACCGGTCCGACGATGCGGGACAGCAGGAACGTGCGGGTCGCCCCGGCGTCGAGGTCGGTACCGAACAGGTGCCAACGGCTTTCGTGCTGGACGACGGCGCGCGGCGCCACCTGACGGCGCCGGGGCGCCGCCTCGCCGGGCTTGAGGTAGAGGAAGGAGACCACGTGCGCGCGGTCCATGGCCTTGCTGAGCGGTTCGAAGGACGCGTCGCGGACCCGGAGGGTCGGGGCGTACCCGAGCACGGGGTCGCCGTCCGCTCCGCCGAGCGCGTTGAGCTTGGTCAGGGCGCGCCGGGACTCCGCCGAGAGCGATCCCTCGCGCCACACGGTCGCGGCGAGCTTGAGCAGCATCAGTTCGTCACCGGAGAAGGACACGTCGGTCGGAAGTCCGTAGAGCCCCTTGGGGATCCGGTAGCGCAGGTACCGGTTATTGCCGGGATCGTCGGGCTGTTCGACGGTCTCGAGCGGGATTCCGAGTTCGCGGATGTCGTCCTTGTCCCGCTCGAACTGCCGTTCCAGGCTCGCATTGTCGCCGCTGTGCACGTAGCGCTGCCGGTAGCCCTGAACGGTCGAGAGGATGTCGGCCTTCGTGAGGCCGATTTCGGTCGCTATCAGGGCCAGCACGAGGCTGAACAGGCGTTCTTCAACCGTGACGCGGTTGATCGGTTCGGGGGTCGTCGACACCCCGTGAGTCTAACCGAGCGCCGGCACACCGCCCGTGTCGCGGAACGAGAAGCGGAGGCGACTCGTTGCCCGGGTCACTGGTCATGGGCGGTTGGGCGGTCCGGTGAGGACCTGGTGGGCGCGGTGCCGGTTCGGTGGCCGCCAGAGTCGTTGCGGGTCGATGAGTCCGGGGGCCCGGACTTGTGGTGAGCCTTTCACCATCCGGATCTCCCACCCGGAGGTATCGATGCTGTGGTGGTGGAACCAGCAGAGTAAGACACCGTTGTCGACGGTCGTCGGGCCGTCCTGGGCCCAGGGCTTCACGTGGTGTACTTCGGCCCAGTGCGCCGGGGCTTTGCACCCGGGAATGATGCAGCCGCCGTCCCGGGCGGTAATCGCCCGGCGCTGGGCCCGGTTGAAATAGCGCCGTTCCGGCCCGAGCTTGAGCACTTCGTTGTTCGCCCCGAACAACACGCCCTGGAAGCCGCCGTCGCAGATGCGCTGATGCACCGTCTTCAAAGACACGGGGGCCTCGACGCCGTCGATCCACCCCACCCCGACCCCCGAGGCGAGGTCCGCAGCGTTCACGTGCACCATCACCGTCGGCGCCGACCCGCCCATCGACGGGGTGTCCTCGTCCCGGGCGGCGTGTTCGAACAACGCCCGGAGGATGTCCGCGCGTTTCTCCCCGCCCGTGCGGGTGTCCGCGCGCCGCTCCCGGAGCTCTGCTTCGATCACGTCCAGATCCGGGCCCGTGTCGGCGTCGCCGTCCGCTGATTCGGCGCCGGGGATCATCTGCCCCGAATCCATC
>NZ_SOFR01000013.1:0-195816 GCF_004402735.1 Cryobacterium sp. MDB1-18-1 | reverse complement strand
GGGCGGCACCGCCGGCGCCGGCGCCGCGGAAGCCGCCGCGACCGGGGTCCGCACCGCGGGCGGGCCGGACGCGCCCGGAACACCGTGAGCGTCGCCTACCTGCTGAGCCTGCTCGTCTCGCTCGGCGCCATGGTGCTGCTCGACCGCAGGTTCCGGCTGTTCTTCTGGCTCGACGGCCGCAAGGCCGCCGCCGTGCTCGCCATCGGCGTGGCCTTCCTGCTGGCCTGGGACGCGGGCGGCATCACTGCGGGGATCTTCTACCGGGGCGAGACGGACCTGATGACCGGCATCCAGCTCGCGCCGGAGCTCCCGCTCGAGGAGCTCTTCTTCCTCACCTTCCTCTGCTATCTGACCATGAACGCCGTGCGCGGGGCCGAGCTGCTTCTCGAGCGCGGTGCGCGTCGAAAGCGGCGCACGTGACCTACCTGCTGCTCGACCTCGTCTTCGTCGTCGCTGCGGCCCTCGGAGCGGTCGTTGCCGGACTGCGGCGACGTCCTTCCCGGCGCAGGGTCGCGGCGATCGCGTGCGCAGTGCTCGCGGTGCTCGTGCTGAGCGCGATCTTCGACAACGTCATGATCGGCGTCGGGCTCGTCGCCTATGACCCCGCCCACACCTCTGGCCTCCGCCTCGGCCTGGCCCCGGTCGAGGATTTCGCCTACCCGCTCGCCACCGCCCTCCTGTTGCCGGCACTCTGGACGCTCCTGCCTGGGCGCCGGGCTCCGGGCGGACGGGCCGCCCCGGTCAGCCCCGGGTCGGACGACGGGTCGGTCGCCGGGACCGGAACCGTGCGAGAATCCAGTCAGGGAAGGGATCAGGGGCGGGATCACGGTCCCGCACAGGATCACGACAACAGCGCCAGCAGCCGATCGGCCACGCGCGGGGGGAACCGATGAGCAGCATCCGTACGACGACACTCTGGAAGACGCGGCAGGTGCTGCTGTCCTCGCGGCCCCTGAGCTGGATCAACACGGCCTACCCGTTCGCGGCCGGCTACATCGTGACGACCGGGCGCGTCGACGCGCTCCTCGTGGTCGGCACACTGTTCTTCCTGATCCCGTACAACCTGCTGATGTACGGCATCAACGACGTGTTCGACTACGAGTCCGACCTGCGCAACCCGCGGAAGGGCGGCGTCGAAGGCGCGATGCTCGACCCTGCCCTGCACCGCACGGTGCTGGTGTCCGGGATCGTGACGGCGGTGCCCGTGCTCGGCGCGATGCTCGTGCTGGCCGGCACCGGGCATCCGGTGTCGTGGGTCGTGCTCGCGGTGAGCCTCTTCGCCGTTGCCGCGTACTCGGTGCCCGGGCTGCGGTTCAAGGAGCGCCCTGTCGTCGACTCCGTGACGTCGAGCACGCACTTCGTCAGCCCGGCGGTCTACGGGCTCGCGGTCGCCGGGGCGCAGTGGACACCGGGCCTGGTGGCCCTGCTCGCCGCGTTCTTCCTCTGGGGTATGGCCAGCCACGCCTTCGGGGCCGTGCAGGACGTCGTGCCCGACCGGGAGGGCGGGATCGCCTCGATTGCGACCGCGCTCGGCGCCGGCCGGACGGTGCGGCTCGCGATCGGCTGCTGGGCTGCTGCCGGGCTGCTGATGCTCGCGACCGGGTGGCCCGGCCTTCTCGCCGCCGTGCTCGCGGTTCCGTACATTGTGGCCGCGTGGCCGTTCCGGTCGGTGAGCGACGCGCGCGCCGAGACCGCCAATGCCGGCTGGAAGCGCTTCCTCTGGCTGAACTTCGTGTCCGGGTTCTGCGTGACCATGCTGTTGATCGTGTCCTCGCTGCTCTGAGGCGGGTGCCGACGCGCGGATGTGGCGAGGCCGGCATCCGCACGCCCGCGCCTGGTCGTAGAGTCGAGGGATGGACCCCCTGACGACGGCACGCGTGGACAGCTGGGCGTGGGCCGTGCGGATGTTCAAGACCCGGTCGCTCGCGACGGCCGCGTGCCGGGCCGGTCACGTCAAGGTGAACGGCGAACGGGCGAAGTCGGCTCAGCCGGTGCACATCGGCGACGAGGTCCGGGTGCGGTCGAGCGGTTTCGACCGGGTGCTCGTGGTCTCGAAGATCGTGAACAAGCGCGTCGGCGCACTCGTCGCCGCCGAGTGCTTCGTGGACAAGACCCCGCCGCCCCCGCCGCGGGAGGAGGTCGCGCTCGTGCCCATGCGGGACCGCGGCGCCGGGCGTCCGACCAAGCGGGAACGCCGCGACATCGACAAGCTGCGCGCCACGGAGCGGCAGGGCCCCGAGGACTGGCCGGAGAACGACTGAGGCTCCCCCGGCATCCGCTCGCCCCGTCGAATCCGTCAGGGGGCGAGGTCGGGAAGGGTGTGGATTCCGAAGTGCTCGCGCAGGGCGAGCGCGGCGGCGAAGCATCCGTTCATGCCGTGCACGGCGGGACCTGGCGGCGTCGACGCCGAGCAGAGGTAGAGCCCGGGAACGGGCGTGCGCCAGGGGTGGGTGGACACCACCGGTCGCTTGACGAGCTGGCGCAGGGAGACGGCCCCGCCGAGGATGTCGCCGCCGATGAGGTTCGGATTCCCTGCGGCGAGCTCTGCGGGCGTGTGGCTCGCGGCGGCGAGGATCGTGTCGCGGAATCCGGGCGCGTAGCGTTCGATCGCGCGCACGATCGCGAGGGCCGGGTCGCCGTTCCAGCCGGCCGGAACGTGGGTGTACGCCCAGAGCACGGCCTTCCCGGCCGGCGCCCGCCTCGCGTCGAGCACACTCGGCTGGGCGAGCAGCACGAACGGATGCCGCGGCGAGCGTCCCCCGGACACCAGCCGTTCGGCACGTTCGACCTCGACCCGACTGCCGCCGAGGTGCACGGTCGGCGCGAGGGCGAGCCGCGGGTTCGTCCACGGCACCGGGCCGGACAGCGCGAAGTCGACCTTGGCGACCCCGGTGCCGTAGCGGTACCGGCGGAGCGCACGCCGGTAGCCGTCGGGAAGCGCCGGGCCCGCGAAACGGTCGAGGAAGACCGCCGAGGTGTCGAGCAGGGTCACCCTGGCCGGGTCGAGGTCGCCGGGCCCGCGCACCTCGGTGTTCAGCCGCAGCGTGCCGCCGTGGGCGAGCAGGTCGGCGACGAGAGCGTCGGCGATCGCCTGCGCTCCGCCGACGGGGTAGCCCCAGCCCTCGGCGTGCGCCTCCGCCGCGAGGAGCAGCCCGGCCCCAGCCTGCGCGAGTGCGGGCTGGCGGCCGGGAGCGTGTGCGGCCACGCCGGAGAGGAGGGCCGGCGCGGCCGGGCCGTGGAACAGCATCCGCCCGGCGGGGGTGCCGAGGGCGAGCACGCGGAGGCCGTAGTCGAGGGCGGCGCGCGGGTCATCCGGCCAGCGCAGCAGTTGGTGGCCGGTGAAGGAGACGAGGCCGTCGATCCGGTCGACGAGGGGCCTGAGCAGCCGGGTCCAGGCCGGGCCGTCGCGGCCGAGCTCCGCGGCGGTGCGGTCGAGGTCGCGGTAGGCGATGGCGGTGCGGTGCGCATCGAGCGGATGCGCATAGGACACCTCGGGGATCACGAACGGCACCCGCTCGCTGAGCCCGAAGGCGCGGAAGAACGGGGAGGCGAGCGCTGCGGGGTGCACCGCGGAGCCGAGGTCATGCCGGAAGCCGGGCAGGGTGAGCTCGCTCGTGCGGAGTCCGCCGCCTGCCGTTCCGGCGCGCTCACTGACGGTCACGGACAAGCCGGCCCGCGCGCAGACGACCGCGGCGGCGAGACCGTTCGGCCCGGCCCCGACCACGTTCACGTCAGGCACGGGGGCCACCCGGGAGCGCGACCGGGCGCACGTAGAAACCAGCAGGCGTGCGCACCCACCAGTCCCGGGTGGCGCTCCGCTCGGCGCGCGTCGCAAACCGATAGCGGAACAGCCGCGCGCGCACGTAGCGGGGCGGAGCGTCGGGGAACGGGTTGACCCGCAGCATCCGCAGGGTCGGCCGGTCGCCCTCGAGCAAGCGCACCAGGAACATCTCGAACCACCGGGTGTCGCGCACGCCGAGGGCGAGGAACCACATCAGCCAGTCGAGCCGCAGGTGATACGGGGCGAACTGGCGGGGCAGGCGGGCGGGGTCCCCCGGTTTGCCGTGGAATTCGTAGGCGCGCCAGGCCGTCTCATCGCCGGGGTCTTCGGCGGAACTGCCCTCGACGACGATCTCATAGCGCTCCTTCGTCACGGTGCCGAATGCCCCGTAGGCGTTCACGAGGTGATACCGGTTGAAGCTCGCGTTCATCAGCTGCCTGCGCGCGACCAGGTTGCGGGCCGGCCAGAAGCTCAGCACCACGAGCAGGAGGGTGACTGCGAGCACGAGCACGACGAACCACGGCGGGGCGCCGGGGAGGGCTGTCGAGGGCTCGCCCGCGGCGCCGGGGAGGAACGGGAAGACCGTCCGGAATGCGCGGTCGTCGACCGCGGCGAAGACGAGCACGATCGTGATCCAGTTCAGCCAGGCGAAGTTTCCGGTGACCACGAGCCACAGCTGGGTCAGGGCGAGCACGGCGGCGGCGACGGATGCGACGGGCTGGGGTGCGAAGAGGAAGAACGGCACCACGAGTTGCGCGACATGATTGCCGAGCACCTCGCCGCGGTGGAACCAGGCCGGCAGCCGGTGCACGAAGGTGCTCACGGGATTCGGCATCGGCTGCGTCTCGTGATGGTAGAACATCGCGGTCAGGTCCCACCATTCCGGGCCGCCGCGCATCTTGATCATTCCGGCGCCGAATTCCAGCCGGAAGACCAGCCAGCGCACGAAGAGAATGATCGTGAGCGGCGGGGCCACCTCGTTCGACCCGAGGAAGGCGACGACGAACCCGGCCTCGAGCAGCAGGCTCTCCCAGCCGAAGGAGTAGAAGGTCTGCCCCACGTTGACGATCGACAGGTACCCGGCCCAGAGCAGCAGGAAGGCGAGCATCGGAAGCCAGGGCGGGCCGAGTTGCGGCAGGCCGGCGACGAGGGTTGCGGCCAGCAGGACGCCGCCCCAGGCCAGCACCCGCAGCATCCGGTCGGAGTAACGCCAGTGGAAGAGGCTCGGCGCGTCGCGAAACCGCACGCGGGACACCCAGTCGCGCACCGGCAGCAGGCCGTGATCCCCAAGCAGCGCCGGGAACTGGTTGGCGGTGGACAGGAACGCCACGACGAAGATCGCGGCTACTCCGCGCTGCAGGACCTGCCGCGCTATCGAGTAGTCGCCGGCCTCGAAGAAGGCACCGAGGAGATCCATCGTGCAGTCACCCTAGCCCCGCCTGGCCCGGCAGGGCAGGGTCAGGAAGGGCAGGGTCAGGGAGGGCAGGGTCACGGTGCGCGGCGCAGGTGCTCGGCGGTGAGGGCGGCCATCTGCTCGTCGGAGAGCTCGTCGAGTTGCTTCGCCTCGTGCCGGTCGGTGCGGTTCCAGCGCAGGAACAGGATGATCAGCACCGGGATGTCCGCGACCTCCGCGATGAACCAGAGGAAGTCGCCGGACAGGTGCTGGTCCCAGAGCGGCGAGGGGAACCAGGCCGGGAACGACCCGACCAGGGCAGGGGCCCCGTCGAGCACCGTCTCGTTGAGGCGCAGCAGGATGCCGGGGATGGCATCCATCACGAGTTCGACGAAGGCGAGCATGAACTCGGCCGTGATGAAAAGGCTCGTGCGGACGAGGGCGTGGTCGGTGATCGGCAGCACCATCAGCAGTCCGACCAGCGGCACGAGCAGCGTCAGGCTCGCCTCCGCTGCGGGATTGCTCCGCAGCACGTAGGCGAGGGGGGTCAGGAAGACCAGGAAGGCGGCGATCGCGAAGAGCGGGGCGAAGACGGCGTTGCCGACGAGACGCACGAACCAGGACCCGAGCACGGCGTTGAACCCGCGCAGGACCCGACCCTGGAGCGCGGCCCGCGCCAGCTCGACGGGGCGGCCGAGGCTCAGCAGCGCCGGGACCACGAAGAGCAGGAGGGCGATCCGGGTCGTGAACGCCCAGCGCAGGTCGGGGCTCCAGGCTCCGAGGAACCCGAACGACACCCACGCCCAGGACCCGAGCCCGAGCAGGAAGAAGCCGAGGGTCGGGAGGAGCGGCCAGGCGGTCCCCCTGCGGCCGGCGGCACGGATACCCAGGAGATACAGCGCGGCGGCGACAAGGATGCCCGAACCCGCCACCGGATCGAACCGGGCGGTGCCGAGGAAGTCGAGGAAGGAAGGCGTGAGCGGCCGTTCTGGCTGATGCGTGCCGGGAAGTCCGGCGCCCGTCCCATTATGCGTCTCCCCCGCAGGAATGTGCTCCGCGAGTGGTTGACGTGGGGGACTAAACCGGTATAGGTTTGCCTAAACCGGTTCAGAAGACTCGAGCAGGTGCTATCGATGAGGAGGCGCGATGAGTGAGCCCAAGGTGACCATCGCTGATGTGGCCCGCGAGGCCGGCGTCAGCAAAGGCCTCGTCTCCTTCGCCCTCAACGACCGGCCCGGTGTCTCCGCCGAGAGCCGCGTCCGTATCCTCGAGATCGCCGAGCGACTCGGCTGGACCCCCTCCCTGCGAGCCAGGTCGCTGTCCACCCGGCGTTCCTTCGCGCTCGGCCTCGTGATCGCCCGCGACCCGGAGGTCCTCGGCTCCGACCCGTTCTTCCCGTCGTTCATCGCCGGCGTCGAGACCGTCCTCGCCCCGCAGGGCCTCGCCCTCGTGCTGAGCGTCGTGCCCGACGAGAAGACCGAAATGCGCACCTACCGGTCGCTCGTCTCCGACGGCCGCGTCGACGGGGTCTTCCTGAGCGACCTCCGGCATAACGACCCCCGCATCCCGCTGCTGCAGGAACTCGGCCTTCCCGCCGTCACCCTCGGCCGGCCGGACACCGAGAGCCCCTTCCCGTGCATCTCGGTCGACGACACCCCTGGCGTGGCCGAAACCGTGCGCTACCTCGTCTCCCTCGGCCACCGGCGCATCGCCCACGTCGCCGGCAGCCCTGCGCTCCTGCACGGCAGCCGCCGCCGGGCCGCCTTCGACACGGCCCTCAGGGAGGCCGGTCTCCCGGCCGGCCAGTCCATCGAGACCGACTTCTCCGTCGCAGCGGGGGCGGATGCCGCCCGCAGGCTCCTGACTCAGGACTCGCCGCCCACGGCGATCGTTTTCGCCAACGACCCGATGGCCATCGCCGGCCTCGGCGTCGCCCACGAACTCGGCCTGCGCGTACCGGACGACGTCTCGATCACGGGCTTCGACGACATCGACTTCACCCGGTACGTCTACCCGGCGCTCACCACGGTGCGCACCGCCCCGAGCGACTGGGGCCGGGCCGCCGGCCGGACCCTGCTCGACCTCATGGCGCTCGGCACGGCACCCGACGTCGATCTTCCGGCAGGCCGTCTCGTCATCCGCGGCTCCGCCGGTACCCCGCTGCGGCCCTAGCTGCCGCACTGTCCCCCACTCCTCACCTCCGATCCGCCACCGAACCCTTCGCACACCGCACCGACCCCGCGTCGGCTGCGGTCCTCCCGCACGCCCTTCCCCGCGTGCCGCACCACCCGAAACACACCCGAGGCAGAGCTGCCGCGGGGACTGAATGGAGAAACCATGCACAGCACAGCACGAACCCGGCGAGTCCTCGCCGCGACCGCGGCATCGGCCGCCGTCATCCTCGCCCTCGGCGCCTGCTCATCGGGCGGCGGCGCGGCGGGAGCGGCGACCACAGCCCACGGCCCCATCACGATCTGGTACTCGAACAACGCGACCGAGATCGCCTGGGGCAAGCAGATGGTGACCGCCTGGAACGCCGACCACCCGAACGAAACCGTCACCGCGCAGGAGATCCCGGCCGGCAAGAGCAGCGAGGAAGTGATCGGCGCCGCCATCACGGCGGGAAACGCACCATGCCTCGTGTACAACACTGCCCCGGTCGCAGTTCCCCAGTTCCAGAAGCAGGGCGGCCTCGTCGACCTGAGCAGCTTCTCCGACGGTGACTCCTACATCAAGGCCCGCTCGGGCGATACCGCGACCCAGTACGAGTCGACAGACGGCAAGTTCTACCAGATGCCGTGGAAGTCCAACCCTGTGATGATCTTCTACAACAAGGACATGTTCGCCAAGGCCGGGCTCGACCCGGAGAACCCGAAGCTCGCCACCTATGACGAGTTCCTGACCGCCTCCCGCGCCCTGGTCTCCAGTGGGGCCGCGGCGAACGCGATCTACCCGTCCCCGACGAGTGAGTTCTACCAGAGCTGGTTCGACTTCTACCCGCTGTACGCCGCCGAGACCGGGGGCAAGCAGCTCGTCGAAGACGGCAAGGCCACGTTCACCGGGGACGAGGGCGCCAAGGTCGCCGAGTTCTGGAAGACCATGTACACCGAGGGACTCGCGAACAAAGAGCTCTACCAGGGCGACTCGTTCGCCGACGGCAAGGCCGCGATGTCGATCGTGGGACCGTGGGCTGTTCCGGTGTACAAGGACAAGGTGAACTGGGGCGCCGTTCCGGTGCCGACGAGCGCCGGGACATCCGCTGACAAGACCTACACCTTCAGCGACGCCAAGAACGTCGGCATGTACACCGCGTGCAAGAACCAGGGCACCGCCTGGGACGTGCTGAAGTTCTCGACGAGCGAGGCGCAGGACGGCCAGCTCCTCAGCCTGACCGGCCAGATGCCGATCCGCTCCGACCTGACCACCACGTACCCGGACTACTTCGCCGCGAACCCGGCCTACGTCGCATTCGGCGACCAGGCCGCGCGCACCGTCGAGGTTCCGAACGTGTCGAACTCGGTCGAGGTGTGGCAGACGTTCCGGGACGCCTACTCCAAGTCGGTCATCTTCGGGCAGGGCGACATCGCCTCCACCCTGGGCGGCGCGGCAGACAAGATCAACACCCTGGTCTCGAGCAAGTAGCACCTCGTGACCGTCACCGAATCGCGGACCTCGTCCGCCGGGAGCCCCATCCGGGCTCCCGGCGGGCGGGCCACCCGGCGCCGCCCGTGGCTGGGCCGGAACCCGATCGGGCTCCTGCTCAGCGCCCCCTACCTCGTCTTCGTGATCGCCGTCTTCGCGTACCCGCTCGTCTTCGCGGTGTACATGGCCTTCCACGACTACTTCTTCGCCGCCCCCGGCGCCCAGGTCGACCGGCCGTTCGTGGGCCTCGACAACTTCCAGGAGGTGCTCTCCGACCCGGCCGTGATCCGCTCCTTCGGGAACGTCGGCATCTTCCTGCTGATCAACGTGCCGCTGACCGTCGTGCTCTCGCTCGTGCTCGCGACGGCACTCAACAAGGCCGTGCGCGGCCGCACCTTCCTGCGGGTCGCGTACTACGTGCCCTACGTCACCGCGAGCGTCGCGGTCGTCGGCGTCTGGCTCTTCCTCTTCAGCGGCGGCGGCCTCGTCAACCAGATCCTCGGCCCGCTCGCCCCCGACCCGTCCTGGCTGATCAGCCCGACCTGGGCGATGCCCACGATCGCCCTGTTCGTGACCTGGAAGCAGCTCGGCTTCTACATTCTGCTGTACCTCGCCGCGCTGCAGAGCGTGTCGACGGAGCTCTACGAGGCCGCTTCGACAGACGGCGCCGGTGCGATCCGCAAGTTCTTCTCCGTCACGATCCCCGGCGTGCGCCCGGCGACGGTGCTCGTGCTGCTGCTCTCCACAGTGACGGGAGCGAACCTCTTCACCGAGCCGTACCTCCTCACCGGCGGCGGCGGCCCGAACGGGGCATCGACCTCTCCCGTGCTGCTGATGTACCAGAAGGGTATCGAGCAGGGCAACCCGGACACCGCGTCCGCGATCGGAATCATCCTGGTGATCGGCGTGCTCATCATCGCCTTCATCCAGCGCAAGATCGCCGGAGGTGACGAATCATGAGCAAGCGCACACCAGACACGGGTACGGGCACAATCAGCACGCGCGCACCGGGAAGGCGCACGACCAGCGGCATGAGCCGCGGACAGAACATCCTCCGCGGCGTCGTGCTCACCATCGGAGCCGTGGCGTTCCTGTTCCCGTTCTACTACATGATCGTCGGCTCACTCCAGAAGTCGCCGGACACCTCCATCGCGGGAGCATTCCCGAACCCGGCCAACCTCACCCTCGAGAACTACGCGGACATCAACAGCCGCGTCAACCTGATGCAGACCCTGCTCAACTCCGGCATCTTCACCGGCGGTGTGATCGTCGGCACCCTCGTCTTCGGGGTCCTCGTCGGCTACGCGCTCGCCCAGCTGCAGTGGCGCGGCCGCGGGATCACCTTCGCGCTCGTTCTGCTCGTGCAGGTCGTTCCGTTCCAGCTGCTGATGATCCCGCTCTACGTGATGATCGCGAGGGACTACGGCCTTGCCGACAACTACCTCGGCATGATCCTGCCGTTCGCGATCAACTCGACGGCCGTGATCATCTTCCGGCAGTACTTCCTGCAGGTCCCCCGCGAGCTCTTCGACGCGGCCAGGATCGACGGTGCCGGCGAGGTCGTGCTGCTCTGGCGGATCGCCCTCCCGCTGGTGCGCCCCGCCCTGCTCACCGTCGTGCTGCTGACCTTCATCGGCCCGTGGAACGAATTCCTCTGGCCGTTCCTGGTCACCAAGCAGGCCTCGATGCAGCCGCTCGCTGTCGCCCTCGCCAACTACATCAGCACCGTCGCGGCCTCCGCGGCGAACCCCTTCGGAGCGGTCCTCGCCGGCGCCTGCGTGCTGGCCGGACCCGCCGTCATCCTCTTCATCCTCTTCCAACGACACTTCGTCTCGACCGACATCGGTTCAGGCGTGAAAGGCTAGTCATGCGCGAATCCACTGCAGCATCCCCCGTCCCTTCGTCCGCCCCCTCCCCGGCGAACGTGCCGCACGCCTCCGCCCCGAAACGGATGCCCGGCGCGGCATTCCCCTACCGCCTCACCCGGATGGGCGTCGTCATGACGCCGGAACCGGGCAACGCCCTCGAGGCTGAGGGCGTGCTCAACCCCGGCTCCGGGCACACGCCAGACGGCACCCTGTACCTGCTTCCCCGCCTCGTCGCGACCGGGAACGTCTCCAGGGTCGGACTCGCCCGCGTGATCATCACCGACGGCGTGCCGACGGGCGTCGAGCGCGAGGGCGTCGTCCTCGAGCCCGACCAGGGCTGGGAACGCGGCGCCCACAACGCCGGCGTCGAAGACCCGCGCGTCACCTTCGTCCCGCGGCTCGGCCTGCACGTGATGACCTATGTCGCATACGGCCCGCTCGGCCCGCGCACGGCCCTCGCGGTCTCCGCCGACCTCCGCAGCTGGCGCAGGCTCGGCCCGGTGCTCTTCGCCTTCGACGAAGCACTGGACATGGACCTGAACCTGTTCCACAACAAGGACACCGTCTTCTTCCCGGAGCCCGTCACTGGTCCGAACGGCGTGGAGTCCTTCGCGGTGCTGCACCGGCCGATGTGGGACCTCGGCGAGGTCAAGCCGGGTGAAGGCATCCGGGTGCCCGCCGGGGTCACCGACACCAGGCAGAGCATCTGGATCAGCTACGTGCCGGTCGCGGATGTGCTCGCCGACGTGACGAAGCTCGCGTTCTGGAGCGGCCACCGATTCCTCGCCGGGCCGGAGTTCGCGTTCGAAGAACTCAAGATCGGCGGCGGACCCGCCCCGCTGCGGGTGCCGGAGGGCTGGCTGCTCCTGCACCACGGCGTCACGGGCGTGATCGACGGCGCGTTCTCGCAGCAGCAGAAGGTGAACTACGCGGCGGGGGCCATGATCCTCGACGCGGACGACCCGACGATCATCCTGCAGCGCACGACCGAACCGCTCCTGAAGGCCGAGACGCCCGACGAGCTCAGCGGCATCGTGCCGAACGTGGTCTTCCCGACCGCGATCGAGGAGATCGAGGGCCAGACCTACGTCTTCTACGGCATGGCCGACTCGAAGATCGGCGTCGCCCGCCTGGACCGCACCACCCTGGACCCGACTGACGGATAGTTCCGGAACCCCCCGTTCGGAACATCCGCCCAGTTGCGGAAAGAGCACCTTCGTCGACTCGACGAAGGTGCTTTTTCCGTGGTTCAGGGCCGGATGCCGCGAACCGGGCTCCCGATGGACCTGCCCGGCCGCTCAGGTCGCGAGCTCGTCCAGGAGTCCGACGATGGCGACCAGGGCCGCGGACTCATCGCTTCCGTCGGCGAGGATCTCGATCTCTGCACCCCGCTCGACGCCGAGTGCGAGAATCGCGATGATGCTGCCGAGGCTCGCCGTCCGGGCGCCGTGCTTCAGGAAGAGGCTGCTCTGGAATCGGCCTGCCTCCCGGTGCAACCGGTGTGCGATCGCCGCGTGGATCCCCTGCGGGATGCACACCGTCGCCCTCTCTGTCCTCATGACCGTCTGGTCCTAGTCCTCGATGGTGATGACGCTGCCGACGCTCAGCTTCGGCGGCGTGGCGGTCTCCACGTAGACCGACCCGTGCATTTTCGCGTTCGTCGCCCCGTTGAAGACGACCGTGATGTGGCCGAGCCCGTCGAGGTTCTGCCTGGCGACCTCCCCGACGGCGGTGATCAGGTAGGACGCGTCGTCGAGGCGGAGCGACTGGCCGGCGACGATGGCGCCCGTCGACGCTGTGACGTCGACGATGTAGCAGTAGTCCTTGAGCGCGTCCGGCGCGCCCTGCCCGAACAGGATGAACATTCCCTCGTCGAGGAAGGAGTCCACGGCATCACCGATTTCCCCGACGACGGTGTGGTAGATGACTGGCATGACGACTTCTTTCGGTTGTGCGAACGGATGCTGTTTCGTGAGCCGGCGGGGCCCCGCCGGTGCGGGACCCCGCTGCGATGATTCCTAGACGTAGAGTCCGATGCTGGCCAGCCAGGCCAGGGCGACCCGCGGAGCCCCCGTGAAGAAGCGGGAGTACAACACGGACGGGACGCCGACCTCCACGGTTTCGGGTTCCGCTTCGGCCAGTCCGAGGCCGACCGGGATGAAGTCGCAGGCGTTCTGGGTGTTGATGGCGAAGAGCGCGGGGAGGGCGAGGCTCGGGGAAATGTTGCCCTTGCCGATCTCGACGCCGATCAGGGTGCCGATGACCTGCCCGATGACCCCGCCGGGTCCGAGCAACGGCGACAGGAACGGCAGCGAGCAGATGAAGCCGAGCAGGATCAGGCCCAGGCCGCTGCCGGCGAGGGGAGCGAGAAAGCCGGAGAACCAGTTTCCGAATCCTGAGCCCTGGATGATCCCGATCAGCATCGCGACGAAGGCCATGAAGGGAATGATCGTGTTGATCATGGTCTGCACCGAGTCGCGTGCGGCCTGGTAGAAAGTGTTGACCACCTTGCCCGCGCCGAGGCCGATCTTCTGCACGAACGACTGGTTCGGTCGCTGGGCGAGGGTTTCCGAGATCTTCTTGTCCGTCGAGTACGTATAGGTGCGCGCCGCGGGCTCAGCGCCCACTGGTGGCGCGGCTTCGTTTGTCGCCGAGAGGCTTCGCACCTGCGCCAGGCCGACCGCAGAGACGTAGATGTCTTCCTTGATGTACTGCATCAGGGGGCCGGAGCGTCCGGTCGGCATGATGTTGATCGTGGGAATCTGCTTCTTCGGGTAGATCCCGCAGCGCAGCGTCCCGCCGCAGTCGATGACGACCGCGCAGGTCTCATCGTCCGGCACCGAGGTCTTGAAACCGTTGACGGGGATGGCCCCGGTGAGTTCCGCGATCTTGTCGACGATGTCCGGCTTGGCCCCGCCGCCCGTGATGTAGACGAGCTTGTTCCTGGTGTCGGTGGGGGTGATCGTGAGCGGGCCGCCGAAACCGCCGCTGCCCTTGCTAATCACAACTCCGTGATACTGAACCATGATCCTGCTTCCTAACCCATCGCCATGGCGGCGTCTTGCATGCGGACCGTTTTACTGAGGGTGACGCCCTGCTGCTTCATCACGATCGTCGTGGTGAGGTCGGTGACCCAGCCGCTCAGGAAATTGAGCACGAGGCCGACGAGCAGGTAGCGGATCGCGAGCGGTCCGGCGTCCAGGCCGAGCTTCTGCACGCCCGCCGCGACGCCGAGCCAGATGAACAGTTCACCGGGGTTGATGTGCGGGAAGATGCCGTTGCTGGTGTGGCAGAAGAAGGCGGCACTCGCGAAATAGCTGGGCTTGTAGCGCTCGGGCATGAAGCGACCGAGCGAGTGCACCATCGGGTTCGCCAGAAGGAACGACCCGACGAAGGGAAGCACCATGTACCGCATCAGCGGGTTGCCGCCTGCCTTGCTGGCAAACCGGTTGACCCGGTCCTCTCCGATCAAACGGATCAGCGAGTTCATTGCGATGAGCAGTAGCAGCACCACCGGAACGATCGTCTGCATCCAGCTGATGAACGTGTCCGCGCCGGTTTGGAACAGCCCGATGAAAAGCTGTGCGCCCTGCACGAGGAATCCAAGAATATCCACAGCTCACTCCTTTCTTTTCGTGAAGAGGGATGTGACGCGGGTCGCCAGGTGCCCCAACGGGCTTTCCGGTTCCGCGACTGTCCCCCCTGCCATGATCGTGATGTAGTTCTCACGTGCGTTTTCGGTGGCCTTGCGAACGCTCTTCGGCAGGTGCCGGCAGTCGTTCGCGGAGGTCGACCGAATGTTCTTGCCCTCGAAGCCCGGGAGGTCCCGGAACTTCGAGAAGACGGTGACGCCGGAGATTCTCCGGCTGTCCAGGATGTCGCCGGCGTCGTCGACACAATGCATCACGATGGCACCGGAGGAGAATGCCCCCTTCTTGATGCCGATCGCGACCTTTCCCTTGCGCCGCAGCTCGCCGTACGCGGAGGTGAAGCTCTTCATCTGTACCCAGGCGAACGCCATCTGCAGTACGTAGGCGGCGGCAAGCGCCACCAGGATCGGCCAGAAATTCATCGCGGCTCTCCGTCCGGTTTGTGACTCAGGGATGGCGTTCTCGCCATGTGGAAGAAGAACTCTTCGTAGCTCGCGAGCTGCGAGATCAGGTCGAGTTCGGCGTGATCGCCGGCGAGGCGGATGACCTCGTCATAGATCCTGACGAGCAGGGTGTCGTCGTAGTCGGTCTTGGCCGGCAGGGCCAGCAGGAAGATGACCCGCTCCCCCGGCTCACCGCTCGCGCGGGGAACGACGCCCATCGCAAAGACGACCCGGTTACCGAGCGCGTTCCCCAGGTGCGGAAACCCCACGTAGTCGTCGAGCAGCATCGTCGATTGCGCCTCGCGCTCGTCGAGTCGGTCCTGGAATCCCGCGTCCACGACGCCCTCGGCGAGGAGCCGACCGACCATGAACGCGGTGTTCTCCCGATAGCTCTGCTCCGGTGGGAGGCGGAAGAAGCGGGTGCGGTCGAGGAGGGAGACCAGGATGCTGTCGGCACCGGCGGCGAGGGAAACGTCGACGTCCTTGTCGTAGCGGAGCCGGGTGAGCCTGCCGAGGATTTCCCGGTTGTCGAAGAATTCGCTGAGTTCGATGATGGGGGTGCTCGTCACGAGTTCCGACCAGGCCGTGGTCACGACGAGGTCGAAGCCGTCGAGGACGGCAGGGACGGCCGCGTCGAGTGCCAGGATCTGATACTCGGTCTTCCCGGACATGACCTTCTGGAGCTGGACCTGGATCAGCCGGGCCGGGACGATGCCGGAGGTCGTGACGATGGCGACGCGGTAACGCGGCTCCCGGTGGACCTGCTGTTCTTCGAGGAAGACCTGGAAGTAGGAGGCGATGAATCCGAGTTCGTCGTCGACGACTCTCAGGCTGGTCTCCTGTTCGATGACCCGCCGGGCGATCCTGGCCATCAGGAATGCGACCGGGTACTCGCGCTCGATGTCGCCGAGGGCGACGTCTTTCACGTACACCTGGTATTTCATCCGGTTCTGCATGAAGGTGATGTGGTGCACGAACTCCTTCAGGAGCGCGTTCGCCGGCACGTGGAGGTCCATCTCGGCGTCGATCCGGTCCAGGATCTTCTGGACGAGCACCTCGTTCTCGGTGCCGGAGGGAAACTGTTCGAGGGCGCGCGCGTCCGTGGGGGTGCGCATGCCGGCGATCGGGAGTGCGAGGAAGATCGATTCGCCGGACGGTATGGACATCTGGATCCTCCGGCCGACGGCGTTGACGACCCCGTCGGCGAGGGTGAACGCCGGCGTGGCCGTGAGTGCCAGGTATCGTCCGGGCAGTGCGGTCAGCCCGTGCTCGGTGAGCACGCGGTCGATCATCACGGTGAACCAGCGCGTGAGCGATTCGGTCGTCGCGCCGTCCAGATGGTAGTCCGCCGCGGCATCCTCGATGATCTCGACGAACTCGTCATCGAGGGGGTAGTCGGCGTAGACGGCTTCGAACATGTTCTCGAGCACGAAGAGCCTCACCTGCAGTTCGTCGCCGACCAGCTCGATCCCGACGTTGGGGATCCCGGTGATCCGCAGCGCGTACGGCGCCAGGTGTGCCTTGAGCCTGCCGAGATCTCCGGTGACCGTGCTCCTCCCGATACTCATCTCTTCGACGAGGTCGTCGATGAGGAGCGGACCGGTCTGCTGGACGAGCCGGCGGAAGATGTAGCCGTGCCGGTTGGACGGCAGGTTGAACGAATCGATCCGCTCGAAAAGCTCCTCGCGGATGCGGGAGAACCCGTCCCTGTCGATGATGAAGAGGCGATACCGGCCGCTGTCCAGTTCGATCGCCGCCGTGCCGGTGAGGGTGCGGTTGAGGTCTCTGATGTCGTTCATGATCGTCTTCGCGCCGACGCCGAAACGGCGGGCGAGAGAATCGTTCGACGCCGAGAGGCGGGTTTCCAGATACCGGATGATATGCGCCGGCCTGCTGAGTGTGCGACGGTTGTCCACGTTGACCTTCCGTCCAGGGGGAATTCAGCCCCTGGACTTTCCTCCGCTGATGTTGACGGTGGTGCCGGTGATGTAGGAGGCCCGGTCAGAGACCAGGTAGACAACGAGATTGGCGATATCGCTGAGTTTCCCGGGTCGTCCCAGCGGGATGACCTTCGAGTAGTCGGTCGTGAGTTGTTCGGGTTTGACGCCGCGCGTATAGGCGAGTGCCTCGTTGTAGGCCGGCGACGTCAGCCCGGTCGGTTCGTTGATGCCGGGGGCGACGCCCACGACCCGGATGTTCTGCGCACCCAGTTCTTTCGCCCACGACCTGGTGAAGCCGTTGAGTGCGCTCTTGGTGGCCGAGTAGCAGCTCTGGCCGGTCGATCCCTCCATCCCTGCCTCGGAGGTGATGTTCACGATCGTACCTCCGCCGTTCCTCAGCAGGGCCTTGGTCGCGGCCTGGGTCGCGAGGTAGGCGCCTTTGACGTTGACGCCGAACATCAGGTCGAAGTCGTGTTCGTTGAGCTCGTACTCCGGGCGTTCCTGCTTGCCGTCGACCAGCATCCGGGGCATGTTGATGCCCGCGTTGTTGACGAGCGCGTCGAGGTGGCCGAATTCAGCGACGACCGTTGCGACCATGTCGCTGACGCTCGCCGCGTTCGTCACGTCGCACGCGACGTTCAGGATTCCGGTCGCGGGGTCGATTCCGGTCGTGACGCTGAGGTCGCTCACGGCGACCTGCGCGCCCACCCGGACGAGTTCCGCGCTGATGTCCCTGCCGATTCCGGAGGCGCCGCCCGTGACGATGACGACTCTTCCTTCGAGTCCGAGCCAGGTGTTCGGCATGTGTGTCTCCCTTGATCGCGTATCTGCGGTGCTGCGTTCGTGGGTTGAACACTATGGCGGCCTGTGCCACAAATTAATACGGCCTTTTTCCGGCAGGAGGAAAGCCGCCGCCCGCCGGTCATCGGGGCGTCGCGATAGGTTCCGGTGCGCGGCGCCCAGTCGCGGAACACTCACGCTCGCCGTCACGACGAGCGGGCTTGTCCCGTGACTCAGGCGCGGATGCCGTGGCTACGGGGTCGGCAGCGGCGGGTGCGGGAGGGGTGACGCGGTCGGCGTCGGCATCAGCGTCTGCGTCTGCGTCTGCGTCTGCGTCGGGGTCGGTGTCGGCGTCGCTCCAGCGGGCGGGCGCAACAGGCCGAGGGCCGCCTTGAGGTGTGCCTCCGCTGCCTCGGCGTCCTCGTCGGAGAGGCTCCCGCTCCGGCTCGCGGACAGGTTCGCCTCGATGACCGCTCGGAGCACCTCGTCGCGCTGGATCTTGACACCGCGCGGGGCGTCGACACCGATGCGGATGCTGTCGCCGCGCACATCGAGGACGGTGATGACGATGTCATCGCCGATGAGGATTTTCTCCCCCGGCTTGCGCGTGAGAACCAGCATCATGCCAGCCTAGCGCGGGCATCGGGCGTGTCAGGGAGGCGGGCTGCTGGCGGTCCGAGCGTCGCGGATGCTGCCGGGGCGCCGTCGACCCAGCCGACCGGAATCCCGAGGTCGTCGACGGTTTCCGGGGAGGATGTCGTCGTCGACCCGACCACGGCGACCGCGTCGATCGGAATGATCGCCGCGACCAGCCCGACCCACTCGGCCGTGTCAGAGGGCTTCCGGCCGGCATCCACCACGACCCAGGTCTGGTCCGCGCCGACCATGAGCAGGTCACCGCCGAGGTACTCGCGGTCCCCCGGCGTCTCGCCGATGCCGAAGGCGAGGAAACACGTGCGCCCGCGGGCGACTCCCCCGGCGCGCGCCGCGAGGGCAGAGCGCCGGTCGTCGACGCGACGGGCCCCCTCCGACACCACGGAGCCGGCCACGAGCACCTCGGCGGCCCCGTCCATGGCGGCCATCATCCCGGCGACACGCAGGGTCTCCGCGGGCGCGCCGACGAGCACGACGAGGTCTCCGGGATGGGTGAAGGGTCGCGGCACGGCGGCCGTGCCCGCCCGTCCTGGCAACGGATGCCCGGCCAGGACCGAAAGGGTCGCCGGCCGTTGGCGTGTCCCCGCGTCACGCGGTGCGCCGGCGCCGGTCACGGCACCGGTCACGGAACCGGACGGCTCCGGCTCGCGCAGGGGAAGCACCCCGGACACCCGCTCAGGAACGGGCTCGGCCACCGTGAAGGTGAGTTCGTCCATCAGCTGGGCGAAGCCGGCGGACCCGGTCGAGAGCAGCGGGGTCTGGACCGAGGTTCGCGGCCTAGCGAGGGTTCCCGCATCGTCGGCCCCGTCGGCGTCCTCGAGCAGGGCGAGGATCCCGAGCCGCGCGGCGCGTCCGGGATGGGCGTCACCGATTCCGTCACCGTCACCGCCGCCCTGATCGTCGCGCTCGAGCGGCACCATCCGCACCGGCTGGGCGTGCGCGGCCCGGCGGCGCCGCTCGGGCACCTCGACCGTGACCTCGTAGTGGCGCCGGGCGAAGAAGCCGCGGATGCCGCCGACCGTGACCCGTTCGGCCGAGACGATGCGGGCATCCGCACCGTGTTCGGCGAGGATGCGTGCCTTCAGTTCCGGAAGCGTCGGACCGTCAAGCTGAAATCGTTTCGGTTCCACGGACCACCCCCACGGTCTCGATGGCGACGTTCGCGGAGGTGACCTCGAGGTAGGACAGCACCGGGAGCCCGCCGGTCTGCGCGGAGACGAGCCGGTGGATCGCCGGGCGGAGGGCAGGGGCGCAGACGAGCACGGCGGTCAGCCCGCTCGCCTCCACGGTGGCGAGCGAGGCCTTGAGCGAGCCCAGGATCGCGTCGATCCTTGCGGGTTCGAGCATGATCTGGGTGCCCTGCTCCGAGGCGCGCATGCCCTCGAGCAGGGACTGCTCAAGGCCTGGCTCGATCATGATCACGCGGAGCAGGCCTTCGTCGAGATACTGGGCGGCGAGAGCCGGGCCGAGGCCCTGCCTCGCGGCTTCGATCAGGCCCTCCGGGTCTGTCGATGCCTTCGCCCGGAGCGAGAGCGCCTCGTAGATCCGGGAGAGGTCGTTGATCGGGATCTGCTCCATCAGGAGGCCCTGGAGCACCCGTTGCACCTCGGCGAGCGACAGCATACCGGGGATCAGGTCGTCGACGGCGGCCGGGTTGACCTGCTTGACGCCGTCGGTCAGCACCCGCACGTCCTCCCGGGTGAGGAGACGCGCCGCGTTCCCGGTGACGATCGAGGACAGGTGGGTCACGAGCACGGACACCCGGTCGATGACGGTCGCTCCGGCCATCTCCGCGCTGTGCCGCATCTCGCTCGGCACCCACTTGCCGGCGAGGCCGAAGACCGGCTCGACGGTCGCGGTGCCCGGCAGGCCCTCGAGGTTGTCGCCGAGGGCGAGCACCTTGCCGGACGGCGCGAGCCCGCGGCCGGCCTCGACGCCGGCGATGCGGATGACGTAGGTCGCAGAGGGCAGTTCGACGCTGTCGCGGGTGCGGACCGGCGGAACGACGACGCCGAGGTCGATCGCGATCTTGCGGCGCAGGGCGCGCACCCGGGCGAGAAGGTCGTCCTGGGCTCCCGAGACGAGGTCGACGAGGTCGGAGGCGAGCAGGATCTCGAGGGCGTGCACCCGCATCGACTCGATCAGGTCCTCAGGGGTATCCGAGCGCACCGGCGCCCGTTCGGCCACGACGGCGGCCGCCTGCCTGGCCTGCTCGCGGGCTTCGCTCGCCTTGATCCGCTGGGAGACGAGCAGCAGGCTCGCCCCGGCGACGACGAACGGGAGGATCGGCATCCCGGGGATGAGCGCCATCAGCAGGGCCGCGCCGCCGGCGATCATGAGCGCGTTGCGGGACTGGGTGAGCTGCGCGGACGCGGTCGCCCCGATGTCGGACTCGGCGTTGGACCTGGTCACGATCATGCCGGTGGACACGGCCATCAGCAGGGCCGGGATCTGGGTGACGAGCCCGTCGCCGATGGTCAGGAGCGAGTACGTGCTCATCGCGTCGGTGATCGACATGCCGCGCTGGATCATCCCGATGCCGATGCCGCCGACGAGGTTGATGATGATGATGATGATCCCGGCGATCGCGTCACCCTTGACGAACTTCGACGCGCCGTCCATCGCGCCGTAGAAGTCGGCCTCCGCTGAGACTTCCGCCCGGCGTTCCCTGGCCTGGGTGTCGGTGATCAGGCCGGCGTTGAGGTCGGCGTCGATCGCCATCTGCTTGCCGGGCATGGCGTCGAGGGTGAACCGGGCGCCGACCTCTGCGACCCGCTCGGCTCCCTTGGTGACGACGACGAACTGGATCACGACGAGGATCAGGAAGATGACGGCGCCGATGATGATCGACCCGCCGACGGCGACCTGTCCGAACGAGGCGATCACCTGGCCCGCGTAGCCGTCGCCGAGCACCAGGCGGGTGGATGCGACGTTGAGGCCGAGCCGGAACAGCGTCGCAACGAGGAGGAGGGACGGGAAGACCGAGAAGTCGAGCGGCTTCTTGACGAACATGGTCGTGAGCAGCACCACGAGGCCGAGCAGGATGTTGACGATGATGAGCATGTCGAGGAGCACGGCGGGGACCGGGACGACGAGGAGCAGGATGATGCCGACGACGCCGATCGGGACGGCGAGCCTGGCGAGGGTGGTCTTCATCGGGAACCTCCGGTGGAGTGAGCGGCGGAGTGGGAGGCGGAGCGTGAGGATGAACCGGGAGCGGACGCCCCGGAGAACACGGGCGTCGCAGCGTGGGCGGCCGGGGTGAGGGTGTGCACGCCGGCGTCCTCGCCGTAGCCGGTCGTGTACCCGGAGCCGCGCGCCGAGCCGCGGGTCTTGAGCGCGAGCACGAACGCGAGCACCCGGGCGACGGCGTTGTAGAGCTCGACCGGGATCTCGTCGCCGAGCTTGCAGGCGCTGTGGAGTGCCCGGGCGAGCGGGATGTCGCGCACGATCGGCACCCCGTCGGTCGCCGCCTGCTCGCGGATGCGGAGCGCGATGACCCCTGCCCCCGTCGCGACGACCCTCGGTGCCGACTTGCCCGGCTCGTAGCGGAGGGCGACGGCGAAGTGGGTCGGGTTGACGAGCACGACGTCGGCGGTCGAGACGGACGCGATCATCCGGTTCCGGCTCATGGCGAGCTGCCGGGAGCGGCGTTGCGACTTGATCCGAGGATCGCCTTCCGAGCTCTTGTTCTCGTCGGTGACCTCTTTTTTGGTCATCCGGGTGCGTTTCCGGTTGCGGCGCATCACCACGAAGACGTCGGCGGCGGCGAGCACGAGGCCGGAGACGACGGCCGCCTGCACGAGCGATGCTGCGCCTCCCCCTGCCGCGTCGATCAGTGCGGCGACCGGGAGTCCGCCCGCGGTCATCAGGATCGGGGCGAGCCCCTGGATCACCAGGGTCAGCACGACGCCGACCGCCGCGGTCTTCAACAGTGCCTTGACACCCTGCCAGACAGCCTGGCCGCCGAAGGTGCGGCCGAGCCCGGTGACGAGATTGAACTGGTCGTACTTGCCCTCGAGTTTCTTGAGGTGCACGCCGCCCTGGGCTGCGGCACCGATGAGCACGACGGCGAACACGGTCGCGAGCATCGGGGTCAGGGTGCCGGCGAGCGAGGAGAACGCGTCGCCCATCAGCTGCTCGGCGAGTTCGGGGCTCGGATTCGCGACGATCGCGTGCAGTCCGTCGAGCTGGCTGGCGCCGGCCTGGGACCCGAGGCTGATCGTGACGGGGGCGAGGGCGGCGGCGGAGCCGATGCCGATCCACGCGGTGAGGTCCTGCGACTTGGAGAGCTGGCCCTTGGCGCGGACCTCCTTCATCCGCTTATCGGTGGCCTGCTCGGTCTTTTCGCCGGAGTTCGACATTTACTTCACCCCGAGCATGGTCGTCACGGCGGTGTCGGTGAGGGCGGACACGATGCGCGGAAGCGCGACGAAGGCGCTCGCGCCGAGGGTGAGGGTGATCAGGATCTTGAGCGGGAAGCCGAGGGCGAAGGCGTTGAGCGCGGGCGCGACCCGGGTGAGCAGGCCGAGGCCGGCATCCGCGAGGAAGAGCACGACGATGAGCGGTCCTGCGATCTGCACGGCGGAGAGCAGCAGCTGGCCGACTGCGTTCGTTACGGCCTGGACCGGGGCGGCGAGGTCCATGCCCCCGCCGATCGGGATGGCCGTGAAGCTCCGGGTCAGGCCGCCGATGATGAGCTGGTAGCCGCCGGACGCGAAAAGGAGCGCGATGGCGGTCATCTGGTAGAGCCGGGTGAACATGGCGCCGTTGACCATCGCCTGCGGGTCGAAGCCCTGGGCGAGCTGGAATCCGCCGAATTGGTCGATCAGGTTGCCGGCCGACTGCACGGCGGAGAACACGATCAGCACGAGGAAGCCGAGCATGCCGCCGACGACGATTTCGAGCAGGAGCGCGAGGATGAAGCCGCCGGTGTCCGGGGACACGTAGCCGGGGGTGACGACGGGCGAAACGGCGAGGGCGAGCCCGAGGGAGAGCATGCCCTTGATCCGGAGCGGGAACGCGTTGTAGGAGAACGGCGGGGCGATCACGAGGAAGGCGATGAGGCGCACCCCGGCGAGCATGACGGCCTCGATCCAGGTGAAGTCGAGGGTGATGTTCATCAGCCGCCGCCGATGAGTGTCGGGATCTTGTCGAAGAGCGCGGTCGTGAAGGAGACGATCTCGGAGATCATCCAGTGCCCGCAGATGAGCAGGGCGAGGCAGACGGCGATCGCCTTGGGTACGAAGGAGAGCGTCACCTCCTGGATCTGCGTGATCGACTGCAACAGGGAGATGGCGAAACCGACGACGAGGGCGGTGATCAGGATCGGCGCGGAGAGTTTGCCCGCGACGATGATCGCCTGCATGCCGATGTCGAGGATGGCGTTGGTGTCCATCAGCCACCCCGGTAACTGGTGATGAGGGTCGTGATGATCAGTCCCCAGCCGTCGACGAGCACGAACAGCAGGATCTTGAACGGGAGCGAGATCATCACCGGCGGCAGCATCATCATGCCCATCGACATCAGGGCGGCGGAGACGACGATGTCGATGACGAGGAACGGGATGAAGATGACGAAGCCGATGATGAAGGCTGCGCGCAGCTCGGAGATCATGAACGCCGGGATCAGGGTGAGCAGGGACACCGCGTCGCGGCTGACCGGGTTGGCCTGGTCCGCGGCCCTGGTCATCAGGGCGAGGTCTTCCTCGCGGGTGTGCGCGAGCATGAAGGTGCGCAGTGGAGCAGAGCCGATCGTGACCGCGTCGTCGAAGGAGAGCGTGCCGTTCAGGTAGGGCTGCAGGGCGTGGTTGTTGATGTCGGTGAGCACGGGCGCCATGATGAACAGCGACAGGAACAGGGCGAGACCCGCGAGCACCTGGTTCGGCGGGATCGACGGGAGCGCGAGGGCGTTCCTGGTCATCGCGAGCACCACGAAGATCTTGGTGAAGCTCGTCATCATGAGCAGGAGCGCCGGGGCGACCGAAAGCAGGGTGATGCCGATCAGGGTCACGATCGCCGAGGACGGTGAACCGTCCGGGCCGTTGATGTCGACGCTCAGGCCGTTGCCTGCCGCGGGCGTCGGGGTACTCGGCGCCACCGGGTCGACGGGGGCGACCGGGGCGATCGTCGCGGCGTGGCCTGCGCTCGTGGTGAGCAGCACGACGGCGAGGACTATGACGAGCACGAGCGCCGCCATCACGAGGAGCCTGGTGAAGCGCACCCGGTCAGCGCGGCGGAGTGCATCGGAGCGCGGGGCACGGAGCCCGGGCAGGCCGAGGCGCAGGGCGCGGGTGTTCACCGTCCCTGCCGGAGTGCCGCGGCAGTCTGCTGCCACGTCGCCGGCGAGAGGATCGATCCGGCCAGGCGGTTCGGCCGGGAGCTCGAGCCCGGTCCGGACTCGGCGCGCAGGGCTGACTCCGCGGCGCGGGTGCCCCGGTCGTGGCGGGGACGGAAGGTGAGCGGCGCAGGGAGCGTCTCGTCCTCGGCCGCAACGCTCGCGGCCGCCTTGTACGCGCCCGTTGCGGTCGTCGCGGCGATCCCCGCGGAGCGTCTCGTGTCCGTGTCCGTGTCCGCCGCGTGCAGCGTGGTGGCGAAGCTCTCCGCCGGGCTCAGCGCGTCGTGCAGCACGGTGACCGACTGTTCCGTGACTCCGAGCACAAACCTGCGGCCTTCCACGTCGACGACGACGACGGATGCCTTCTGGCCGAGGCCCTGCCGGCCCACGACCGACACGAGGCTGGCCTTGGGGCCACGGCGGGTGCCCTTCTGCATGCGGCGCTGCAGGACCCAGAGGAGGCCGACGACGACGGCGAGGGACAGCGCGACGCGGAGGGCGACGAGGAGGGTGTCCACCTAACTCAGGCTCTCGGCGACATCGAGGATCTGGGTGATCCGCACGGCGTAGTCCTGGTCGACGACGACGATCTCGCCGTGGGCGATCAGGCGGCCATTCAGCAGGATGTCTGCGGGGGCTCCCGCGGAGCGGTCGAGCTCGATCACGGCGCCGGGTTCGAGGGCGAGCACGTCGCGCACGGACATCCGGGTGCGGCCGATCTCGACGGTCAGGGCCATTTCGACGCTGTTGATCCGGCCGAGCTTTCCGACGACGGACCGGTTTCCGGTGCGCGGGATCCCGGAGATGGCGCCGTTCTCGCGGAGGCGGATCGCAAACCAGGCGCTCACGACGCCCTCGCTCGCGAGCTCGAAGACGCTCGTGTCGGCATCCGCGAACAGGGACGTGACGTCTTCGAGGCGGGACGCGCCGAGTACGCCGATGCCGAGGACCGTTGCGGCGCTGTCGAGGGCGGGGCGGAGCACGTCGAGGCTCGAGAAGGCGCCATTGCCCGCTGCGGCGTCGAGGGAGTGCGGGTCGGTGAGGACGATCGCGAGGTCGGCGCTCGTGACGCCGACGAAGGAGGCGACGACGCCGGCGCCGAGCCGGCCGGCGAGGGATTCGCCGGCGCACGGGGTCGCCTCCAGGCGGGTGGGCGTTGGCAGGACCGTGAGCAGGGCCTCGACGAGATTGCGGATGGCGGTCGTGGCAGGGCTCATGGGGACAGTTCCTCGGTGTCGGTGACGATGCAGGCCAGGCGGGAGCCGTTGGATCCGACGGCGGCCCTGGCCAGGGTGTGCCCGTCGACGACGAGGTCGAGCGGGCGGTGCCTGGAGTGCGGGACAGGCAGCAGGTCACCGACGGCGAGGCCGAGGATGACGCTCGGAAGCACCCGGATCGGGCTGAGCTGCAGGGACAGGTCGACGGGCACCCAGGCGAGCTGGGCGTTCAGCTTCTCCTGTTGTTCCTCGGCGGTGATGACCGGGATCGACTCCCCGAGTTGGGGAAGCAGGGTCTCGGCGGGCAACGCGAGGGTGGCGGTCGAAGTCGTCTCGCCGACCCGCATCGAGAACGTCGCGACGATGACGAGATCGCTCGTCGCCGCGGCCTGGGCGAACTGCGAGTTGTACTGGATGCCGCCGAACGAGATCGGCAGGACGAGGAGCGTCCCGAGGGAGTAGCGCAGGTCCTCGAGGGCGTCCTCCATCAGGCGACGCACGAGGGCGAGTTCGATCTGGGTGAAGGTGCGCTCGGGAAGTGGAGGGACCTCGCTGCCACCGAGCATGTGGCTCACCCAGGACAGGGCCGCCGCGGTCGGGAACTGGATGACGGCCTTGGCCGCGAGGCTGCCTACCGGGCAGAGCACCATCGCGGTCGACGACGGCAGCGAGCTCGCGTATTCGTCGTAGCTGCGCATCAGGACGTGCTCGCAGGTGACCTGGGACATCGCGCGAACCTTCGCGGTCAGCTGGGTGCCCCACTGGCGCGCGAAGGTCTCGAAGGCGAGCTCGAGGACACGCGAGTGCTCGCGCGCGAGGGTCGTCGGACGTCGGAAGTCGTACACCTCGACCGTGCGCTCGGGCGCTGCGGGCACGCCAATGCTCTTGTGTTCCTGGACCGTCACGACTGCAACTATCGGCCGGTGAATCCGAGCGGTAAGCAGTCCGCAGGGAATTCGTTCGAAATCCCGGGCGGGCTGCCCGCGGGGCGACCGCGGGATGCCTGACGGTGTCCGCTGCTTAGGGGGCGCCCGCCTGCCCGGCGAGGATCGAGGGGATCAGCGCGCGGACGGCATCCGGTTCGCTCGAGAGCAGGACAACGTCGACGCGGCGATTCTGGGCCATCGCGTCGAGGGTGTCCGCGGTCGTGACCGAACGGGTCGAACCGTAGCCGATCGCGGAGATCCGCTCCCCCGCGACACCGCCGACCTCGACGAACCTGCGCAGGACGCTCGTCGCCCTGGCCGAGGAGAGTTCCCAGTCGGTCGCATAATTCACGGTGACGCCGTGCCGGTCGGCGTGGCCTTCGACGGTGACCTCACGTTTGTCGCCGGCGAGGATCGGCGACATGGCGTCGATGACGGCCGTCGCCTTCGGGCTCAGGGTGGCGAGGTTGGGAGCGAAGAAGGCATCCGTTCCGACGAGCCCGATGGTCAGCCCTCGGGCGTCGATCGTGAACTGCACGATCGAGTCGATGCCCTGCGCGGTGACGGCTGCCTTCAGTGCCGCCTGCACCGAGGAGAGGTCGGCGATTTCCTGGGTCGCGATCTGGAGGTCGGTGAGGGCGGGAGTCGGTGCCGGGGTCGCTGTTGGCGATGGTGTCGCCGAGGCTGTCGCGGCCGACGTCGAGGTTGCGCCCGCCGTCCCGAGGTCCTTCGCGGCCGGGTCGCTGGCGTTGGCGTTCGCGGCCGACACGACGACCCCGGTGGCCGTGTCGATCTTGCCGACGTCGACGGCCCCGAAGCCTGTCGCGAGGGAATTCTTGAGCTGAAAGAACTTTTGCGAATCAACGGAGGACATCGCGAACAGCACGATGAACATGCACATCAGCACGGTGACCATGTCCATGTACGACGCCATCCAGCGCTCGTCGACGTGCTCGACGTGCTCCTCCTCGAGGCCGCGACCTCGACCTCGCCCGCGTCCTCCGCCGTGCCCGCCGCCGGCACTCATGCTGCCTCAGACAGCGGCTTGTCCGCCTTGTCCGCCTTGTCCGCCTTGGCGGCCTTTGCGGCCTTCTTGGCCGGCGCGTTCGGCACCATGGCCCGGAGGCGTTCGCCGAGGAGCCGCGGCTGGCTGCCGGCCTGGACGGCGAGAGCGCCTTCCATCAGGAGGGTCATCCGTTCGACCTCGAGGTCGGAGAGCCGCTTGAGGCGGTTCCCGATCGGAAGCCAGATGAAGTTCGCCGAGACGAGCCCCCACAACGTCGCGACGAATGCGGCGGCGATCATCGGCCCGAGGGTCGAGGGAGTGTCGAGGTTCTCGAGGACGTGGGTGAGGGAGATGACGGTGCCGATGATGCCGACAGTCGGGGCGTAGCCGCCGAGGGTCACGAAGAACTTCGAGGCGTTCCGGCTGAGCTTCGTCGCGGTCGAAAGCTCGTCCTCGAGCAGGATCCGCAGTTCGTCTCCGTCGGTGCCGTCCGCGATGTTCTGCAGCGCCGTGCGCAGGAACGGGTCGTCGATCGCGTCGGCCTCCTGCTCGAGCGCGAGGAGACCTGCGCTGCGGGCCTTCTCGGCGAGCACGACGATCTGGTCGATCACGTCCTGGGGTGGGGTGGTCTTGCCCTTGAACGCGCTGGGAAGCGCTTTGAATGCGTTGAGGGCGTCACTGATGGTTCCGCCGGCGATGCCGACCGCGATCGTGGCACCGAAGACGAGGATCATCGGAGCAGGCAACAGGATGGAGGCGATCGAGGATCCCTCGATCGTGATCATGGCGACCATGGAGCCGAAGGCGAGGGCGATCCCGATCAGGGTTGCCGGATCCATCAGAGCCTCCGCGGGCGCTGCCCGCTGCCCGGTTCGAGCTCGTCTTCGATCGCGTGCGGTCCCGTCGGAACCTCGAGCGATCGGGCCCCGGACCGATAGTCGCGGTCGTCGGTGAGGGAGGCGAGCGAGATCACATGGGCCCGGAATCGGGCGATCTTCTCGATGATCTCGTCGAGGGTCTCGATGACGATGAACTTCGCCCCGTCGACCATGACGAGGGTCGTGTCGGGGCTGGCGTGAATGCGTTCGATCAGGTCGGGGTTGATCGCAAATTGGCTGTCATTCAGCCGTGTCACAACGATCATGGGGCCCGTCCCTGGCTCACGACGGCCACACCGGCCGTCAGGCACCACTGTCGGTCGCTCCGCGCCGAAGGTTAGCTCGGGGTGTGGGCGGGCAGGCGGATGCCGCCGGCCGGGTCCGCGAAGGACCCGGCGCCGGTCGCGCCTGCGTCTGCCGGGACTACCGCTTGAGGTTCGTCAGCTCGGTCAGGACCTCGTCGGAGGTCGTGATGATGCGGGCGTTGGCCTGGAAGCCGCGCTGGGCGACGATGAGGTTCGTGAACTCCTGGGAGAGGTCGACGTTCGACATCTCGAGGGAACCGCTCGTGAGGGTGCCCATTCCGGCGGATCCGGCGGCACCGAGGACAGCGGTGCCCGAGTTCGTGGTCGACCGGTACTCGGACGATCCGGCTTTCTCGAGGCCACCGGGGTTGGTGAAGGTCGCGAGGGCGATCCGGCCGATCGACTGCTGCTTGCCGTTGCTGAACAGCCCGGTCAGGGTGCCGTCCTTGCCGAGGGTGAACGACGTGAGCGAACCTGCGGCGTGGCCGTCGGTGCTCGCGGCAGTCAACGAACTGAGGTTGGCGGCGCCCGTGATCGTGCCCAGGTCGACGGCGACAGTGACACCGTTGACGGTGACCGGCAGGCTGTTCGCAGTCGAGGTCAGTGACCCATCCGCGAAGGTGAGCATCGTGCTGCTCGTCGAGTTGGGAGAAGTGACGGTCCACTTGGCCGGGGCCGCTGCGCTGTACGTGAAGTTGAGTGAGACCTGACTCGCGGCGCCGGTCTTGTCATAGGCCGTGAATTCCCGGCTCAGGGTTGTACCGTCAGCCGCATCCGAAGGCAGGTTTCCGGTCACTGTGGCCGTTGCCGAAGCCAATGGCGGCTGAATTGTGGTGAGTGGCAGGGTGATGGTGCCCAGCGCTCCGCCCTGGTTGACCGTGCCCTTCGCGTCGGCGTTCCAACCCTGCACGAGCGCGCCGGACGGTGACACGAGGCGGCCCTGCGCGTCGAAGTCGAAGGCGCCCGCGCGGCTGAAGAGGGTTTCGCCGGCGAGCTGGGTCACGAAGAAACCGTCGCCGGAGATCATCATGTCGGTTGCGCGACCGGTCGACTGGGTGGAGCCCTGGGCGAAGTTGGTGGAGATGCCGGCGACCTGCACGCCGAGGCCGACCTGGGCCGGGTTGGTGCCGCCGACAACGGTCTGCGGGGAGCCCGCGCCGTGGGTCAGCTGGGACAGGGTGTCCTGGAACTGCGCCGAGGAAGACTTGAACGCCGTCGTGTTGACGTTGGCGATGTTGTTCGCGGTGACATCCAGCATGGTCTGGTGCGCGCGAAGGCCGGAGATTCCGGAATACAGGGAACGAAGCATGGGATGCTGCCTTTCGAAACGGTATGGGTGGAAAGCGTGTGGTGGAGTACGGCCGGGCGGGACGCGCCGGGCGTCAGGTCGTGGTGGTCGCGACGACCGGAGTGGTCGTGGTCGCCGGGGTCGTGACCCCGGAAATCGCGTCGAGCTTGACGCTCACTCCCCCGACCGTGACCTGCGGCACCGATCCGGCGTAGGACACGGCGGAGGCGACTCCCGTGACCGAGGTGCCGGCGGCATCCGTGTATGTCACGTTCTGCCCGACCAGGGAGGCGGCCGCGATGCGCATCTGGAGCGAGAAGCTCTCGTCGGAGGTCGTCGACAGGGCCGTGAGCTTCTCCATCATGGAGAGCTGCGTCGTCTGGCTGATCATCTGGTTGGAGTCCATCGGCGAACTCGGGTCCTGGTTCTTCAGCTGCGTGACGAGGAGCTTCATGAAGGCCTCGGAGTCGAGGCTCTGGCTCGGCGTGCGCGTGGTGGTCGACGCGCTGTACACGCCGGCGGTCGCGGTCGCGGCTCCCGTTGCTCCGGCTGCCGATGCGGCCACGATGGCTTCGATCGTCATGGATTCTCTCTTCTCGTGCTTCTCGTGGTTCTTGTGGTCGTGTTCTGGAACAGGTTCTGGGCGGTCATCCGTTGAGCTGTCATTCAGGCCAGCACATCGACAGAGGGGCGGTAGCCGAGGGGTTCGTCCCGGAAGGGCGGTCGGACCGCCGTGCCGGACTCCCGGGCGTCGCCCGGTTGGTCGGGTGCCCGCACGGATCCGGGATCCGGACTGGTCCTGGCCTCCTGCCGGCCGGGAGCGCCGAAGGTACCGGAGCCCGCAGCGCGGGAATCGTCGGGCTGGGAGTTCCCGGACAGGTCGAGCCGCGTGTCCGTGCCGCCCTGGGCGAGGTCGCGCCGCAGCTCCGGCAGGATCGCGCGCAGGGCATCCCGCCCGAGATCGGTCGGGGCGAACAGTTCCACCCGAATCGCACTGCCGCCGATGTGCGCCCGCACGATCACGGGACCCAGATTGTCGGGGTTCACGGTGATGGTCATCGCGTGCTCGCCGTTCGCGGCCCCGATCAGGCTCGCGAGGCCGCGGCCGACCTGGCCGGCGAACGGCAGGTCGGCGAGCTGCGCCGCTCCCGGTGTCGCGGCCGAGGCGCCGGCAGCGGATGCCGCGGCGACAGTCGAACTCGCAGCGACCGTGTGCGGGGCGGCCGGGAATGCGGTGCCCACGCTTGTCGGATCGGTGGGAGTCACGGGAGTCGCGGCAGAGGCGGAAGCAGTGCCTGCGGCCGTTGCCGTTGCCGATCGGAATGCGGCGCCAGAGTCGGCGACCGCTCCCCCGCGCGAGCCGCCTGCGCCGGCACTGTCTGAACCGGTATTGGCTGAACCACTGCTGTCAGAGCCGTTGCCGTTCGAGGCGTTGCTGACCGAATCGAGGCTGACCGACGCGGCGGCGCGCGAGTCGATGGGCGCCGTGGTCGGGAGGCTCGAGTTCGCGGCGCCGGGAGCGCCAGCGGTCCGGGTGGCTGCGGCGGATGCGCGGCCGGCCAGGTCTGTGAGGCCGGCGGCGGACCCTGCGGCCGCCGCTCCGGTCGGACCCGCCTGACCGTTCGTTGCGTCCGTCCCGTCGGTGGTTGCGCCGGGAGTCGGGGCCTGGACAGCAGGGGCGGTGACGCCGGCACCGCCGGTGGTCGTTCCGATCACGGCGGCGGCCGCCTGGTTCCCGAGGGCACCGACCGGTGACGAGGAATCGACCGGAGACCCGGCGGTCGTCGCGGTTGCTGTTGTCGAATTCGACGGTGAACCAGCCGCCTGTGCTGCGCCGACCGGAGCCTGCGCTTCCGCGGTGACGGCGCCGGGCAGTGCCCGGCCGAGCGTCGCGGAACCGGCTGCCGCGGAATCAGCGGACGTCGAACCGGAAGAGACCGAGCGTGAGGAAACCGGGCCGACAGCCGAGCTGCCGCCGGGCGCCGCGCCCGAAGTCGAGGCTGCTGTCGAGCCAGCTGTCGTGCCAGAGGTAGCGGCCGAGAGGGACGCCGAATCCGCCGTGAGCAGGTCACGCATGACGGTCGCCTGCGTGTCACTCGCACCCTGCTGGGCCGCTGCCGATCCGGGACCATCGGCCGCTCCGACTGCAGACTGACCCGAAGAGACCCCGGTGCTCATCGATCCCCGGCCGGACGACGGCACGGGTTCCGCCTGGGCATCCCGCTCGGTGCGGGCGCCGCGTGCCGCCCGGGCCGAGCGCACGTCCCTGGCGATCTGCACGGACCGGACCGCGCGCGCGTCCTGGGCGTCCCGTGCCGTGTCTCCGGATTTCTGTGTGGACTGCCCTGCGGAGTCCCGGGTGTCCTGCAGCGCAGACGTCCGGGCGGCGGATGTCCGGTCGACTGATGTCCGGGCGGCGGCCTGCGCCGAGGACCGTGCTGCGGAAGCGTCCATGCGCTCGCGAGCGGCGGCATCCGCGGCCGAGCGCGACAGGGCCGCCTGGGCCGCCCGTGCGGTCACGGCCTGCGCGTCGACGGAGGCACTCGCGGCCTCGCGACGCTGGGTCGTCCCGGCGTCCCTGGCCGTGTCGAGCGCGGAGGCGAAGCTGCCCGCACTCGTGTTCGCTCCGGAACCCGTGCCGTTCCCGGTCCGGGTCTCCGTCGCCGAGCGTGCGAGCAGGGCCTGGGCGTTGGCCCGGGCGAGGGAGGCGTGCGCGGACACCGCGCTTCCGAAGGAGGCGGCCATCAGGAGGCGCTCTTCATCATCGAGGCGAGGGCGGCGCTGAGCAGGTCGGCGGTGCCGGACGTCGCGGCGGCCTTCGCCGCGGTGAGAGCGGTCGCCGAGGCCGTCGAAGCCGTGCTGGACGTCGCGGGGGCGTCCGGGATCACGCGGCGGATGGTGTCGATGTCGGAGTCCTTCATGTAGGCCTCGACCTCGCAGACCGTGCGGCCTTCGTAGGGCGCGTGGATGACCTTGTGGTTTCCGGCGTAGATCAGGATGTGCTCTCCGCCGCCGGTCACGATCAGGTCGCCCGGCTTCGCGTCTGCGAGGGACGCGACCTCGGTGCCGATCTTCATCTGCCCGGAAACGAGGCGGGGAACGGATATGCCCATGTCGGCATAGACCTTCTGCACGAGCCCGGAGCAGTCCATGCCGCTCGAGCTCTTGCCGCCGAAGACGTAGGGAACGCCGAGGTACTTCTGCGCCGCGGTGACGATGTCGGTTCCGGTCACGCTGCCGGTCGCGACGCCCGCGCCGCTCGCCGCGGTCGTGGCCGAGCTGGCCGCCGCCGCGAGGGCGTCGGCGAAGGTCGCAGCGGTTCCGGTGCTGTCGGCCGTCGTGGTCGTCGTGGCTGTGGCAGCGGCCGCGGCCGTCGACGCCGACGCGGCGCTCAGTGCGTCGAATCGCGCGAGGGTGGCCTGGATCGTGCTGATCCGGCTCAGGGCGTCGACCATCGTCATCGGGTGCCTCCGGCCTTGCGGCGGTGCCACCCGGTCGACGCGATCTCGTCGAGCACGGTCTGCTCCGCCCGCAGGTCCTCCGCGGCGACGAACAGGCCGTGGCGGCCCTCGAGCTTTTCGAGCCCGACGGACTCGGCACGCTTCGCGGTGAAGGCGGCGTGCGCGGTCTCAGCGGTCTGCCGGTATTCCCGGCCGAGCGTATCGAGGTCGGCGAGCATGCTCTGCGCCGAGGTGCGCCCGGCCACGATCGCGGCGAGGGATGCGGTGCCGGTCGCCTCACTGGGCAGCACGGTCAGGGCTGCGGATGCCTCGGCGCGCCTGGCCTCGTTCGAGTTCAGCAGGGCGTTGGCCGCGGCCAGTTCCCCGGCGGCGGCGTCCTGCTGCAGGTGGCGCAGCCGGAGGAGTCCGGCGAGGGCGAAGTCGCGTTTCATCAGATGCCTCCGAACAGCCGGGTGAGCCGGGTGAGCTGGTCCCACGCGAGCGGGGCGGACGTCTGGTCGTCCATCCGCTGCTGCAGGAATTCGTTGATCGCGGCCTCGTTCTCCACGGCCGCGTCGACGAGCGGGTTCGTGCCCGGCTTGTACGCGCCGACGTCGAGGAGGTCCTGGGCGTTCCGCCGCGCGGCGAGCACCTTGCGGAGGTTTCCCGCGAGCCGGTTCTGTTCCGCGGTGTTAACCCGGGAGGCCACCCGGGAGATCGAGGCGAGGGCGTCGACGCTCGGGAAATGGCCGAGGACGGCGAGTTTGCGGTCGAGGACGACGTGTCCGTCGAGGATCGAGCGCGCGGCATCCGCGATGGGCTCGTTGTGGTCGTCGCCGTCGACGAGCACGGTGTAGATGCCCGTGATCGAGCCGGACTGGTCGGTGCCCGCGCGCTCGAGGAGGCGCGCCATCAGGGAGAACGTCGATGGCGGGTAGCCGCGGGTTGCCGGAGGTTCGCCGACGGAGAGACCGATCTCACGCTGGGCCATCGCGACGCGGGTGAGCGAGTCCATCATCAGCATGACGTCAGCGCCCTGGTCGCGGAAGGACTCGGCGATGCGGGTCGCGACGAAGGCGGCGCGCAGGCGCATCATGGCGGGTTCGTCCGAGGTCGACACCACGACGATCGACCGGGCGAGGCCCTCTGCACCGAGGTCGTCCTCGAGGAATTCGCGGACTTCGCGGCCTCGCTCCCCGACGAGGGCGATCACGGAGACCTTCGCGTCGGTGCCGCGCGCGATCATCGACAGGAGTGAGGACTTGCCGACCCCGGAGCCGGCGAAGAGGCCCATGCGCTGGCCGCGGCCGACGCTCGTGAGGGTGTCGAGCACGCGCACGCCGAGCTGCAGCGGCGTCGTGATCCGCGACCGCTGCATCGCGGAGGGGCTGTCGTGGTCGATCGAGACGTATTCCTCGACGACGAGGGGGCCCTTGCCGTCGATGGGGCGGCCCATCCCGTCGATGACACGGCCGAAGAGGCCGTTCCCGGTGGGCACGAGGTGCGGGGTCGCGTCGGACCGGACCGGTGCGCCGACCCGGATCCCGGTCATCCGGCCGAGCGGCATGCAGCGGATGCCGTCCTGCGTCGTCGCGACGACCTCCGCGTCGATCTCGGCGTCGTTCCCGATCGCGACAAGGTCGCCGATCGCCGAGTTGAGCCCGCGGACCTCGAGGCCCAGGCCGACGATGGACGAGACCACGCCGACCCGCTCGGGGCGGGCGACGCGGAGGGCGCGCGCGAGGGCAACGGGGCGCGGTTCCCAGGTGAGGGTCATCGGGTTCCCCCGAGGAGCGCGGCGCGGGCCCGCTCGAACGCGGTGGAGATCCGGGCGTCGAGGAAACCGTCCGCGAACTCGGAAACGGCGTCGCCGCGGGCGAGCGACGGGTCGGCCTGGAACGTCACGCCGGTCGCGGCGAGGACGGCCGGGTCGATCACGTCGAGGTCTGCGGGGTGCATGCGCACCACGTTCGGCCGGGTCGGCGACGCGGGGTCGAGTGCACGGCGCAGGGCCAGCCGTGCCGCACTCGGCCCGTCACTGATTTGGTAGCCGATCACGGCCTCCGCGAGGTCGAGCGCCGTGGCGAGCAGGGTGCCTTCGGCCTCGTGCAGGACGGGCTGGGTGCGCTCGTCGAGCGCGTGGCTCGCGGCGGTCAGGAGCCCGACCGTGCGGTCGAGCTGCGCCTGGACCTGCGACACCCGGGCGGCGTGGTCGGCCTCGAGGCGTGCGACCTGCGCCGCAATGTCGCTCGCGGCGGCCCGCATGCCCGCCGTGTATCCAGCAGCATGCCCCTGGACCCGGGCGGCCTCGACCGTGCTGTCGCCGGACACGGCACGCAGGGTCGGGAAGGAGATCGCGGAGAACGGCGGGTCGCCGGCGGTCTCGGCGGTCGCGCGGGCGACCGGAGTGGCCGCCTTTCCGGCTGCGGGCGCGGTTCCTGCGGTGGCTACGGACGCATCCACGAGCACGGGCTCTGCGTGACGGAACGGGATGGCGGGGCTAGACAACATAAGCGTCCTCGTCCGCACGGGTCACGGTGATGCTGCCCTGGGCCTCGAGGTCGCGGATGGCGCGCACGATCGTCGCACGTCCCTCCTCGACCTGGGAGACGCGGACGGGCCCGAGCGCGCGGATCTCGTCGTCGAGGATCTCCCGGTTGCGTTCGGAGAGGTTCTTGCGGATGATCTCAATGACGCCGTCGGTGGAGCCCTTCATCGCGATCGCGAGGATACCGGCGTCGATGCCACGGAGAACCTGCTGCACGTCGCGGTCCTCGAGGCGGACGATGTCGGCGAAGGTGAGCATCCGGGCGCGCACCTGTTCGGCCAGGACCGGGTCGCGGGCGTCGAGGGCTTCGAGGAGGGAGCGCTCGGTCGCGACATCCGCCCGGTTGATGATCTCGACGAGCGGCTGGATGCCGCCGACGACCTCGACGGAGTCCCGGGTGGCGGTGACGGCGCCGACGCGGGCCTTGAGCGAGTCGGTCACGACGCGGATGGCTTCGGGGGTCGCCGTTCCCATTCCGGCGATGCACTGGGCGACCTCGGCGGGCAGGGTGCCCTCGAGGCCGGCGATCACGGCGGAGGCGTGTTCGGGACGGAGGTGGGCGAGGACGAGGGCGATGGTCTGCGGCAGTTCACCGTCGAGGAGCGTGAGGATCTGGAGCGGTTCAGCGGTGTCGAGGAATTCGAAGGCTTTGCCGGCCATCGAGGAGGCCACCCGGCTCATGACGCCGGCGGCGCGTTCTGCGCCGAAGGATGCTTCGAGCAGGCCGACCGCGTAGGCGTGGCCTCCGCGAGGGGAGCGTGTGCCGCGCATGGTGAGGTCGTGGAATTCGAGGACCGTGGTCTCGGCGACCTCGGTGTCGACCCGGCGCAGCTGCACCATCTCGGCGGCGATGTCGGCGGCCTCGGCCTCGGTGAACTGCTTCATCACCTCGGACGCACGGTCGTGCTCCATGTTCATCAGCACGATGGCGACCTTCTGGGTTCCGGTCAGGGGGACCTGGGGGTCGATCATGCGGGCTGCCGGTCTTCCATGAGACCGCGGAGGTACTCTGCGGTCTTCTTCGGGTCGCGCTGGGCGAGGGCGTCGATCTCAACACGCATCCGCTCGGAAGCGGCCGGCGGGGTGAAGGCGGGAACACCGAAGGCGACGGTGGGGCTCGGGTCGATCATGATCGGCGCGATCGGGGTATTGAGGCCGAACGGAACCGCGGCGGGGGCGAGGGCCGGACGTACCTGGAGCATCTCGTCGACCTCGATCGATTCGCGGCTCTGGCGGCGGGAGCGGCGGGCGTAGAGCAGCATGCCGAGGATCAGAGTGATCAGGATTCCGGCGGTGATGATGCCGATGCGCACGATCTCCCCCATCCGGTCCGCCGAGGTCTGGGCGTCCTGCTGGGCGAGAGCCGCTGATGCGTCTGCGGCGGCCTGGCCGTTGAAGCTCACGACCTCGACGGTGACGGCGTCGCCGCGGGTCGAGTCGATGCCGGCGGCCGAGGAGACCAGGCTGGTCACGTCGGCGACGTTGACGCTGCCGATCGTGTCCTTGTTCACCGCGACCGAGATCGTCTGGCGGTTGACGGCACCGGCCGGGATCGTGCGGGTCTCGGTGACCTTGTTGACCGCGTTGTTCTTCGTGGTGTCCGCCGAGGTGAAGGAGCCGTCGGTGCTCGTTCCCGTCGGTGTCGTCGTCGTGGTCGTGGTGCCGAGCACCCCGGCCGCTCCCGAGGCGCCGGTGCCGGTGTACGTCTCGGTCTTGACGGCCTCGTTGAGTGCGGGAGCGTTCGTCGGTGAGGTGAAGGATTCCTCGACGCGGGAAGCCGACTGCGCGCTCATGTCTGCGGCGACGACGACGGTCGCATTACCGGCGCCGAGCACCTTGTCGAGCATGGCCTGGACCGAGCCGCGCACGCGCTGTTCGTAGTCCGTGGACTGCTCGGCGCCCGTCCCGGTGACGCCGGTGCCGACGGCGGAGAGCACGATGCCCTTGGAGTCGATCACGGCGACATCTGTCGGCTTCATGCCGTCGATCGAGGCGCTCGTGAGGTGCACGATGGCCTGGACCTGGTCGCTCGAGAGGGTCACGCCGGTCTGGGTGGCGACGAAGACGGATGCCGTCGGGTCCTGCTTCTCGGACACGAACACGGTGTCCTTGGGGATCGCGAGCCGAACAGAGGCGGTCTTGACGCCCTGCATGGCCTGGATCGTGTTGGCGAGCTCGCCCTCGAGGGCCCGCTTGTAGGTCACCGACTGCTGGAACTCGCTCGCGGTGACGCCCATCTTGTCGAGCAGCGAGTATCCCCCGGTGTCCGAGGTCGGCAGCCCGGCCGCGGCGGCCTTGAGTCGTTCGGCGTAGACATCCGCCTGCGGAACGAGGATCGTCGCGCCGCCGTCGCTGAGCTGATAGTCGACCTTGTCGGTCGCGAGCTGGTCGACGATCGCGCTCGCGTCGGCGCCGGCGAGCCCGGAGAACAGGGGCGTGTACGCGGGCTTCGTGGCCCACATCGTGAGCGCGGCGATGCCGAGTGCGAGCACCGCGACACCGATGATGGCGACCGTGCGCTGCGCGATGGTGAACTCACGGATGTTCTGTCCGAGTCGCTGGAAGAAGGAACTGATCTGGCGGGGCATCAGGCCTGCATCCTCATGATCTCGTTGAAGGCGTCGACGCCCTTGTTACGCACGGCGGCGACGAGCTCGAGGCTCACCTGTGCGCGGGTCGCGGCGATGGTGGCGCTCGCGATGTCGTTGAGGTTTCCGGTCACGGCGGCGACGGCCTGGGTGTTCGCGGTCGATTGCAGCTGCTGCAGGTTGTCGACGGCGCCGGCCATGGCAGTTCCGAAGCCCGAGCCGTCTGTGGCCGTGGTGGCCTGGCTGGATTGCGTCGCCTGCACACTCTGGGTGGCCTGGCTGGCCTGGAGCGCGAGCGCCCCGATGGATGCGATGGTCATCAGGCACGGCCGATCTGAAGTGCTGCTTCGTAGGTTGTCTTGGCGCGGTCGACAACGGCCGCGTTCGCCTGGTAACCGCGCTGGGCCATGATCAGGTCGCCCATCTGCTCGCCGAGGTCGATGTCGGGGTGGCGCACGTAGCCGGCGGCGTCGGCGAGCGGGTTGGTCGGGTCGGAGACGAGGATGCCGGCTGCCGAGCCCTGTGCGGTGCCCGCGACCTCGACGCCGTTCACACCCGCGCCGGCCTGAGCCACGATGTAGCGGGCCTGGAAGGCGTTGCCGCTCGTGGGCGTGACGGTGTTGACGTTCGCGATGTTGTCGGCGATCGCGTCGAGCCACTTGCGGTGCAGGGTGAGGCCGGAGCCGGCGATTCCGATCGCGTCGAGGCTCATCAGGCGGTCTTCATCGCGGCGCGCACGGCGCTGAACGGCATGTTGATTGCCTGGGCAGCGAACTGGTACCGGAGCACGGTCGAGGTGTTCGCGAGCGTCTCGGTGTCGAGGTTGACGTTGTTGCCGTTGACGTTGGTCGGTTCGAGGGAATCGGTGGTCGTGGCGGCCGTGCTTCCGCTGCCGTCGGCGACCGACTTGGCGAGGGCGGACTCGAACGCGACCTGCTTGGCGTGGTAGTTGGGGGTGTTGACGTTGGCGATATTGCTCGCGATGGTGCTCTGCCGCAGCGACAGTGCGGCCAGTGCGCTCGTGAGAGCGGTGGAGGTCACGGATTCAAGCACGGTTACCCGATTCGTCGTCAGATGTACTGAACGGCCGATCCGTGGCCTGGTGCGAGCAATCCGTGCTCGTCTCTAGCTATCGGCCTGGTTCCGGCCCACGTAAGGACTTTCTCTCCCGATTCGTCTGCTTGGCTCGAAAGGGGGGTGCAGCGGCCGTTTCGACCCTCTGACCGGCCGCTCCCGTCAGTCATCGTCACGGAGGATCTCGCTCGTGCTCCTGAGGCGGATGGGTCTCTGCTCGGGGTCGAGACCGGGTGGCGGAGTGAGCCAGTACCGGCCGGTGTCGTCCCGGGTAACGCGCCAGTGTTCGTTGTGAAGTCGCAGGTGGTCGCCGCGGCAGAGCAGGATGCCGTCGGCGACGTTGGTCTGGCCGGTGTCATCTTTCCAGTGCTCGATGTGGTGGGTTTCGGTCCAGGAGGGTGGTCGGTCGCAGCCGGGCCACAGGCAGCCGCCGTCACGCAGGGCGAGGGCCGCTCTTTGGGCCGGGCTGAAAGTGCGTTGTTCCCGGCCGAGGTCGACGCCGCTGCCGTGGTCGTCGAACGTGACATCGAGGAGCCCACTGTCGCACCGGTTCCGTTCGAGGGTTTCGGTGGAGACGGTGACCGCAGTGCCCTCGATCACGCCCGGCTCTAGAGTGGGCGCCTCAGTCGCGGATTCCGCCTCGGCATCGGTTGAGGCTTCTGTTGCTACGGTGCCGGTCGGCGCAATGCCCGTGGGTGTGTTGTTTCTGGGGCGGATGGTGACCATGCGGACGGCGGGGTTGCGGCCGCCGGCGATGCGTTTTGGATCGGCTTTCACGCCGAGTTTGGTCAGGGCGAGGAACGCATCCGCGGTGAGCTGCTCGGTGGTGCGCGGGTCGTCTTGGACCCGCTTCGCCCAGGCCGCCTGCTCCTTGTCCACGAACCGCACGCCGCCACGCCTCGGGCTGGTGATGGCGTCATAGGTACTCATCAGGTATTCGCCGTCTTCCGGGGCGAACAGTCCGACCATGCGCACCTGCCCCGTGTGGAGCCGCCAGAACCGCAGCGACCGGTCGTCGTAGACGGCCTTCTCCCGGGCGGCGATGCCAGCCTCATCGAGAACGTCCCGCACCCGCCGGGCCCGCTTGAACAGCTGGTCTGCGTTCACGGTTCGCGCTTCCGCGAGGAGCCGTGCGAGGGCGGCCGCGAGTTTCTCCGCCGTGATCGCCCTGTCCAGGTCGCCGAGGCCTTTGCGGAGCGAGTCTGCCTTCTCGACACTGAGCCAACCCTCGCTCAGGGCCTGGCCGATCGGTGCATGCCACGGCGGCACCGCGACCGGCGGCAGGTCCGGGGCCGTCCCGTTCAGCGGCGGCGGCCCGTCGGTCCCCTCCTGCCCATCGTGATCGTCGAGGGGCGGGGTGCCATCGATCAGTTTCTGAGCCTCGGCGGCTTCCCGTGCGGCCTTCTCAGCGGCGTCGGCCTCGGCGAGCAGCCGACCGACCGCGAAGAGTTTGCTCACGTCACCTTTGCTCGACCCGGACAAGTTCTGCAGCAGGTCTTCCGGGGAGCGGAACCCCTTCCGGGCCGCGAGGCCCTTCCCGCCGAGTTCCGGGCGGGACCTTCGAGCCAGGGTCGCCGCGAACCACACCGCCTGGGTGTCGAGTGCCCGCCGGGCTCCCGCGATCAATGCGTGCCCTTCGAGCACCGCCTCATCGCTGAGCGCGTCGACAGCGGCAGACGAACCGCCCAGCCCGGTGACGACATCCGCCATCGACCGCAACCCGCCGAGCACGCCGCCCTGCACCCAGTCACCCCGCCCCCGGTCGCCGTGCGGCTGATCGGGTGAAGCGGGCGACTCGGGAAGGTTGGTCATGCCCCCACGTTACGACCGACCACCGACATTCCTTGAGCATGGCTCATGTCCGTGGAAACTAACGCTGATCAGGCACCTGTTGAGGAGAAGCCTTACTGAAAGAGTCCGATCAGCCGGTGACGTCGAGATAGACGGACGCGTTGGCGCGCTGGGCGGTGAGGATGCTCCTCACGGCGGACAGGTGTGCTCCGGCGGAGCGCCGGGCATCCTCGATCTCGCGGATCAGCTCGAGCTGTCCGGCGATGAGCAGCCGGGCACGCTCCTCGAGCTGCACGGGAAGCTGACCCAGGTGCTCCGGCGCGCGCCACTGCACGCCGGTCGAGAACCGCTCCCCCTCGATCGCGAGCACCGCGTTGCGCGTGCCGCTGCCGAGGCTGCGCTCGAGCTCGTCGAGCACGCGCAGCCACTCCTCATACGATCCCGACGGCCTAGGCATAACCGAGCTCTCCTCCGACCCGGGCAGCCATCGGCTGCGCGGGAAGCTGCTCGGCGGCTTCGTGCCAGGTCTGACGCAGCGGCTCGAGCAGTCCGATGCACTCCACCGTGCGGTTGACGTCCCGGTGCACGTTGGCACTCATGAGTGCGTTCTGCACGTACACGTAGATCGCGAACAGGCCTTCGGCGCCGTCCCAGGCCTCGACATTGAGGGAGGACGACAGCTCAGAGACGATCGCCTGGGCGTGCAGCAGGTTCTCCGAGGCGACCTGCCAGTCCTGGTTGAGCTGCGCGGCCTGTGCGCGGTTGAGATCCAGGAGAAGACGGTCATACAGCATCGTCAGGAGCCGCGCCGGCGTGGCGGACAGGATCGATTCGCGGTTGAACTGTGCGCGGCGGGCCTGCGCGTTGCTCCCCATCATGCTCATAATTGCCATCATCATCCAGCGCTCGTAGTAGTAGTGGTCGGGATCGCAGCGACCTGGGCCGTGAGCCAGCTCGACTGCGCTTTGAGAGCGGCGAGGGAGACCTCGAGCGCCGTGTAGGTGGCCTGCAGGGTGGAGCGTCGCGTGGCGAGACTGATGTCCCATGCGTCGATCCGGGTGCTCATGTTCTTCACAGAGGACTGCTGTCCGGTGATCTCGCTCGTGAGCGCACCGGTGTACTTGTCCGAAACGGCCGTTGCCGCTGCGGCGACCCGGGTCGCGATCTCCTGCACGGCGGCCTTGACCGTCGTCGGGTCGGCTGCGAGGGCTGTCGCGAATTTTGCCGCGTCGAACTCCATCGTGCCTGTCTTGGTGATGCTGATGCCGTATTCCGACGGCGAGTGCCCGTTGATCGGGGCGGATGCCGCGGTGAGCAGCTTCTGGCTCACGTCACGAACCCCGCCGTCCCCGGTGAAGACACCGGGCGACATCACGGCGGCGCCAGAGGCGTTGGTGCTGTTCGTCACGACGGTCTGGGTGGAGATGAGGGCGAAGATGCCGTTGAGCGAGCTCACAAGGCCCGAGGCGAGGGAGCTGATCGCGGCATCGTCGCGAGCGACCTTGATCGTCGCGGCCGAGGTTGAGACCGCGGAGACCGTGATCGCGACTCCGGGCAGCAGGTCAGCGAAGGTGTTCGTCGACGAGGTGATCTTCTGCTCGGCCGTGGTGCCGGCCCAGAGAGTGAGACTCGCATCCTGCGCGGCGGTCGTGATGGCGGCGCCCGTCTGGGTGAGCACGTTCGTCGCGGTGTTGGCCGTGACCTCAGCCTTGGTGCCCTGGTAGATCGAGAATGCGCCAGCCAGTCCCGAGTCGCTGGCGGTGAACTGGAGGCGGTACTGCGCGGCCCCGCTCGCGTCCACGCCCGACGCGACCTTAGTCGCGGTGACGCCGGCACCAGCCGCATTGACCGCGGTGACGACATCGTCAAGGGACGTGGATGCCGGGGTGATTTCGGTGCTGACGCCGTTCACGACGACGGTGAGTGCCGCGGGGCTGGCCGGCCAAACGGTCAGGGCGGCGGAGACGCCGACCTGGGTCTTGGCGAGGGCGCCGACGACAACGTCGATCTGGCCCGCACTGGCCCCGGTCGAAATGGCCGTGGTCACGCTCGTGGAACTGCTCGTAGCGGCGTAGAGGTCGGTGGCCGCCGGCTTCGAAGCCGTGGTCGCGAGGGTCGCGAGGGCTGCGACCTGGCCGTTGAGGCCCTGGAGTGCGGTGATGAGCTTTTGAGAGGTGGCGACGGATGCCTTGAGGAGCGTCTGGGGACGAGCCTCGACGGTCATCAGGGAGTTGATCAGGGTCGTGGTGTCCAGGCCGCTGATGAGCCCGTCGATCGCGTTCGTCATGCCTCCACCTCCTTAGGTGTGAAACTCTGTGCTGCTGGTCGTGCTGCGGGTGGAACGTGGAATGGCCGGCGGCGTTCGAGGGATGAGGTCCAGTTCATCTCCCGCGCGCCGCCGGCCATAGTTCACCGGTCGGTTGCCCGACTGCCTGGGCTATCCGATTTACTGGAGGAGCTTGAGCACGCCCTGGTTGCCCTGGTTCGCCTGAGCGAGCATGGCGGTACCGGCCTGCACCAGGATGCTGGAGCGGGTGTACTTGACCATTTCAGCGGCCATGTCGGTGTCGCGGATGCGGGATCCGGCAGCGGTCAGGTTCTCGGTCGAGACGGCAAGCGTCTTGACGACGCTCTCGAACCGGTTCTGAACCGCACCGAGGTCGGCACGAGCGGTCGACACCTTGGTGAGCTGAGCGTCGACAACCTTGATTGCCGCCGCAGCGCCAGCAGCGGTGCTGAAGTCCAGGCCACCCGAAGCAGCAAGTCCACCGGCACCCGCGGTCAGCCCGGCGGAAGGGTTCGCGACGGCCACCGCTCCACCGTTCAATGCCTTGACGTTGAGCTTGCCTGCGGTGTCGACGGTAGCAATCAAGCTGCCGGAGAAGGATGTGTCCTTGTTGAGTGCATCGGCCACTTCCTGCGCAGTACCACCGCCGGTCGACAGCGCCGCCGTCGCGATCGTCGAGACCGACTTGTCCGGGTTCGTGACGACGAAGGACTGCACGGCGTCGTTGGTGCCGGCTGCGCCGACCGTGTAGGACGAACCAACGTTCGTCGCACCGATCGCAGTTGCGATGGTGTTGACGTTCGCACCCGTCAGGTCGACCTTGATCTGGCTGCTGGCATCGGAGTTGGCGCCGACCTGGAAGCTCAGTGCCTTGCTCGATCCGTCCAGCAGCTGGGTGCCGTTGAAGTTCGTCGAGTCACCGATACGCGTCAGTTCCTTGGTCAGCGCAGTGACCTCGGTCGTGATCGCGGTGCGGGAGTCCTTGTTGTTCGAGTCGTTACCGGCCTGGACGGCGAGGTCACGAACGCGCTGCAGAATCGACTGCACCTCGCTCAAGGAACCTTCAGCCGTCTGCACGACCGAGATGCCGTCCTGGGCGTTGCGGCTGGCGACCGTGAGGCCACCGACCTGGGACTTGAGTGCCTCGGAGACCGTGAGGCCGGCCGCGTCGTCCGATGCGCGGTTGATGCGAAGACCACTGGAAAGCTTCTCGAGCGACTTGGACATGTCGTTCTGTGTAGCGGTCAGGTTGCGGTAGGTGTTGTTCGCCGCGATGTTGGTGTTGATCTGCATACCCATGATGTATTCCTCCGTGAGTGGGTGTCGGTGCGTCTACCCATCCATGGGCTGACACTGAGATCTATCGGCCTTGGCCGATCGTGCGTTAGCCGTTGAGCGAGAAAGATTCCCGGGCCGGGTAAACGCCGTGGTCGCCGAAGGATCCCGCAGCGGTGGCGTACTTCGCTGCGGCGATCGCGGCGGTCCGCGAGGGCACCGGCAAGCTGATCGGCTGCGTGAGGGGAAGGTCGGTCGCGACGGCGGGCATCCGCTCTTGGACAATGCCGAGCATCGCGTGATCGGCGAGCCTGGCCAGGTAGGCGCTGCGGCGGGCCGGCGCCACGCGGGACTCCGGCACGTAGTCGGCTTCATCGTCGGCGTAGTGGGTGCCGAGGCCGTCGCGCAGCAGGCGGATGGCCTCCGCGCGCTGCTGGGACACGGCCGAGTGGGTGATGCCCAGGTCCGCGGCGATGTCCTTGACCGGGCGGTCGTCGAAGTAGACCTGCTCGATGATCTCGCGCATCTTGGGCGGGAGCGCGAGCACGGCCGCGCGCAGGTACGCGAGGCGCTCGGCGGAAAGCAGCGACTCCCCCGGCAGCACGGTGCTCGCCGGGATGTACTCGGCAGTGGTGTCGTCGAGGGCGATCACGGTGCGCTCGCTGTCGGCGAGGCCTGCAGCCGCGGTCTCACGGTCGACGCCGAGTGCGGCGGCGATCTCGTCGACGCTCGCGGCACGGCCGAGGGCGGCGGCGAGGGTTTCCTGAACGGCGCGGGTTTCCTTGATGCGTCGACGGGCGGTGCGGGTGGCCCAGTCGTTGGAGCGCATCTCGTCGGCGAATGCCCCGATGATGCGACGACGGGCGAATGCGCCGAAGGGAACCCCGAGGTCGGGGTTGAAAGCATCCGCGCTCGTGACGAGCGCGAGCGCGCCCGCAGACGCGAGATCATCGCGTGAGAGGTGACGAGCCTTGGCCCAGACCTCGGAAACCAGGTATCCGACGAGGGGCAGGTTGTCGGTGACCAACCGATTGCGCTCTGTGCGATTCACGTCGCAGCCCCCTTGTGTTTCACGAACGGATGTTGAGCGAGAGACCTCTGGCAGGGCCAGGATTACTTCGCTTCGTACCGGGTGAGCACTGGGACAAATTCACTGATCGGACAGGGGTTCGGGGCCCCTTTAACACAAAGTGTTTTGTCCGCGTGTCAAACATACAATCAGCCGCCCCTGAGACGGGCCGTGCGGCACCCCCACTCTGGGGGGGCTACTACCCCCCAACCGGGAAACGCTTACCTGCTCGGACACGCCCTGCCACCCCCACTTTTGGGAAAGCGTTGTCCTCATTTAGGTGGACATTCCCAGCCGCCACCTGCCAGTCTGGGCACACGGATCGCTTACGTGCGGCAAAACCCTGCCGATAGTGCCATCTGAAGCCAGAGTCGACGCGGTCGTGCGTCCCTCGGCCCGACCGGAATCGTGTGGAGGAAATCGTGGGCGCCAATGAACTCTCGGCCCTCCTGTGGCGCGAGCGGGAGCTCCTCGAACTGCTCGTCTTCAAGCTCGACGAAGAACAGCTCCTCCTGACGAACGGCAAGACCCGCTGGCTCCAGCAGGGCACCCGCGAGGTCGAGCAAGTGCTCGGCCACGTGCAGGAAGCCGGTCTCGCCCGCAGCGTCGAGGTTGCCGCCATGTCCGCAGAGTGGGGAACGAACGAAGACGCCACGCTCCGCGAACTCGTCGCCCACGCCCCCGTCGGTCCCTGGACCGAGATCATGACGGCGCACCTCAAGGCCCTCGGCGAGCTCGCCGCCCAGATCAAGGAACTCCGCGACGCCAACGAACACCTGCTCCGCTCGGCCGCACGCTCCAGCCAGGAGACGCTCGCCGATATCCGTGTGAACACGAACACCTACGACGCCCGCGGCACAGCGGATGCGTCCACCCCGCCCGCCCGCCTCTTCGACCAGTCGTTCTAACGGGAACCCCATGAGCACATTCGGCGGACTCAACACCGCATACACCGGCCTCGTCGCCGCCCGCCAGGGCCTCGACGTCGTCGGCCAGAACATCGCCAACGCCGGCACCGAGGGGTACACCCGCCAGCGCGTGACGACCTCGTCAGTGGATGCCGTGACGCGCGTCGGTCTCTTCTCCTCCGGAGTCGGCGCCGGCCAGGGCGTCTCGGTGACCGGCATCGCCCGCCTCGGCAGCGCGAGCCTCGACGCGCAGGTGCGCGCTTCGGCCGCGGCCGCGGGCTTCTCGGCGGTGCGCGCCAACTCGTTCTCCGCGGTGGAGGCCGCCACCAACGAGCCGGGCACGAGCGGGCTGTCTGCGACCCTCTCCAAGTTCTGGGCCGGCTGGCAGGACGTCTCCAACAGCGTCGGCGACGCGGCCCCGGCCGGCGTCGTGCTGAGCCAGGCCAACGCCGTGGCCGGCCAGATCGCGTCCAACTACCAGGCCGTCGCGACCGAGTGGTCCTCCCAGCGTTCGAGCGTCACTTCGATGGTCTCCGAGGTGAATGCCGCGGCCACGCAGGTCGCCGGACTCAACTCCCAGATCCGGATGACGGTCGCGGCGGGCGGCTCCGCCAACGAACTCCTCGACAAGCGCAGCGCGCTCACCACGACCATCGCCGCCCTCACCGGCGGCGTCGTCTCCGAACAGACCGACGGCACGGTCAGCATCTTCGTCGGCGGGAACGCCCTTGTCAGCGGCGATCAGGCCCAGAGCCTGACGGCCGTCGGAGCCACCTCGATGACGGGAACCGGAGCCAATACCGGAACGGCCGGCACCGTGCAGGTCGTCTGGACCAGGGATCTCGGCAAGACCCCGCCGACGGCCGTCTCGGTCGACGGCGGCGAACTCGCCGGAGCGCTCTCGCTGCTCGGCCCGGCGACCATCGACGCGAACGGCCAGGGAACCGGATCGACCCTCGCCGACGTCGCGGCCACCTACAACGCCTTCGCGACGTCACTCGCCACGAGCGTCAACGCCGTCTTCAACCCCACGTCGACTCCCGGCGGGAATTTCTTCACAGTCTCGACCACCGGGGCAGCTGCCCTCGGCCTGAGCGTCCTGCCGAAGACGGCAACCGACCTCTCGGCGGCGCTGACCGCAGCCGGGGCCGCGGTAACCGCCGCTGCAGCCGCAACCGGATCCACCACCGTGACCTCGGCCGGCACGATCGCCGACGCCGTCTCGCAGTTGGGCGCGGGCAAGGCCACCGCCATCGACCCCGCGACGAACCTCCCCTTCACCTCACCGAGCGCGGACTGGTCCAATGTCGTGACCCGCCTCGCGGTGACCACGAAGTCCGAGCTCCAGGGCGCGTCCCTGGCCGACATCACGTCGACCGCAGCGGTCAAGGCCCAGCTGTCCAACGCATCCGTCGACCTCGACGAGGAGAACGTGAGCCTTCTGATGTTCCAGCACGCGTACCAGGGCGCCGCCCGGGTCATGACCGCCGTCGACGAGATGCTCGACGTGCTCATCAACAAGACCGGATTGGTGGGCCGCTGACGATGATCTCCCGTGTCACCACCCAGACGCAGATTCGCGCCGCGCAGACCAGCCTGCAAAGCAACCTCGCGAGGCTCACCCAGCTGCAGGAGCAGGCCTCCTCGCTCACGACGCTGAAGAACCCCTCGGACGACCCGACGCGCGCCGCGGATTCGCTCGCGGTGCGCGCCCAGCAGACCGCGGTCGCCCAGTACACCCGCAACGTCGACAATGGCACCGGCTGGCTGACGACAGCGGATGCCGCGCTCTCCGCCACCACGAACATCATGAACCAGGTGCGCGACCTGACCGTGCAGGGCGGCAACGGCTCGCTCTCGCAGACCGCGAAGAGCGCCCTCGCCACGCAGCTGCAGGGGCTCAAGCAGGACCTGCTCACCCAGGCGAACACCCAGTACCTTGGTCGCAGCGTCTTCGCCGGAACCTCGGACGAGGCCGTGGCCTTCAAGACGACCGCGGCGATCCCGGCGAACGGGGCGACCCCGGCGATTCCGGCGACGGTGACCTACACGGGCACCTCTGGTTCGACCGTCGAGCGCCGCGTCGCCGCGGACTCGACCGTCCGCGTCGATTCCAACGGATCGAGGATCTACGGGCCCGACACGAATTCGGTATTCACTCTCATCGACAACATCAGCTACGCCCTCGACCCCACGACCGGAACCGCCGGGGCGACCCCGACGGCGACCGCGAGCGACTACCTCGCGACCGTCGACACCCGACTGACCACGGTCATCGCCGCGCAGTCGGACAACGGCGTACGACAGGCGCAGATCGAGAGCGCCGGCGCCGGCCTCGTCACCAAGGCCGGAACGCTCGAGGCCCAACGATCCGGGATCGAAGACGTGGACCTCGCCCAGGCCGCCCTTGATCTCAAACTCCAGGAGGTCAGCTACCAGGCTGCACTCTCCGTGACCGCGAAGGTATTGCAGCACACCCTGATGGACTTCCTCCAGTGAGCGCCTCCCTGACATTCGTCTCCCCACCGCCCGGCCTCGCGCCGCTGACCGAGTTCGATCTCACCGAGATCGCCGGAGCCGACGGCCTGTACACATTGCAGTCCGCCGAGGACCGGCATACCCGGCTCTTCGTGCTCGACGCCTCGATCTATCTGCCGGACTACTCCCCCGTCATCACCGACGAGCACGCCAGCTCCCTCGACCTTGCCGGCGCCGATGAGGCTCTCGTGCTCGTCGTGACCAACCCGCGCGAAGGCGGGACGACAGTCAACCTGATGGCGCCGATCGTCGTGAACTCGACGACCGGCCGCTGCGCCCAGATCATCCTCGAGGGACAGGACTGGTCCCTCCGCGCCGAGCTCGGCGCCGCGTCGGCGGCCTGAGCACACAGTACGGGCGTGCGCGCTCCGTCCTCAGGTGCGCGTTCCTGAACGGAGTCTCAGGGCATTTCCGCGACCAATGATGAGCGATTCCGGCCGAACGGGAATAGCGTGAGGTCCATCGGGGCATAGCCGCTCGGATTCACCCAACGGCTGGCGGATATCCCGAGCAATGGAGCCGTAATGCATCCGCTCATCAGCTATTTTGCAGCCCAGGACAGTCCGGGCATCTATCTCGGCTTTGGTGCCTTCCAGATCCAGCTCGGCAACCTCATCGTGATCCTCGTGATGATCCTGCTGTTCGTGCTGGCCCTCTTCCTGCCGTTCCCGAGCGGGAAGAAACGGCCATGAGCATCCGTGAGGAACGGAAGACCGAACCGGTCGAGGAGTACTACACCTGGACAGGGAAGGCCAGGGGCTGGCTGCTGAAGCACCTGCCCGCCGACAAGCTACTGCCGCAGGACCAACCGAGCTACGTCGCATCCTGGATCTACGTCTTCGGAATGGGCGCGATCGTCTCGCTCGTCTTCATCGTGGTCTCCGGCGTCGTGCTGAGCCTGAACGGCCCGGCCTGGTACCACGTCTCCGACTTCGGGCACTTCGTGAACAGCGTGCACCTCTGGAGCGTCGAGCTCTTCTTCATGACGATGGTCGTGCACCTCTGGGGCAAGTACTGGATGGCCGCCTGGCGCGGTGGGCGCACCCTCACCTGGATCACCGGGATGGGCGCCTTCCTCGTCTCGATCGTCGCGGCGTTCACCGGCTACCTGCTGCAGACCAACTTCGACTCCCAGTGGATCGCCTTCGAGGGCAAGGATGCGCTCAACGCCTCCGGCATCGGCGCGTGGTTCAACGTGGCCAACCTCGGCCAGATCTTCGGGTTCCACATCGTATTGCTTCCCCTCGCCGTCGGAGCCGTCGTCGCGCTGCACGTGATCCTGGTGCGGATGCACGGGGTCGTCCCCCCGATCGACGCGGCGGAAACCGACGCCCAGCTGAGCGGCACGGACCGGACGGAGGCGACCCGATGAGCGCCTCGACGATGTCCCGTTCCGACCGGGATGGCCTCGCCCGCCGTCCGTGGCGCGGAACCGTGCGCGAGTACGACCTCTTCAAGGAACTCACGGTCGCCCTCGTCGTCGTCGGGCTCGTGATCGTCGGTCTCTCGGCGATCGTCGGCTCGCCCGACGAACCGAGTGTCACCCTCAAGTCCTGGGCCCAGGCCGAGCCGGCCGACTTCGTGGCCACCGCGACAGCCGAGCTCGGCGGCACGAGCGAGACCGCCGGTTACGGCCCGCCGTACAACACCACCGCCGACGCGACCCAGACCATCGGGGCATTCGACCTGCAGAGCTTCTCCGGCGTGCAGCTGCCGATCGACACGGCCCAGGACCTCGTGATCACCCCGCTGACGACCCTCAACGCTCCGCCGAGCGCCGCTCTCGACGCGTGGAACGCCGGGAGCGACACCGAGAAGGCCGACTGGACCGCCGCATACACGGATGCCCTCACGAACGCCCCCGACGGCGACCCGGCCCAGGTCGCCACCGGCGACTACGGCCCGGTGCCGGTCCTGACGGATGCGCTCCTCACAATGGCGAGCCAGGGCGCCCTCGACGGCGTGCTGAACGCCCAGCAGTCGTTCTACAACGCCGACTACACCCGCACGATCCTGTTCCTCGGCGACGGCGCCTACTTCGGCGACCTCGCGACCGCGGCGCATCTCACCGGCGACCAGTGGGGCATGATGAACGAGACCGGGAACACCCCCGGTCAGTCCTGGCTATGGCTGTTCTCCTTCTGGTACCAGATCGAGCCGTTCGCCTCCGCCCCCAACGCCGACCTTCTCGTCGTGCTCCTGATGCTCGTGCTGAGCGTGCTGCTGACGCTCGTGCCCTTCATCCCTGGCCTGCGGGACATCCCGCGGTGGATTCCGATCCACCGCCTGATCTGGCGGGATTATTACAAGAAGCGGGCAGCGGGCCGGAGCTGAGCGGAGTGCGCCAACACTAGGCTGGGGACGAGATCGATCGTCGCCGAGGTGTCTGCGCGGCCGGTCGCATCCGTGCCTCACCGAAAGGCTTTCCGTGTCCCGCTACGACCTCAGCCTGCCCGAGCTCCGCGACTACCGGCCGGTCGTCGCTGAGCCGGACGACTTCGACGAGTTCTGGGAGGACACCCTCGCGGACGCCCGCCGTTTTCCCGACGAACCGCACTTGACCCGGGTCGACTCCCCGCTCAGCCAGGTCGAGGTCTACGACATGACCTTCAACGGTTTCGCGGGACAGCCCGTGCGCGCCTGGTTCCTGGTGCCGGCGGGCACGACCGGCCCGCTGCCGGCCGTCGTCGAGTACAACGGCTACGGCGGAGGCCGCGGACTCCCGCACGAGAACCTCGCGTGGGTGACGGCCGGCTATGCCTACCTGTTCATGGACACGCGGGGCCAGGGCAGCGTCTGGGGCTCCGGCGGCGAGACACCCGACCCGAACGGCACCGGGCCGTCCGCCCCCGGGTTCGTGACCCGCGGGATCGAGCGGCCGCACGACTACTACTACCGCCGGGTCTTCACGGATGCCGCGCGCGCGATCGACGCCGTGCGCACGATCGACCGGGTCGACCCGACCCGCGTTGCGGTGTGCGGCGGCAGCCAGGGCGGCGGCATCGCGCTCGCGGCCGCTGGCCTCAGCGAGGGGCTCATCGGGGTCATGCCCGAGGTGCCGTTCCTCTGCCACTTCGAGCGGGCCGTCGAGATCACCGACGGGGACCCGTACCAGGAGATCGTGCGGTACCTCTCGGTGCACCGCGACCTCGTCGAGCAGACCTTCACGACTCTTTCCTACTTCGACGGCGTGAACTTCGCCAAGCGCGCGACCGCTCCCGCCCTCTTCTCCGTCGCCCTGATGGACCCGGTCTGCCCGCCGTCGACGGTCTTCGCCACCCTCAACCACTACGCGGGCGAGGCGGACATCGAGGTCTACCCGTTCAACCAGCACGAGGGCGGATCCGGGCACCACTGGCTGCGGCAGGCCGCCTGGCTCGAGGAGCGCATCCTCTAAGCACGCGTCTGCTTGCCCTGTGGATAACTCGAGCGGGATGTCCCCAAGTGTTCTAACGTGACCGCATGCGGATCCGCGCGAGGTACCGACTGGCGACGACGACCCTGTGCGCCGCCGTGTCCGTAGCCGGTCTAATCGCCCTGTCCGGGTGCGCGTCGTCGCCGACGCCGATCGCGAGCCCGTCTGCGTCTCCGACAGCGGATGCAGCCGCTTTCGCCTCAGAGGCCGACGCCCTTGAGGCCGCGCGAAAGTCATTCACCGAGTACCAGGCGCTATCGACGCAGATCGGCCACGAGGGCGGGATGGCACCCGAGCGGATGTCCGCCGTCGCCACCGGAGGAGCGCTTGACGATGAGATTCAATCGTTTCACGGCCTAGCTGAAGGGGGGCTCCACGGTATTGGGGAACTGAAATTTGACTCCCTGAGATTGCAGAGCGCTGACTTGGCATCCGGGAAAGTCACAACGTACCTTTGCCTGGATACGTCGCAAGCCGATCTGGTAGACGCGTCGGGGGCTAGTCGGGTCTCAACAGACGTAGCCCGTCGCTATCCCCTTGAAGTTCGTTTCACTCTCGCTAGTCAGAGTCGACGGCTGCTTGTAGAGGAGTCGGTCACATGGTCCGGCACGAACTATTGCTGATCTCCGTCCTATTGCCCGCACTATTGGGCTTTGCAGGATTCGCCACCGAGAGGGATCCGTGTGGGGGTTGGAAGAACCTCGCGAGCCAGTGCTCAAACCCACCACCTGTCACTGGGGTCGTGAACGGCGGGGGCGTGGACTTGTCCACGGGATTCGACTCGGGGTCGGGACCCGGAGGCGCTGCTTCGGGAACGGCTGGCGGCACGGGTAGTGCAAGCGGGACGGGTGGCGCGGGCGCTCCGGGCTCGACCCCGACACCGACTGTGGGGCTGCCGTTCGTGCGGGACGGGTTCGCCGTCAACTGCCCGCTCTGCGACCCGAATCTCGTGGTCCGCATCAGTGATCTCGTCAATTTCCCGGCGGCAGCACCCGGCCAGGGCATGGAGCCCAACGGCTGGGCGATCACCGGGCTCCCGGCGAATTTCCTGGCCCAGGCATCCGTGCATGTGCGCACGGGCCTGTTGCTCGGGTTCGCCGCCGAGGTGCGTTTCACGCCGACACGGTTCCACTGGGACCTCGGCGACGGCGCGGCCATCGACTCCGCGACGGGTGGCGCGAGCTGGGCCGCCCTCGGCGTGCCGGAGTTCTCGAACACCGCCACCAGCCATATCTTCAGGGCCACTGGCCGTCACACCGTGGTGCTGTCGGTCGTGTACTCGGCGGAGTACCGCGCCGGCGGGCAGCCGTGGCGTCCGGTGCAGGGCACGCTCACGATCGCCGCGCCTCCGATCGCGGTCGTCGTCAGCACGGCCTCGACGGTCCTCGTCGGCCAGGACTGCACGGCCAACCCGTCCGGCCCCGGCTGCTGACAGCGAACTACTTGCGGCGCGCGAGCCGGATGGCGATGACGATGATGGCCACAGCGATAGCCGCCATCACCACGAAGCCGCCAACCAGAATCAACACGTGCCAGACCGTCAGGTTGTTCAACATTTCTCCCCCCAGAGGCCGGCTGTTGGACCGGCGATACCAGAAGGCTAGCCGACCCCGGAGTCGCGCGCACGCCCGTCTGCGAGGTCCGTCTCCGGGACTGGCCGTGCGGGGACTGCCCTCCGGGCACGGCAACACGGAATGATAGGGACTGTGCACCGACACCTCGCTGGTCGCACCGTAGTTTCGATTCGCCCCCACGACCAAGGACGCCCCGCGATGACCGACGTATCCCGCTCCCTCACCATTGATGCCGGCCAGACCGGCATCCGCGCCCTGCTCCGCTCGGCCGACGGACGCCACGACACGTTCGACTTCGCCGGTATCCGCACCGACCGGACTCTGATGCCCCAGCTCGCCGATGTCGTCAAGGCCGTCGCCGCGACCGAAAGCGGGCTCTCCGACGACCTCGGCATTCGTACCCTGAGCGCCGGCATCTCCGGTTTCACGCAGTCCGACGCCGACGCCGCCGAACTCCGCCACCTTACCCACGGGCTCGGCGTGCAGGACGTTTTCCTCGCCCACGACTCGGTGACCTCGTACCTGGGCGCCCTCGGCGACACCCCCGGTGCCGTGATCGCCGTCGGCACCGGCGTCGTCACTCTGGCGGTCGGTGTCGGCGCCGTCGCCCGGGTCGACGGCTGGGGGTACCTGATCGCGGATGCCGGCAGCGGCTATTGGCTCGGACGTGCCGCCCTCGACGCGGTCATGCGCGACTACGACGGGCGGGGCCCGGTGACAGCCCTCCGCGATGCCGTTCAAAAGGAATTCCCGAACCTCGAAACCCTCTACCTCGAGCTGCAGGCAGACCCCGCCCGGGTGAGCCGGATCGCGGCGTGGTCGCGCTCGGTCACCGCCCTCGCGGCAACGGATGCCGTCGCAGCGGCGATCTGCGACGCTGCGTCCGCAGAGCTCGCCCTGTCGGTGCGCACGGGACTCGAACGGGTCGGCCAGTCGGAGGTCGACGCACCCGTGATCGGAGGGCTCGGCGGCGTGCTGCGCTCACCCGAGATCGCGACCCGCTTCGAGCGCGACCTGCGCGCGGTCTGGCCGGCGGCGGACATCCGCTTTCCCACGGCCAACGGTCTCGACGGCGCCGCGCTCCTTCCGAACCTGGCCGCCGACAGCGCCGTCCTCAGCCTGGTCGCGCGCTCCCGCGCCTGACCCGCGCCCCTCCCGCCCCCTCCCGCCCCGTCCCGCCGCGCGCCGCTCGCACGGCGCGCCCCAGAGACTCCGCGAGAGCGCACTTTTGGCCCTTAAGACTCGGTCTTAAGGGCCAAAATCGTACTCTCGCGGGAGAGAATCAGCCGGGATACGGCGACCCGATCGTGCCGGGCGCGGCTAGGCGAGCGGGGCCGCGGGGGCAGCGGATGCCGCGGCGACCTGCATCAGGGCGGCCTCGAACGCTACCCAGGGCAGCATCGCGCACTTGACCCTGGCCGGGTACTTGGAGACCCCGGCGAAGGCCGCGGCGTCGCCGAGCACCTCTTCGTCGGGCTCGATCGTGCCGCGCGAGCGGAGCAGCTCGCGGAAGGTCGTGACGAGTGCCTCCGCCTCGGAGACGGTCAGTCCCGTCATCGTGTCCGCGAGCACGGATGCCGACGCCATCGAGATCGAGCAGCCGTCACCCCGCCAGACGAACTGTTCGATCACGGGAGCAGGGCCGGCGGCATCCGTCACCGCGGCATCCGCTGCGGCACCAGAGCCGGCGCGGACGCCGACGCGAACGGTGATCTCGTCGCCGCAGGTCGTGTTCACTTGGTGCGACTCGGCGAGCCGCAGGCCCGGCGCACCGTTGGCGTCGAACACGCCGAACGGCTCGGACGACGCGCCGTGCCGGTACTTGGCGTGGTCGAGGATGATCTGCTGGTACAGCTGCTGCAGTTCGCTCGAACTCATGGCTTCACTCCAAAGAAGGGGGCGACCTCGTGCATGGCGGCCAGGAACTGGTCGACCTCGTCGGTCGTCGTGTAGAGGTAGGTGCTGGCGCGCGTGGACGCCGTGATGCCGAGGCGGCGGTGCAGCGGCTGGGCGCAGTGGTGGCCGACCCGCACGGCGATGCCGGCCTCGTCGAGGAACTGGCCGACGTCGTGAGCATGCACCCCGGCGACGTCGAAGGCGGCGAGGCCGATGCGGTCGATGCCGGCGGCCGGGCCGAGTACCCGAACGCCGGGGATCTCGGCGAGCCCGGCCACGAGGCGCTGGCCGAGTTCGGCCTCACGGAGGGCGATCCGGTCCATGCCGGTTTCGGTCAGGTAGTCGACCGCGGCGGCGAGGGCGATCGCCTGCGAGATGCGCTGGGTGCCTGCCTCGAAGCGCTGCGGCGGCGCGAGGAACTCGGCGTGCTCCATATCGACGGTCGTGATCATCGAACCGCCGGTCAGGAACGGCGGCAGCCCTGCGAGCAGCTCCGCCTTGCCGAAGAGCGCTCCGATGCCGGTCGGGCCGAGCATCTTGTGCCCGGAGAAGACGGCGAAGTCCACGTCGAGCGCGGCAACGTCGACCGGCAGGTGCGGAACGGTCTGGCAGGCGTCGAGCAGCACGAGGGCGCCGAAGCGGTGGGCGAGCTCGACGAGCTCGGCCACGGGATTGATCGTGCCGACGACGTTGGACGCGTGGGTGAACGCGAGCAGGCGGGTGCGCGGGCCGACGATCGTTGCCGCGGCCGCGAGGTCGAGGGTGCCATCGTCGAGAACGGGGATGAAGCGCAGGGTCGCCCCGGTGCGCAGGGCGAGCTGCTGCCACGGGATCAGGTTGGCGTGGTGTTCCATCTCGGTCACGACGATCTCGTCGCCGGCCCCGACGCGGAACCGGGCGGCATCCGGGCCGCCGAGGCCGAGTGAGGCGTTGGAGATCGCGTACGCGACGAGGTTGACTCCCTCGGTCGCGTTCGAAGTCCAGACGAGTTCGTCGGGCTGCGCGCCGATGAAGGCGGCCACGGTCTCCCTGGCGCTCTCGAAGACCTCGGTCGCCGCGAACGCGAGGGTGTGAGCGCCGCGGTGCACGGCCGCGTTGCGTTGCTCGTAGTACTCCTGCTCGGCTTCCATCACGCTGATCGGGTTCTGCGAGGTGGCCCCGGAGTCCAGATAGTTGAGCGGATGCCCGTTGATGCGCTGCTCGAGGATCGGGAAGTCGTTGCGGATGCGGGCGACCTCGTCCTCGGTCAGCGCCACGGCGGCGGCACGACGGAACGATGGGGCGGAAAGCGTCATGCTCCTAGGTTAAGCCGTCTTCGCGGGATTCGGCCGTCCCAGGGGTGAGGCCGAAGGTCAGGGCGCGGGTGAATGCGGCGCGAGGGTTCGCGAAGACCTCGCGGGTGGGGCCGGCCTCGACGATCCGGCCGTCCTCGAGCACGATGACCCGGTCGGCGAGGGCGAGGGCGTCGAGCGGATCATGGGTGACCAGGATCACGGAACGGTCGGACAGCATCCGGTGCAGCAGCTGGCGTTGGGCCGGCACGGCTGCGACGTCGAGGGAGGTCATCGGCTCGTCGAGCAGCAGGAGGCGCGGCCGCGCGGCGAGGGCGCGCGCGACGGCGACCCGCTGCGCCTGGCCGCCCGAGAGGGCGCCGGGCTTGCGGTCGGCGAGGTCGGCGACGTCCGCGGCGACGAGCCATTCCTCGGCGAGCTCACGCGCCCTGGCGCGGGGGGCACCTGCGCTCCGCGGGCCGAAGGCGACGTTGTCGCGCACGGACAGGTGCGGGAACAGGAGCGGCTCCTGGGCGAGGAGCACGGTGCCGCGGGAGTGCGGCGGAGTCCAGGTGCCGGCGCGGGAGACGGTGCCGGTGCGTCCGCCGGGTGCAGCGGATGCCGAGGGCAGGTCGAAGAGGACGTGGCCGGCGAGGCTCGCGCGGCCGGAATCGGGTCGCAGCAGGCCCGCGCTGATCTGCACGACGGTCGACTTCCCTGCCCCGTTGGAGCCGAGGAGCGCGACGGTCTCCCCCGGCTGCACGCTGAACGCGACGTCGAGGTTCCGGTGTGCGAGGACCGCCTCGAACTCGAAGGTCACGAGAGCCCTCGCGGCCGGTGGGTCGCCACCATCACGACGACGGCGACCACGACGAGGACGAGCGCGAGCGCGACGGCGGCATCCGGATCCGTCTCGCGCTGCAGGTAGATCTCGAGCGGCAGCGTGCGGGTGACACCCTCGAGGCTGCCCGCGAAGGTCAGGGTCGCACCGAACTCGCCGAGCGCCCGTGCGAAGGCGAGCACGGCCCCCGAGACGAGCCCGGGCACGACGAGCGGCAGGGTCACCCGCCAGAACACGGTGTTCGGGGCGGCGCCGAGGGTCGCGGCGACGGCCTCGTATCGCGCGCCAGAGGCCCGCAGCGTCGCCTCGACGCTGAGCACGAGGAACGGGAGCGCGACGAACGCCTGCGCGAGCACGACGGCCGTCGTCGAGAACGCGATCTGGATTCCGAGCACCTCGAAGGTCTGGCCGAGCAGCCCGCGGCGGCCGAATGTCGAGAGCAAGGCGATGCCGCCGACGACGGGAGGCAGCACGAGCGGCAGCAGCACGAACGCCCGCACGAAGCGCTGGCCGCGGAACCGACTCCGGGCGAGCACGACCGCCATCGGCACCCCGAGCAGCAGGCAGAGCGCCGTGCTCGCCGTGGCCGTGCGGAGGCTGAGCAGCAGTGCCGCGATCGCGGACGGCGAGGTGACGAGCGCGCCGAAGTTCGCCCAGTCGACCCTGGCGGTCATCCCGACGATCGGCAGCACGATGAAGAGCGCGCCGACGGCAGCGACAGCAACGATCCAGCGCGGCACACCGAGCACCTCGGCATTCTCCCGCGCCGTGCCGCGCAGAGAGACCGCCGCCCCGCCGCTGGCCCGTGTCATGCGACGCTCACGGGGTGCCGAAGCCGGCGGCCGCGAGCACCTTCTGCCCGGTCGGTCCGGTCACGAAGTCCGCGAACAGGGTCCCGAGGTCGCGGTGCGGGCTCGTGGCGACGACGCCGATCGGATACGAGTTCACGGCCGAGCCGGATTCGGGAAACGGGATGCCGAGGACGCTCGTGCCCGCTCCGGCGACGTCCGTGACGTAGACGAGGCCGGCATCCGCTTCACCGGAGGAGACCTTGCCGAGCACGTCGGTGACGGCGTTCTCTTCGCTGACCGGGGTGAGGGTCACGCCGGTCGCCTTCTCGATCGTGGTGGTCGCGGTACCGCAGGGCACCTGGGCGGCGCAGATGACGACCTTGGTGGCGGGGTTCGCGAGGTCGGCGAAGCTCGTGACGCCGGCCGGGTTGCCCGGCGGTACGGCGATCTCGAGGGTGTTGGTCGCGAACACCGTCGGGGCGTCTGCGACGAGGCCGGCATCGGTGAGCTTGGCCATGTTCTTCGTGTCGGCAGAGGCGAAGACGTCGGCGGGGGCGCCCTCGGTGATCTGGGTGACGAGGTCGGCAGAACCGGCGAAGTTCAGCGCAACGGTCACGCCGGGGTTCGCGGCCTCGAACTCGCTCGCGAGCTCGGTGAAGGTCTTCTTCAGGGAGGCCGCAGCGAAGACGGTCAGGGTCTCCGGCGCACGGCTCGCGGCACCCGTCGACGCAGCGGATGCCGCGGCGGACGCGGACGCGCCGGCCCCGGCCGGGCCTGCACACGCCGTCGTCAGCGCGGCGACGGCCAGGACGGCAAGCGAGGCAAGAACGTAACGGCGAGCGGGGTGACGGTGAGCGGGGTGACGGCGAGTGCTCACGAATGCTCCTGGGGGATTTCGACGATCACGGTGGTGGCCTTCACGACGGCGACCGCGACGGACCCGGGCACGAGGCCGAGTTCCCGCACGGCCTCTGTGCTCATCAGGGAGACGACGCGGTGCGGCCCGCACTGCAGCTCGACCTGGGACATCACCGGGTCGCTCACGACGCGCGTGACGAGCCCGACGAACCGGTTGCGGGCCGAGCTCGCCGTGCCGGACGGGTCGGTCGGCACGGCGGCGTGTTCTGTGGCGAGGCGGGCGAGGTCGACGCCGTCGACGACCATGCGGCCGGCAGCATCCGTCGTGGCCGGCAGCACCTCGTTGTCGATCCAGCGACGCACGGTGTCGTCGCTCACGCCGAGGAACCCGGCGGCCTCGCGAATCCGTATTTGCGACATAAGCAGCACTATATTCCCTCATCTACGGATTCGCTGCCCGTTCTGCTTCGATCGGCTGTCCGTGCGGCACACTGGGGACATGACGACGAACACCCCGACGGATGCGACGCCGCGCGTCGCGCAGATCATCGTCGCGTCGACCCGCGCTGCGGCCGGCATCTATCCCGACCGCACCGGGCCGGTCATCGACGCCTGGCTCGTCGACAGGGGCTGGACCGTGGACGCGCTCCACGTCGTGCCGGACGGCGACCGTGTCGGCCAGGTCCTCGGCGCCGCGATCGCCGCGCACTGCGATCTCGTGATCACGACCGGCGGCACCGGCGTGAGCCCGCACGACGAGACGCCCGAGCAGACGCTGCCGCACCTCGACCGGCTCATCCCGGGACTCGCGGAGGAGCTCCGTCGCCGGGGCGCGGCATCCACCCCGCTCGCCCTGCTCTCCCGCGGATACGTCGGCGTCGCCCGCGGTCGCACCGTGGTCGTGAACCTGCCCGGCTCGACCGGCGGCGTGCGCGACGGTCTCGCCGTGCTCGACGACGTGCTTCCTCACCTCATCGACCAGCTCCGCGGTCGCGACCACTGACGAGCGCTGCACGACCCCGACGGCGCACCCCCGGATGGGGAGGGTACCGTGGACGAAACCGACCCGGAAATGCGGTTGACTGGATACTCGGCCCGGGACGACTGGAGCAGCAATGGACCTCACTACCGTTGTGACGATCACGCCCGCCCGCGAGCGCGCCGACCTGGGATTGCTCGGCGAAACGGTCGCTCCCCTCGCGGGCGGTTCCGAGCTGTTCGCCGATCCCCGGGTTCACCTCACCGGCCTCGTCGACCTGCAGTCGTTCGGCTGGCCCGCGCTGACCGTGACCCCTGAGGGCCTCGAGATCGCCGCGACGTGCACCCTTGCCCAGCTCGCCGCGCTCCCGACCCGGCCGGGCTGGACCGCGCATCCGCTGCTCTTCGAATGCTGCACCGCTCTCTACGGTTCATTCAAGGTCTGGAACGTCGCAACCGTCGGCGGCAACCTCGCTACCGCCCTCCCCGCCGGCCCGATGACGAGCCTCGCCGCGGCCCTCGACGCCGAGGTGCTCGTCTGGCGCCGCGACGGGAGCGACGAGCGCCTTCCCGCCGCCGGCTTCGTCACCGGCGACATGACCACCGTGTTGCGCACCGGGGACGTGCTGCGCTCCATCCACATCCCGGACGCGTCGCTGCGCGCCCGCACCGCGTTCCGCAAGATCGCACTCTCCCCCATCGGCCGCTCGGGCGCCGTCGTCATCGGCCGCCTCGACCGGGACGGCCGTTTCACCCTCACCGTCACGGCCGCGACCCTCCGGCCGGTGCGGCTGCGCTACGCAACCCTGCCGACCGCGTCCGCGCTCCGTGCCGGCGTCGACGGCATCGACGCCTGGTTCACGGATGCCCACGGCGCGGCCGACTGGCGCGCCGCGGTCAGCGCCGTGCTCGCCGAGGAGATCCGCCAGCAGCTCGAGGGCCCGGAAACCGTTCCAGCTGCGATATCGGCAGAGACTCCCGCGACCGGAAGCGAGGCCCGCCCGTGAGGTTCGAGATCAACGGCCAGTGGGTCGACGCCGCGGCAGCGCCCGGGCAGTGCCTGCGCACCTTCCTGCGCGAACTCGAGCACTTCGAGGTGAAGAAGGGCTGCGACACCGGCGACTGCGGCGCCTGTTCGGTGCTCGTCGACGGCACCCCGGTGCACTCCTGCATCTACCCGGCTTTCCGCGCCGAGGGCGCCGCGATCACGACCGCCGCCGGCCTCGGCACGCCGGGTGACCTCGCGCCCGTGCAGCAGCGCTTCGTCGACCACGCCGGCTTCCAGTGCGGCTTCTGCACCCCGGGCATGGTCGTGACCGCGTCCACGCTCACCGAGCACGACCTCGAGGACCTGCCGCGCCTGCTCAAGGGCAACATCTGCCGGTGCACGGGCTACCGGGCGATCGATGACGCCGTCCGCGGGCGGCACACCCCGGCCGACGGTTCGGCCCCGTGCACCCTTCCGCCCGACGGCCTCGGTCCCGTAGTCCGCACCGGCGCCCGCGCGACGCCCACGCCGGCCCGCGGCTACGTCGGCGCCTCCACGCACGCCCCGGCGAGCGAGCGGGTCGTGAGCGGACTCGAACCGTACACGCTCGACGTCGCGGTGCCCGGCCTGCTGCACGTGAGCGTGCTGCAGAGTCCGCACGCGCATGCCAGCATCCGTTCGATCGACACCGGGCGAGCCGCCGACCTGCCCGGAGTGCGTGCCGTGCTCACCCACTCCGACTCTCCCGCGACCCTGTTCTCGACGGCCCGGCACGAGGACCGCAACGACGACCCCGACGACACCCTCGTCTTCGACCGGGTGCTCCGGTTCCGCGGCCAGCGGGTCGCGGCCGTCGTCGCGGACACCGTCGCGATCGCCGAGGCCGCCTGTCGCCTGATCGACGTCGAGTACGACCTGCTCCCCGCCGTTTTCGACCCGGCCCTCGCCGCCGAGCCCGGCGCTCCCCTCGTGCACGGCGAGAAGGATGCCGCGGCGAGCCGCGTCGCCGACCCCTCCCGCAACCTCGTGGCCGAGCTGCACGGCGAGTACGGCGACCTCGAGGCCGGCCTCGGCGAGGCGACCCACCTGGTCACGGGCACCTGGCAGACCCAGCGGGTCGCCCACACCCACCTCGAGACCCACGGCACGATCGGCTGGCTCGAACACGCCGGCACCCCCGAGCAGCGGCTCGTGCTGCGGACGAGCTCCCAGGTGCCGTTCCTTGTCCAGCGGGAGATCTGCCGCGTCTTCGACCTCGACCCTGCTGCGGTCCGGGTCTTCACCGCCCGCGTCGGCGGCGGGTTCGGCGGCAAACAGGAGATCCTCACCGAGGACCTCGTCACCCTCGCGGTTCTCGCGACCGGGCGCCCGGTGCAGTACGAGTTCAGCCGCGCCGACGAGTTCCGGGTCGCACCCACCCGGCATCCGATGCGGGTCGGCGTCACCCTCGGCGCGACCGACGACGGCCGCCTCACCGCGCTCGCCCTCGACCTGCTGAGCGACACCGGCGCCTATGGCAACCACGGGCCCGGCGTCATGTACCACGGCAGCTCCGAGTCGGTGAGCCTGTACTCCGTGCCCAACAAGCGGGTGGATGCCCGCAGCGTCTACACGAACAACCTCCCGTCCGGCGCCTTCCGCGGTTACGGTCTCGGCCAGGTCATCTTCGGTGTCGAATCGGCGCTCGACGACCTCGCCCGCGACCTCGGCATGAGCCCCTTCGACCTGCGCCGGCTCAACTCGGTGCGTCCGGGCGACCCGCTCGTCGTCACCCACGTCGAGGGCGAGGACCTGATCTTCGGCAGCTACGGGCTCGACCAGTGCCTCGACCTCGCCGAGGCCGCCCTCGCCCGCGGCAATGGCACTCCCGTGCCCGACGGACCCGAGTGGCGGGTCGGCGAGGGCATGGCGACCGCGATGATCGCGACGATCCCGCCGCGCGGACACTTCGCCCAGGCATCCGTCACTCTGGGTAGCGACGGCCGCTACGCCGTGCGCGTCGGGACCGCCGAGTTCGGCAACGGCACCACGACCGTGCACACCCAGCTCGCCGCGACCGCGCTCGGCACGAGCCCCGACCGGATCGACATCCTGCAGTCCGACACCGACACGATCGGCTACGACACCGGCGCGTTCGGCTCGGCCGGCATCGTCGTCGCCGGCAAGGCCGTGCTGGGTGCGGCGACCGCACTCGCGGCCGTGCTCCGGCAGGCGGCGACGGATGCCCACCCCGGCGCCCCCGCCGACGCCTGGCTCCTCGAGCCCGACGGCCTCCGCTGCGGCAGCACCGTCGTTTCCCTCACCGACCTCGCCGCGCGCGCGGCGGCCGGCACCGTTCTCCGCGGCACGAGCTCCGAGGAGGGCGCCGTGCGTTCGGTCGCCTTCAACGTGCAGGCCTTCCGGGTCGCCGTGAGCACCCTCACCGGCGAGGTGCGGATCCTGCAGTCGATCCAGTCCGCGGATGCCGGCGTCGTGATGAACCCGGCGCAGTGCCGCGGCCAGATCGAGGGCGGTGTGGCCCAGGCGATCGGCACGGCGCTCTACGAAGAGGTCCAGCTCGACGGCGCGGGCACCGTGACGACGAGCGTGATGCGCAACTACCACGTGCCCCTGCTCGCGGACCTGCCCGTCACCGAGGTGTACTTCGCGGAGACGAGTGACGACCTCGGCCCCTATGGCGCCAAGTCGATGAGCGAGTCGCCGTACAACCCGGTCGCTCCTGCGCTCGCGAACGCGGTCCGTGACGCGATCGGCATCCGCCCGTACGAGCTGCCGATGTCCCGTGACCGCATCTGGCGCCTGATGCACCCCTGAGAGTCACCTTTCCGGTCGAGAGCGCCCGGTGCACGGGTACCCCTCGACCGGAAAGGTACCCCTCGCTACGCGCGGGCGGGGGCAGGCGATGCGAGCAGCAGGTGGTACGCGTCCGGGCCGTGTCCGACACGGAGATGCCGGGTCTGCACGAGGCCCGCGGCCTCGAGGGCGGAGGTGATCTCCTCGGTGGGACGCACCCGGAAGCCGTGCTCGACCACGGGCATCCGCTGCATCGCGGCCGGGTCGAAAACGCCCGCCACGAGACGGCCGCCGGGCCGGAGCACGCGCGCGAACTCGGCCGCCGCCCGGCCGAGGTCAGGCAGGAAGTAGAACGTGTTGAGGGTGATCACCCCGTCGAGGCTCGCATCCGCGAGCGGGAGGTACTCCATCGACGCCTCGAACAGCGACAGCCGACCGGCGGTGAGGTCGTCGCGGAACCTCCGATGCGCGGCATCGACCATCGTTTCCGACTGGTCGACTCCGGCGACGTGCCCGTCCGGTCCGACCGTGTCGAGCAGCAGCTCGATCCCGACACCGCCGCCGAAACCGACATCGGCGAGCCGGGCATCCGGCGTGGCCTCGAGTGCGTCCACGGCGGCGCGGATGATTCCCCGGTTGCGTCGGTTGAGCATCCGCCCCACCAGCCGCCCTCGCCACCCGCTCGGATGCCCGAGCTGGGCGGCCAGTGCTTTGAGCACCGGGGTCGGAGTCTTGAGACTGCCCATCGGCTTACGGTTCTGTGACGTCTCCATGCCAGGAACAGTAGTCCCGCGCCGATGCGCCCACTACGGCTGTCGCAACCGCCGAGCGCGGGGCTAGGCCCCGGTGCTGCTCTCCATGCCCATCCGGCGCAGCACGAGGTTCTCCACGAGCTGCGCGACGCCGTACAGCACGATCGACACAAGCGTGATCGCCACGACGGATGCCCACACCTCGTAGTTCTTCACCTGGGCGACGGCGATCACGATGCCGTGGCCGAGGCCCTGTCCGGTCGAGAGCCATTCGGCGAGGAGCGCGCCGGTGATCGCGCCGGGGATCGAGATCTTGACGGCCGCGAAGAACGACGGAAGCGAGCTCGGCAGCGCGACCTTGCGAAGCGCCGTGAAGGCGTTGCCGCCGTAGACGGCGATGACGTCGTTGATCTGCGGCGACGACGACCGCAGCCCGAACGCGATGTTCACGAGCGCGGGGAACAGCACCACGATTGCGCCCATCACGACGACAAGGCTCGGTCCGCGCCCGGTGATCAGGCTGATCACCGGCACGAGGGCGACGAGAGGCACCGATCGCAACAGCAGCGCGATCGGCATCAGCGCGCTCTCGATACCGCGGGAGAGCGTGAACGCGATCGCGAGCACGAGGGCAACGACGAGGCCGGCGACGAAGCCGAGGAAGGCATCCCCGAGGGTGACGGTGAGGTTGGTCAGGATCGTCGTGCGGTTGACGGCGGCGTTCGGAACGGTGAACAGCCAGTTCCAGACGTCGAGGGGTCCCTTGGCGATGAACGGGGACACCCCGAGAAGCAGGATCAGGCCCTGCCAGGCGACGAGGACGATGACGAGGGTGATCAGGCCGGTGAGCGCGGCGCGCCCGATGACGGCGCCGAGGCCGCGGGCGACCTTCGCTGCGCTCGGCGGGCGGGCCGCCGACATGGTCTCGAGGGCCATCAGGAGCTCCGTCCCGTCAGCCAGGGTGTCGCGAGCTTGCTGATCAGTCCGAAGAGGCTGTAGCCGAGGCCGGCGAGGAGACCGGCGACGAGCGCGAGCCCCCAGACCCTGTCGACGTTCGCCGCGGACCCGGCCGCGAGCATCGCGATGCCGAGGCCACGGTCGACGCCGCCGAGGTATTCGCCGAGGATCGCGCCGAGCAGCGCGGCGGGGGCCGCGATCTGCAGGGCGGAGAGCACGCTCGGCAGCCCGGCCATCAGCCGCACCTTGCGGAGCTGCATGAACCGTCCGCCGCCGTAGACGGTGACGAGGTCGAGACTCGCGGGGGTCGCGGCCTTGAGACCGACGAGGGAACCGACGACGGTCGTGAAGAACACGGACATGGCCGCGAGGAAGATCGCGGTGCCGGAAAGCTCACCGCCGCGCGGGGCTCCGATCACGATGTAGGCGATCGGGCCGATCGCGACGATCGGGATGCAGTACGTGATGACCGCGATCTGCAGCGCGACCTTCTCGATCCGGGGAACGACGAGCACGAGGCCGGCGAGGACGAGCGCGGCCGCATTGCCCCAGAGGAAGCCGACGATCGCCTCACCCACGGTGATCGACACGTGGGACAGGTAGAACGCCCACCCGTCCGAGACGAGCTGGGCGACGACGGCGCCCGGTGTCGGGATCGCCCCGCCGGGTACGGTGCCGATGCCGCGGAAGATCGTGGCGGCGCCGAGCCACCACAGGACGATGACGACGACGACGCCGATCAGCCCGGTCGCCCAGGCCGGGAGCGTGCGGAACGAGGCGAGACCGCGCATCAGTCCGTCTCCGCCACGGAGAGGGCGTCGGGGCTGAAGAGCAGTTCGGAGGCGCGGTCGTGCAGGGCGTGGAATTCGTGGGAGCGCATCATGTCCGGATGCCGCGGACGGGGCAGGTCGATGTCGATGACCTCCTTGATGCGGCCGGGTCGGGGGCTCATCACCGCGACCTGGTCCGAGAGGAAGATGGCCTCCGAGATGCCGTGCGTGACCATCATCGTGGTCGCGGGCTTCTCGGTCCAGATCCTGAGGAGTTCGATGTTGAGGCGCTGGCGGGTCATGTCGTCGAGGGCGCCGAAGGGTTCGTCGAGCAGCAGAACGGAGGGCTTCAGCACGAGCGACCGGGCGATGGACACCCGCTGCCGCATTCCGCCGGAGAGCTGCGCGGGTTTGGCGTGTTCGAAGGCCTTGAGGCCGACCAGGTTGATCAGTTCGGAGACGTAGTCCTCGTCGACGGGCATCCGTGCGACCTCGAAGGGAAGCTTGATGTTGCCGCGCACGCTGCGCCAGGGCAGCAGCGCAGCGTCCTGGAAGGCGATGCCGAGTTCGTGGCCGCTGCGCAGCTCGGCGGGCGTCTTGCCGTCGACCTTCGCGGTGCCGCTCGTGGGCTCCTCGAGGCCGGCGAGGATGCGCAGGATCGTGGACTTCCCGCAGCCGGACGGGCCGAGCAGCGACAGGAAACTGCCCTTGTCGGTGTGCAGGGTCGCGTCCTCGAGCGCGGAGACTTCCTTCCGGCCCACGGTGAAGACCTTGTGGAGCCCGGAAATGTGGAGGCCGGTGCCCAGAGCGTTGCTCTGGACACCGGCATCGGTCGTACTCACAGGGTGTGTTCCTTTACTGGGCGTCGTCGGCCGCTTTCGGGGCGGCCTCGTTTCGGTGTGCCTGCGTACTGCTGGTGGTGCTGTCGTGCTTGAAGAGGAACCGCCTACTTGGCGTAGTTGACCAGGTCGGGGTTCTCCGCGTAGACCTCGGACAGCAGGCTCATGTCGAAGAGCTTGTCGGCCGTGATGGTGACACCGGCGGCAGCGAGCGTCTTGATGCTCTCCTGCTGCAGCTTATCGCTGATGGTGAAGAGGCCGTTCTTGACGGTGTCGTCGCTGACGATGAGGTCGGTCGACTGGATCGTGGCCTGCTTCGTCTCCTTCTCGATCGTGAGGCCGAGGTCTGCCCCATACTTGTCGATCGTGAGCTTGGCGGAGGCGGCCGGGTCCTTGATGGCGGCGGCCCAGCCCTTGATCTCGGCGATCAGGAGGCCCTTGAGCTTCGCGCGGTCACCCGAGATCTCCTTGTCGGAGGCCGTGAAGGTCTCCGCGACGAACGGGAGCCCGTTGTCGGCGAGCGGCAGGTTGACCGGGCCGAGGCCCTTGAGGTCTGCGTCGATGCCCTCGTTGGTGAGGTAGGAGAACCAGCCGTCGACCTCGCCGTTGAAGAGCGGGGTCGGGTCGTACTCGACGGGGACGGTGGTCAGCGAGGCCGGGTCGATGTTGTTGACCTTGAGGAACGCGTCCCAGAGGCTCTGGTTGCTCGCCTGCACGCCGATCTTCTTGCCCTTGAGGTCGGCGAGGGTCTTGATGTTGCCCACCTTGGCGAGCGAGAGGATCGAGAACGGGTTCTTTTGGTACGTGGCGCCGATGATCTTGATCGGGGCGCCTTCGTTCGCGATGACGGTTCCGGTGGAGATCGCGTTGCCGATGCCGAGGTCGACCGTGCCGGAGATGACGCCCGCTTCAGCGGATGCCGGGCCGGCGATGAGGTCGACGGAATCGAAGCCGGCCTTGGTGAAGTCGCCGTTGGAGTCGGCGAGGAACTCACCCATGAACTCGGTGTTCTTGATCCAGGACAGCTGGATGCTCGCGGTGCCGAAGGACGCGGGCGCACCGGAAGCCGAGGCTGCCGGCGTGGAACTCGTCGCGCAGGAGGTGAGCGCGATGGTCACGGCTGCCGCAGCGGCAATTCCCTGCAGGATGCGACGGGCGGGACGCCCTGCCGGTGAACGGTGTGCTGTTAAACCTTGGGTCCGGGTCATGAAGCTGTTCCTCTCGATGATGCTCGTGGGGTGCCGTTGGGGGTGCCGTCAGGGAAAACGGCTGCTGTGTAATGCTGTGCGGCACACGTGCGGGTTCCCTGAATTTAGGCCCCGCAGATGACGCTGCGACCTCGACAGTGTTTCCGTCGTGTTGCAGCATGCTGGATACCCGTCGCGGGAGGAAAAGTGCATCTGCCGCGTGATACGGTCACGGCGTCCGCCCGAAAAGGAGCCCCGATGCCGTCCGTTACTGAGCCTACTGCCGCGTTTGTGTCCGGATTGCCCAAAGCGGAGCTGCATGTGCACCTCGAAGGCACCCTCGAACCCGACCTCAAACTCGCCCTCGCCACGCGCAACGGTGTCGATATCGGCCAGTCGACGGTCGAGGAGGTGCGCGCGAGCTATGCCTTCGACTCCCTCGCAAGCTTCCTCGCGGTGTACTACCCCGCGATGAACGTGCTGATCACCGAGCAGGACTTCTACGACCTCGCCACCGCGTACTTCCGTCGCGCCTCCGCAGACGGGGTCCGCCACGTCGAGGCCTTCTTCGACCCGCAGGCGCACACGACGCGCGGCGTGCCCTTCGAGACCGTGATCACCGGACTGCACCGTGCTGCAGCGGATGCGGCCGGTTACGGTCTCTCCGCCGAGCTGATCCTCTGTTTCCTGCGTGACGCATCCGCCGAGAGCGCCCACGAGACCCTGCTGGCCGCCCTGCCCTACCGCGACCTGATCGTCGGCGTCGGGCTCGACTCCGACGAGCGCGGCAATCCCCCGGCGAAGTTCGCCGAGGTCTTCCGGCTCGCCCGTGAGGCCGGCCTCAGGCTCACGATGCACTGCGACATCGACCAGGTCGGCAGCATCGAGAACATCCGCCAGGTGCTCGGCGAGGTCAGGGTCGACCGGATCGACCACGGCACGAACATCCTCGAGGACCCGGCGCTCGTCGCCCTCGTCCGGGAACGCCGGATCGGCCTGACCTGCTGCCCGGTCTCGAACAGTTTCGTGACCTCGGACATGAAGGCGCGGGAGATCGTCGAGCTGCTCCGCCTCGGCGTGCTCGTCACCCTCAACTCCGACGACCCCGCGTACTTCGGGGCTTATGTCGCCGACACCTATACGGCATTCGCCCGGCAGGCCGGCATCGGCAGGGACGAGCTCGTCCAGCTGGCCCGGAACTCCTTCGAGGCGAGCTGGTTGTCCGACGCCGACCGACAGGGGTACCTCTCCGAGATCGACGCCTTCCTCGCGGCGAACCCGGCCTAGCCGGGACCGGAGGCCGGTCCGGCCCGCGAAACCGGTCCCGCAGAACCCTGCCAGGGAGGCGCGGCGGGGCCCGTATTACGGACAACCGTCCGGCGTGTGACGATCGCGTTTCAAGAGTCCCGATTGGCACCCCGCGGTCCTCACCAGGGTGTTTGCTAGACCATCTGGCCAGCGTCACGGCCTGAGATTCCAGCAGGCAGGAGGACAGATGCGCGAACGAGTCGACCGGGTGATCCGGGCGGACGCCGTGCTCACGCCTGCCGGCTTCGTGCGCGGGGCGGTGACGATCACGGGCGGGATCGTCACCGCGATCCTGCCGATCGACGAACCTGTCGAGACCCGGCCGATCGCTGACTCCGGCCTGTCCGACGGGGCGGCCACGGACATCCGCCTGCCGAGCGGGCGCGTGCTTCTGCCCGGTCTCGTCGACACCCACGTGCACGTCAACGAGCCAGGTCGGACGGACTGGGAGGGCTTCGCGAGCGCCACCCGCGCCGCCGCGGCCGGCGGGGTCACGACGGTGATCGACATGCCGCTCAACAGCATCCCGCCGACGACGACGGTCAGCGGCCTCGACCTCAAGCGTGCGGCCGCCGGCCCGCAGGCGAGCGTCAACGTCGGCTTCTGGGGCGGGGCGGTCCCCGGCAACCTCGGCACCCTGCGCGAGCTGCACTCAGCCGGTGTATTCGGGTTCAAGGCCTTCCTCTCCCCCTCCGGCGTCGAGGAGTTCCCCGCGCTCTCCTCCGCGGAACTCCTCGCGGCCGCCGCCGAGATCTCCGCATTCGGCGGCCTGCTGCTCGTGCACGCCGAAGACCCCGCCGAACTCGACGCGGCCCCGCCGGCCACCGGGCGCTCCTACGCCGGCTTCCTCGCGAGCCGCCCGCCGCAGGCCGAAGCGAGCGCGATCGACCGCGTGATCGACGCGGTCCGCCGCACGGGCGTGAGCGCGCACATCCTGCACCTTTCGGCGGGCGCCGCGCTGCCGCGGCTGCGGGCGGCACGGGCAGAGGGACTGCCGATCACGGTCGAGACCTGCCCGCACTACCTGTCCTTCGCCGCGGAACAGATCCCGGACGGAGCGACGGCCTTCAAGTGCTGCCCGCCGATCCGGGACGCCGCCAACCGCGAGCTGCTCTGGGCCGGCCTGCTCGACGGCACGATCGACCTCGTCGCCTCCGACCACTCGCCAGCGACCCGGGAGCTCAAGCTCGGCCACGGCGGCGACTTCGGCCTCGCCTGGGGCGGGATCTCCGGCCTCGAGCTGAGCCTGCCCGCGGTCTGGACGGCCGCCGGCGCGGCCGGGATCGGCCTCGACCGGGTGATCGGCTGGATGTCGACCGCGACGGCGCGCTTCGCGGGGCTCACCGGCAAGGGGATCATCCGGCCGGGGGCGGATGCCGACCTCGTCTCCTTCGCGCCGGAGGAGTCGTTCACGGTCGACGTCGGCGCCCTGCAGCACAAGAACCCGGTGAGCGCGTTCGACGGCGCGACGCTCAGGGGACGGGTGCACGGCACCTGGCTCGCCGGCGCGCTCGTGCACGACACCGGGGCGGGTAACGGGATCACGTCGCCCGCGGCATCCGCCCGCCCGGAACACCCTCCCCGGGGCGCCCTGCTCCGCCGCCCGGCGCCCACGCGCCCGGCCCCCACGCGCCCGGCCCCCACGCCCTGAATCCCCACCCTTCCCCACCCACCAGAAGGAGCACCACCCGATGTCGATCATCCTCGGACCCAACCGGTACGGAAAAGCGGAAAACCGGGTTGTACGCATCTACCGCGACTCCCCCCGGCACGAGATCCACGACATCAGCGTCTCGACCGCGCTCCGCGGCGACTTCGCCAGGGCGCACCTCGCGGGCGACCAGCTGAACGTGCTGCCGACCGACACCCAGAAGCAGACCGCATACTCCTTCGCGAAAGAGAAGGGGCTGCTCTCGATCGAGAACTACGGCCTCGACCTCGCCGCCCACTTCGTCGACACGGTCGAGCCCGTGCACACCGCCAGGGTCGAGATCGAGGAGTTCGCCTGGCAACGGGTTCTCATCGACGGCAGTGAGCACGACCACACCTGGGTGCGGCGCGGCCAGGAGGTGCGCACGGCGGCGATCACGGTCGAGGGCAGGGGCGCTGACCGGCGCACCTGGGTGGTCGGCGGGCTCAAGGACCTCGTGATCCTCAAGTCGACGGGCTCCGAGTTCGCCGGCTTCATGCAGGATCCGTACACGCTCCTGCAGCCGACCTCCGACCGGGTGATGGCGACCTCGCTCACGGCCGGCTGGCGTTTTTCGACGACGGATGTCGATTGGGAGGCCACCTACGACGGCGTCAAGCAGGTGCTCGTCAGCCAGTTCGCGACCGTGCACTCCCTGGCCCTGCAGCAGACCCTCTACGAGATGGGCCGGGCCGTGCTCGAGGCCTTTCCCGTGGTCGCCGAGGTGCGCCTGTCCGCCCCGAACAAGCACCACTTCCTCTACGACCTCTCCCCCTTCGGCGTGGCCAACGACAACGAGGTGTACCACGCGGCCGACCGCCCGTACGGGCTGATCCAGGCGACCGTGCTGCACGACGACGCCGCGGACGCAGGACCCGCCTGGGACTCGTACACGGGGCTCGTCTAGGTGGTCATTTTCGTTGCGGGTCCGCCCGTACGATGGCTGTGATGAGCACCCCCGCGCCGGCGTCTGCGGCCTCCCCCGATCCGTCGGCCGTTCCCGCGCCGACCGCCCACGTCTATCGCGGTCACGTCTTCCACATCGCGGGATCCCCGGTGGTCGCCGACGCCCGGGAGCACCTCGTCTCCCTGCCCGACGGCGCCCTCGTCACAGGTGCGGACGGCAGAATCGCCTGGGTCGGGCCATTCGCCGCTCTTCCGGCCGCGTTCCGCGACCACCCGGTGACGGACAACCGCGGCGGGTTCATCCTGCCCGGCTTCGTCGACACCCACCTGCACTACCCGCAGACCTACTCGACCGACGCCTACGGCGGCGGCCAGCTGCTCGAGTGGCTCGACAACTGCGTGTTCCCCGCCGAGACCCGGCTGCGCGACCCCGAGTTCGCGGCGCGCATCGCCCGCGACTTCACCCGGCGACGGGTCGCGGCCGGCACAACGAGCGCCCTCGTCTTCGGGTCGGCGTTCCCGCACGCCCAGGATGCACTTTTCGCCGAGAGCCAGGCCGCCGGGCTCCGCCTGGTCAGCGGCCGCGGGGTGCAGACCGTCGGGTCGGGCCCTGCCGGCGCGCTCCTGACCGGCGAGGCCGAGGCCCTCGACCTGATCGGGGCCGAGATCGATCGCTGGCACGCCGTCGACACCGGCGACCCCGCGACGGCGCTGCTGCAGGTCGCGGTCGTGCCCCGGTTCAGCCTCTCGGTGACCCCGAAGACCCTCGCCGGCCTCGGCGAACTCTACGACGACGCGCGCGAGCGCGGCGTGTACTTCCACTCGCACCTCAACGAGAACAACCGGCCCGGCACCGGCGAGATCGACGCCGTGAAGGCGGTGTACGGGGTCGACACCTACCTCGACACCTACGACGGGCTGTTCCTGCCGGGGTCGAAGCGGGGCGGGTCGAGCCTGCTCGGTCGGCGCAGCATCCTCGCCCACGCCGTGCACTGCGAGGATGCCGAGCTCGCCAGGCTCGCCGAGACCGGCACCTCGGTGGCGCACTGCCCGACCTCACAGCAGTTCCTCGGTTCCGGGACGATGCCGTGGCTGCGTACGACCTCGTTCGGCGTGAACGTCGCGATCGGCTCGGACATCGGCGCCGGCGACGAGTGGCTGATCTCGCGGGTGCTCAACGACTGCTTCAAGGTACACCTGTCGGAGCCGGGCGACGCCGGTCTCTCGCTCGACCCCGCCGCGCTGCTCTTCACCGGCACCCTTGCCGGCGCCCGCGCCCTCGACATGGAGGCCAGGTTCGGCAACTTCGACGTGGGCAAGGACGCCGACTTCCTGCTCATCGCACCGGACCGCTGGGAGCCGCTTGCCACCGTCCTGAACCGTGGCATCCGGGCAGACGACGAGCGGATGGCCACGGACCAGACCCTCTTCGCCCTGCTGCTCGCGCTCCGCCAGCCCGCGATCACGGGAGTGTTCGTGCGTGGACGCCGCGTGCTCGCCCCCGAGTAGCGCGGCCCCGCCCCGCGGCACCGAGCTCCCGGCGCCGATCAGGGCTCGGGGTGCTCCTTCTCGAGGGCATTCGCGAGCGCGATCGAGAACGCGGCAATGAGCACGAGGAAACGAATGGTCGCCGTCCCGTCGTTGTGGCCGGTCGCGACCATCCCGATCACGTCGAGTCCGGACCAGGCCAGCGCCACCACTCCGACGCCTGCGAATGCCCGGCTCCCGAGTGCCCGGTCACGAGCGTCGCGGTATTCGAAGGTGCCGATCCGGTCCCTGTCCCGTGCGGTGGCCCGGCGGGCATAGCGGGCGACGCCGACCCAGAACACCGCGGCCCCGAGGAGGGCGAACGCGCCGGCCACGTTGCCCTGAAGCGCAGCGATGACGGCGCCGATCAGTATGGCGCATGCGATGAGGGTGTTGGCCGGTGAGACCGGCAGTCGTTCCCGGATCCTGGACACGAGCACCTCCTGAAACACTGAGCGGGCCGAACTTCGGCACGCATCACCGCACGTGCGAACGCGTGAGGACACCGACCCCGCCAGTCTCTCATCCGGCGGTCGTCCCGGATGACTGTGGCCGGTCAGGGGCGGGCAGACGCCTCGGTCAGCCGCTCGGGTCAGCTGCCTCGGTACGTCGAGTACGCGAAGGGGCTGAGCAACAGCGGCACGTGATAGTGCTCGGCCGGGTCGGTCAGGTCGATGGTCACCGAGACTTCCGGGTACAGGGTCGGCTGGCCGGTTCCGGCGAAGTAGCGCCCGGTGTCGAAGGTGAGGCGGTACCGACCGGCGGGGAGATCGACGGGACCGAGCATGGAGACCCGGCCGTCGGCATCCGTGCCGGCGTTCGCGAGCACGTGCCAGCCGGTCTCGAGCTTCCGCTCGAGCTCGACGGGAACCCCGGCTGCGGGCCGGCCGGACACGGCGTCGAGGACGTGGGTCGTGATGCGGCTTCGGGGAGTCGCGGTCGCGGCGGCGGTCGGGGCGGCGGAAGGGGTCGCCGGAGCGGTCGTGGTGCCGGCGGCCGCCGTCGCGGCGACGACGTCGGCGACCACGCTCGCGACGAGACCCTCGGAGTCCGGCGAGTCGGCGGCGCCGTTCCGGGCGGCCCGCTCGGCGGCGAGGCGTTCTGCGACGGTTCCGGCGAGCGTGGCCAGCCGGAGCAGGGCGATGTCGCGCAGTTCGGTGCCGACGATCTTCAACTCGGCGGCGTCGTCGAGCGCGAGGCGCCGGTGCAGTTCGGCGAGGATCTCGGTGCGCGACCGGCCGGCTGCGCGGATCAGGAAGACCCGGCCGAACCGCTCCTCGTACGCCCGGTTGCCCTCGGCGATGGCCGCGGCGAGGGTGGAGTCTGCGGCGTCGGCGGATGACTGCTCGCTGCGGGAGAACCGCGCGGCCTGCGAGTCTCCCCGCGGGGTCTCGCCGATCCGCGGGTGCGCGGACAGCGCTTCGTCGATCTCGCTGCGGCTGAGCGGTGTCGCGGCCGTGCGGGCGGCGGCGAGCAGGGCGGCTGCCGAATCGAACGGTGACTGCGACGCGACCTCGTCGACCCATCGGGGTACGGCCAGGCAGGTCAGGAGCGCCTCGCGAAGCTCAGGTGTCGACATCCTCTTCATGGCAGTTCTCCTCGTCCTGGTCCAGCCTAGAGTGCCCGTGGCGAGAGCGCATACGATGGCGGGCATGGTGAATGCAGACGCAGCGCGCGACCGGGCGGATGCCGGGAAAGCCCCGGTCGCGGGGCTTGTGCTGGCAGCGGGGGCCGGTTCCCGGTTCGGGCAACCGAAGGCGCTCGTGCGCGGGGCCGACGGTGTGCCGTGGCTCGTACGGACCGTCCGCGTGCTCCGCGCGGCGGGTTGTTCGCCCGTCATCGTCGTGCTCGGAGCCGAGGGTGCCGCGGCCGCCGCTCTGCTTACCGATGCGGGCCTGATCGACGCGGCGGCCCCTGCGGTTGCCGGTCCCGACCGTGCGACGGTCGTGGTGCATGCCGCCGACTGGGCAGAAGGGCTGTCGGCGTCGCTGCACGCGGGGATCGACACGGCCCTCGGTCTCGCCGGAGCCGTGGGCGCCGTTGCGGTCGTTCCCGTGGACGTCCCCGACCTCGACGCCGCGACGGTGGCGCGGGTGCTCGATGCTGACGCGGGCGTGACCCCGGATAGCCTGAGGCAGGCCGTTTTCGGCGGCCGGCCGGGGCATCCGGTGCTGATCGGGCGCGCGCACTGGGAACCGCTGCGGGCGCAGCTCACCGGCGACACCGGGGCGCGGCCCTATCTGCTCGCCCACGGCGTGCTCCCTGTCGAATGCGGCGACCTCACGACGGGCGCCGACGTCGACACGCTCCCCGGCGTTCCAGAGGCATGACGGCGGTGAGCTGACTACCGGGCCGGGTAGTCTGCGGCGAGGGCTCGGACGGCGGCCTCGAGGGCGTCAACGGCGAGGGCGACGTCGGCCGAGGTGACCGACTCGTCCGGGTGGTGACTGATGCCGCCGGCACAGCGCACGAAGAGCATGCCGACGTCGGTGATCGCGGCGATCGCCATCGCGTCGTGACCGGCGATCGAGGGCAGCTCGCGCGGGGCCGGCTCGGCCGGGGCCTCCGCGCCACCCTCGGTCGAGCGGATGCCCGCCGCAATCGCCGCACGCAACCGCGGCGAGCAGGCCACGGCGGCCGCCTCGTGAACCTGGTTGCTGTCGAGATGCAGGGCGCGTGTGGCGCAGATGTCGGTGAGGGCGGCCTCGACCAGGGTCCAGCCCCTGTCGCGGTCGGCGTCGTCCGGCGCACGCAGGTCGAGGCTGAACTCGACCTTCCCTGGGATGACGTTGACGGCGTCCGGAAACACCCTCAGGTGGCCGACGGTCGCGGTGAGACCCTCGGCGCGGGCGATGCGTTCGATCGTGGTGATGCACTCCGCGGCCCCGGCGAGGGCGTCGCGGCGGCGGGGCCACGGGGTCCCGGAGTGCCCGGCGGACCCGGTGACCGTCAACAGGAAGCGACGGGCCCCTGCGATCCCGGTCACGACGCCGAGGGCGCGGTTCTCCTCCTCGAGCACGGGCCCCTGCTCGATGTGGGCCTCGAGGTAGCCGACGAGTTCCTGTGGGGCGCGGGCGGCGTCGCCGACCTTGGCGGGGTCGAGCCCGAAGGCGGCGAATGCCTCGCGGAGGCTCGTGCCGCTCGCGTCGCGCAGGTCCCACCAGGACTCGAGCCAGGTGCCGGCGACGGCCCGGCTGCCGAGCAGGGTCGTGCCGAAGCGGGTGCCCTCCTCGTCGCCGAATGCGGCGATCTCGAGGGCGAACGGCAGCGGCCGGCCGGAGGCGGCGATCCGCCCGGCGACCGTGATGGCCACGAGCACGCCGAGGATGCCGTCGTAGCGGCCCGCCGCGCGCACGGTGTCGAGGTGGGAGCCGAGCATCAGGGCCGGAAGCCCGCGGGTGCGGCCGGAGAGCCGTGCGCACTGGTTGCCAGCGGCATCCTGCCAGGTCGTGAGTCCGGCAGCGGCCATCCAGCCGGCGACGCGGTAGTTGACGGCGGCGTGCTCCGCGGAGAGGTAGGTCCGCTCGATCCCGTCGGTGAGGGACGAGTGCCGGGCGAGTTCCTCGCACCGGGCGAGGATCACGGCCGCGTCGGCATCCGACACCGTCGGCACCGCCGCCGTCATGAGAGCACCGCAGCTGCGTCGGCGGCGGCCCCGGAGGCCCCGGCACCGGCACGGTCCGCGTCGGCGTACAGGTCCCAGGCCGCGCCGACTCCCCCGCCGCCCGTGACGGATGCCCCCGCGCGCCGGAGCACCTGTTCGAGCGCCGCAAGGGTGGTCAGCACGGTGTCCTTGCGGGCGTTGTAGCCCATCACGCCGATCCGCCAGACCTTGCCGTGCAGCGGACCGAAGGAGGTACCGATCTCGATGCCGAAGTCCTCGAGCAGGGAGCCGCGCACCGCGTCACCGTTGACGCCGTCCGGAATCTCGACCGCGACGACGTTGTTCATCCGGTGGGCCGGGTCGCCGAAGACGGAAAGCCCCAGCCCGTGCACTCCCGCGAGCATCGCCGAGCCGTGCAGCCGGTGCCGGGCGACGGCGTCCGCCAGCCCCTCCTCGACCAGGAGGCGCGCGCACTCCCGGGCGCCGTAGAGGGCGGTCGTCGCCTCGGTGTGGTGGTTGAGCCGACGGGGACCCCAGTAGTCGAAGAGCATCGCGAGATCGAAGTAGTTCGAGCGGATCCGGTTGGACAGCACCGCGTCCCCGGGTTCGCGGATCCCGGCCTCGATGCTCCGGCGGGATTCGATCACGTCGACGGCGCGGGCCGAGAACGTTGCCGGCGCAGAACCGGATGGCCCGGCGAGGCACTTCTGCAGGCCGGCGGTCACGGCGTCGAGGCCCCAGGCATCCGCTTCGAAGGTGTTGCCGCCGAGCGAGGCCGTCGCGTCGGTGTAGAAGAGCACGCCGTGCCTGGCGCAGATGTCGCCGAGCTCGTCGAGCGGCTGGGCGAGGGTCGTCGAGGTGTCGCCGTGCACGATCGCGAGCAGCGCCGGCCGGGTCTCGATGATCGCCTGCTCGATCGCGGCGGGCGTGAACACGGTGCCCCACGGCACCTCGCGCACGTGCACCTCGGCGCCGACGCGTTCGGCGATCTCGCGGAGGAGGTGCCCGAAGCGCCCGAAGATGGGCACGAGCACCCGGTCGCCCGGCTGGATCAGCGAGACGAGGGCGGCCTCGATCCCGGCGCGCGCGGTGCCGTCGATCACGAGGGTCTGTTCATTACCGGTGCGGAATACGTCGCGGTACAGGCCCATCGTTTCGGTCATGTAGCCCGTCATCGCCGGGTCGTACTGGCCGACGAGCTGCGCGGACATGGCGCGCAGCACCCGGGGATCCGCGTTGATCGGCCCCGGCCCCATCAGCAGGCGCTGCGGCGGGTTGATCGGAAGGCTCGGAACGGGTGTCGACTGCAGCGGATACGTCACATCATCAGCTTAGGCACGGAGCGTTTCCACGGTGTTACCCACGATCTCCGCCGTGCCGGTCCCGACATCCGGCGCGAGTCCGGCGGCCAGCCCCTGAGCGAGGCCTGCGGCATGGTCGAGCAGCGCGAGGTCGCTGTGCCGCGGCCCGAGGAGGCTGAGCCCGAGCGGCGCCCCTGCGACGGAGAGGCCGGGAAGGGACACGGCGGGGTATCCGCCGATCGCGGCGAGGCAGGTCAGTGAGAGTGTCGCGGTGCGGATCGCTTCGATCCTGGCCCCTGACGCGGTGCGGGCCGGCGCGGTCGACGAGGCGGAGGGCAGCAGCAGGATCCGGCCGTCGAGGGCCGCGTCGAGCCGTTCCCTGGCCTCGGCGAGGTCGATCCGGTGCCCGGCGGCTTCGTCCTCGTCGATGAGGGAGGCGAACGCGAAACGGGAGCGCACGTCGGGGCCGAGCGTCCCGGGGTGGGCGTCGACCCAGTCGCCGTGGGCCCGCCAGGCCTCGGCCGCCTGCACGGTGCGGAAGGTCTCGAACAGGTCGGCGAGCGGGTCGAGGGAGATGATCTCGACCGCGGACAGGTGTCCGCTCCTCTCGAGGCGGTCGACCGCGTCGACGAACGCGGCCTGGACGCCCTCGTCCGCGGCGAAGACGGTCTGGGCGCACACGGCGAACCGGGCGGGCACCGGCAGCTGCCGGTCGGTGTCGAGCGAGGCCGCTGCGGCGGTCCTGAGCACCTCCGGGCCCCTCGCGAGCCAGCCGACCGTGTCGAATGAGGGCGCGAGCGGCAGGACCCCGTCGCGGCTGACGGCGCCATGGCTCGTGCGCAGCCCCCAGAGCCCTTGGTACGAGGCCGGCACCCTGATCGACCCTGCGGTGTCGGTGGCGAGGGCGAGGTCGGCCTGGCCGAGAGCGACGGCGGCGGCCGGCCCGCTTGACGAACCGCCCGGAAGCCCGCCCGGAACGCGCGGATTCGGGGGCGTGCCCGAATGCACGTTGGCCCCGGCGATGCTGTACGCGAACTCGTCGGTCTGCGCGATGCCGATCACGCTGGCCCCTGCCCGGAGGAGTGCGGTCAGCGACGGCGCGCTCGCGGTCGCGGGTGTCGCGCTCTCGAGGTAGGCCGGGTTCCCCGCCCCGACCGCGAACCCGGCCACGTCGAAAAGGTCCTTGACCGCGACCCGAACGCCCGCGAGGGTCCCGCCGACCTCGCCGGCGACGAGCGGCGTGCCGGCCACCCGCCAGATGCTGCGGTCGATCGCGGGAGCGGACGCTGCGACCTGCGCGGTCTCGATCCGCCAGCCCGCGGCTGTCCGGCTCCACAGCTGGGTCACGAGCCCGGCCCCGCCGGCGAACGGCTCGTTCTCCGACACGATCAGGGCGTGGTCTGTCCCGATGGCGCGCACGTGCAGCGAGCGGATGCTGCGCCGCACGACACCGGGACGGCCGGCGCGGAACCCGGCGATCGCATCACTCCCGACGAGCAGGCCGGCGGCGTCGCCGCGGAGCGTGTGCGGTCCGGGCACGAAGAACCCGGCGAGGGCCCCGAGGTCATTGGCGGCGAGCGCGGCCTCGTAGTCCTCGAATGCGCTGAGCAGGCCGGCCGGCAGCTCGCCCGTGACCGAGGTCGGCACGAGGTGGGGTGCGAGGGTGCGCTCAGGCACCGAAGTCCGCCGTCCGGATACGGGCGTGCACGCCCGTGACACGGTCGACGACCTGGGAGATGTTGAAGTCGGTCGCCGCGCTCAGGTAGGCGTACGCGAGGGTCGGGTCCATGCCGTACCGCGCCCCGAGCAGGGCGATCGCGGCGCGCACACAGGCCCGCATCGCTTCGTCGAGGTCGGGGTCGAGGCCGGTCGGCACGAGGAACTCGCCCGTCTCGGCGAGCGGTCCGGTCAGTTCGCCGAAGAGTGCCGCCGCCTCGACCGCCGGAATGACGTCGAAGCGGATGCGCACCCGCAGGCTGGCCTCGAGTGCGGTCAGCGCCACCTCGCCATCGCCCTGGGCGAAGTGCGGGTCGCCGACGTAGGCGAGCGCGCCAGGGACCTGCACGGGCAGGTAGAGCGCGCTGCCGACGGTGAGCAGGCTGATGTCGAGGTTGCCGCCGTGCGCGCCCGGCGGGACGGAGTGCGGCCGGGTGTCTCCCGCGACGCCGACGCCCATGATGCCGAGGAACGGGTCGAGCGGGAAGCGCACGACCCGGTCGCCACCGGGAACGAGCGGGAGGGTGCCGAAGAGCGCCCCGGCTTCCGTCCCGAAGTCGGGATCGGTGTCGACCTCGGTGAACACGGAGACCGTCCCCGGTCCGTCGGGGTACTCGCCGGGGAGCGCCCCGCGACCGTGGCGACTCGAGATGACGCCGTACGGCACCCGGGGAGTCGCCTCGAGCAGGGTCATCCGGAGCAGGTCGCCCGGCAGCGCCCCGCGCACCTCGATCGGCCCGGTCACGACGTGCGGGCCGTCCGCCTCAGCATCCCGCGGGTAGTTGCTTGCGGCGAGCGCGACGGCATCCGCCAGCACATCGCCCGCTGCGATGCCGTGGCCGCCGAAGAAGGCGAGCGGGTCCCGACCCTGGTCCTCGAGCAGTCCCTCGTGGCTGAGAGTGTCGATCGTGACGGTGTCACCGGATCCGATCGAGAACACCGCGGCATCCGCTGCGCAGGGCAGGCGTCCCCACAGCACGGTCTGGGGGGTGGCCGGAAGGTAGTGCCCGGGCGCGATGCTCCCCATGCCGGGCTGCAATACGACGTGCGACATGGGAGCGCCTTCCAGGAACACGGAAACAAGAACGTGGTTCTTCACACTATTGGTGCCTCGCGATCGAGGCTATCTCCCGTTTGCGTGCCATTCGACCAGCCGGTACGTTTCAGGTCACTGTTGACACGATCGACATGAGTTTTACCTCCAGGAAACAATTGCAGCAGTCCCCGTCCCGAAGGATCACCCGTGCTCGAGAAGCTCCGCCGCCATCCCGCGAACCTCCACCTCGGCCTCATGCTCGCGCTGACGTTCTCCACCGGCCTGGCGGATGCCGTCGGGTACCTCGGGCTCGACAAGGTGTTCACCGGCAACATGACGGGGAACGTCGTCATCCTCGGGATGGCCCTCGCCGGCGCGAGCAACCTGCCTGTGCTCGGCCCGCTGCTCGCCCTGTTCACCTTCATGCTCGGGGCCGCCGTCGGCGGGCGGGTGCTGCGGCCCGTTGCGATCGGCTGGACGACCCACGCGACGGTGCTGTTCGCGGTGCAGGGCGTGATCATGGCGGGACTGGCGATCGCCCTGTTCCTCGGGGGCGGGCATCCGCCACAGCCCTTCGACCTGGTGATCACGAGCCTCCTCGCCGCGATGATGGGACTCCAGGCCGGGGTCGCCCGGCACATCGGGGTCAAGGACGTCACGACGGTCGTCGTGACGTCGACGATCACGGGACTGGCCGCCGACTCGAGGCTCGGCGGAGGAAAGGGCCAGCCCTGGTTCCGCCGGGTGGCCGCGATCCTGCTGATCTGCGCCGGCGCCGCCGTCGGGGCCCTGCTGCTCTCGGTGCACATCGGCTGGGGCGTCGCCCTCTCTGCCGTGATCACCCTCGTCGTCGCGTCGCTCGGGCATGCGGCCGGGCGCCCGCACCATGCGCCGGAAAACAGAGCGAGTGCATGAGTTTCCGGTCTTGGTGGCGGGAATGACCCCGGCGTGTGAGGCTTAACCGGTGCCGAAGACTTCTGAAAAATCGGACCTGCGTGAAGCCGTCTCCCTCGACCGCCCCTGGGTCACCATCGTGTGGGACGACCCGGTCAACCTGATGTCCTATGTGTCCTACGTGTTCCGCAGCTACTTCGGGGTCGCCCCCGAGGAGGCCGAACGCCTGATGCTGCGGGTGCACAACTCCGGCAAGGCCATTGTCTCCACCGGGAACCGGGAGTCGATGGAGCGCCACGTCGAGGCGATGCACGGCTTCGGGCTCTGGGCGACGCTCTCGCGCGAGGACTCCTGATGCTCTTCACCCGTGACCCGGCCGGAACGGTGTCCGCGAGCTTCGAATCGGTCGAGCTCGGGCTGCTCCGGCTCGCCGCGAGCCAGCTGATCGAGCTCCTGCTCGCCGCGGAGACCCATGCCCTCGGGACCAGCGCCGATCCCGCGCTGAGACGCCTGCTGCCGGACGCCTACCCTGACGACGCCGAAGCCTCGGCAGAGTTCCGCCGTTTCACCTCCGGGGATCTCCTCGACGGCAAGCTCGCGAACGCCCGCGTCCTGCTCGCCTCACTCGGCGAGGAACCCCTCGATGAGATCGCCGACGAACCGTCTCTGCCCTTCCTGGACGACCGCTTCGAGGTTCCGCCGATGCCGATCGCCCTCGACGACGTCGGCGTGCAGTCCTGGCTGCGCACGCTCACCGACCTCCGGCTCACGCTTGCCGAGCGCCTCCAGATCTCCCCCGACGGCGAACAGCACCTCGACGCCGACGAGGCCCCGCTGCTCAGCAGCATCTACGAGTGGCTCGGCATGGTCCAGGAGTCCCTCGTCTACGCCATCGACCGCTAGGCGATCGCGACAGGGAGGGCTTCGAGCGCAGTGAGCGCCTCGTAAGCCCGACGCGGGCCCGCGCCGCCCCGCAGTGAGTCGCTGAGGGCGTCGAGACGCGCGCGGTCGCCGGCCGGAAGCCCGAGCACCGAGAGGACTGCGGCGCGGAGCTCGAGGCTCGTCGCGGTGTTGGGCGCGAGCGAGAGCCCGAATCCGCTCGTCTCGACGCCCTCGGCCCCGGCAAACTGGTCGGTGGAGAACGGCAGCACGAGCAGCGGTACTCCCGCGGTCATCGCCTCGGTCACGCTGTTGTTGCCGCCGTGGGTGACGGCGAGGTCCGCGGCGCCGAGCAGGGCGACCTGGGGCAGGAAACCGCGCACGAGCCAGGCGTCGGGGATCCGGCCGAGCTCGACGGGGTCCGTCGACCCCGTCGCGAGGGCGACCCTGACGGAGAGGCCGTTGAGGGCATCCGCCACCCGGGCGAGCACGTCGCCGCGCACCGAGAGGAAGCTCCCGAAGCTCACGTAGACGAGGGGACGGTCGTCGCCGGCCGCGACGGCGTCGGCGAGCCACGCCTCGACCTCGGCGTCGCGGGCCTCCTCGCGCACCGCGGAACCGAGGAAGACGTGCTGCGGCAGCAGTGCCGTCCGGGCCGGTGCGTGCAGTTCGGCCGGATAGTTGAGCATCAGCACGTCGCCGGATTCGGTGAAGGCGTCACGGCTCGGCTCGGCCGCCGGGTCGAGTTCGAGCAGGGCGGCGTTCCACTGGGCGGTGAAGGTGTCACGCACCGCCTCGCAGGTGCTGTGAAGCGCGGCGAGGTCATCCGGCTCCGGCGCGAAGGCATCGGGCCAGGCGGACGGGAAGCCATAGACCTCGGTGCCGACCGGAAGGGCGCTCGGGTGCCCGAGCACGACGTCGGCGTGGCGGATGCCGGCGCTCACGAGCGCGAGGCGGGCGCTGAAGGCCAGGTGGTCGACGATGATCTGGTCGGGGCGCACCTCGGCGACGATGCGCTGCACCTCCCTGGCGATCTCGACCGGGTTCCAGAGCAGGTCGTTGCTGCGTGCCTCGGCCTGGAACTGCAGAGTCGGCACGAGGCCGAGCCTCGTCGCGGCGAAGAAGCCGCGGAGGGCGTCGTCCTCACCGCTCGGCTGCTGTTCCGCCCGGATGGTGCCGGGGTTCGAACCGCGGCCGAGCTGCAGGTTCACCCGTTCGAAGCCGAACTCGGCGACGATTCCGGCCGTCGCGGGGCCGCTCGCGACGACGACCCGTTCCCCGGCGGCCTGCCAGGCCGTGCCGAGGGTCGCGAGCGGGAACAGGTGCGAGGCGTAGTCGGGGCTGATGATGAGCAGGGTCATGAGGCGCTCAGCGTCCAGTTTGACGCCAGTCCCCGGCCGTAGCCGTTCCCGGCATCCGCCCTGAGGCGCTCGTGCGCTTCTGCGACGTCGCGGTACACCCCGGAGAGGGTTGCGGCCATCGCCTGGATCGTGAACGAGCCGGAGACCATGGCCATGGCGCGCTCGGCGAATTCGGGGCCGAAGGGGCCGGCCGCGAGATCGAGGGCTTCACGCACCCCGGTGGCGAGGCCTGCCGGCTTCCCGGTGTCGACAAGGAACCCGGTCACTCCCTGCTCGACGTAGGTGGCCGGTCCCCCGCCGTTCGGGGCGACCACGGTGAGCCCCGCGGCCATCGCCTCGAGCAACGCGATGCCGAACTCCTCCTTCATGCTCGCGCAGACGTACACGCCGTTCGCCGCGGCGAGGCCGGTGCGGCCGAGGCGGGTGGCGGCGAGCCAGCGGGCGACGGTGTCGTTGGAGCGGTGCCCGGCGAGCAGCAGCCCCGCAGAGGCGGCGTCGCCGCGCGGCACGACGGCGTGGATCCTGTCGAGCTGGCCGGCTTCGTCCGGAGTGGGATCCGTGAGGTCGCCTCCGACGATCAGGAGGTTGCAGGCGGACTGGAGCGCCGGATCGGCCGCCCAGGTTTCGACGAGGGTTGCCATGCCCTTGACCCGGTGCAGCCGGCCGACGGTGATCGCGAGCGGCAGTGCGCGGCGCTCCAGCGGGAGGGTTGCGAGGAGCTCGTCGAGCTGGCCGAGGGCGAGGGCACCCTCGACGCTCATCTGGGCGGGAACCACGGACGCGGGCGGGGCAGCCAGGTCTGGCTCGGCGTACGCTGCGGCCACGACCTCCGCGACCGGCGTGCCCTCGCTCGCCCCGGCGTCGACGAGCGAAGCCTCGATCACGCCGATGTCGATGCCCTCGGCGACGATCGAGTGGCGTTCCGGGTGCTGCGTCACGTCGATGCCGACGAGCTCGCGCAGGTCACGCTCGAGGTCTGGCCGGGGGAAGAGCACCGTGTGCGCGGCATCCGCTGCGAGGCGCTGCACGAGCCGGACGCGGAACCAGAAGTGATCGGCGGCATCGGCCGTGCCGAAGGTCGCGCGGGTGAGGGCACCGGCGGACTCGAGCGAGCGGATGAGGCTGTGCGGGTCCGGCGCGACGGTGAACACGACCGGGATGTCGAGTTCCCTGGCGACCGTCGAGGCGGCGAGGGTGCCCACGTCCGCCATCCGCAGGTGGATCGCGTCGACCGGCCCCGCGGCACGGAGCACCCGGCGGATGCCGCGCTGGGTCGCGATCCGGCGGGACCAGGCGTCGGCGGAGGCGACGGGCTCGCCGAGGAAGGGAACCGTCGCGAAGGCGTGGCCGGACAGGGTAGACGCGACCTCGGGCAGGCAGTCGAGCGCGGAGGCGAAGCCGCCGCGGGAGAGGGTCAGCACCCGGCCGACATCACCGGCACCAGTCCCGGCACCGCTGCCGGACTGTCCGGAGACGAGCGCGTCCCCGAGCCGGACCAGCAGGGTCGCGATGCCGCCGTTGTCGCCGGAGCCGACCCGGGTCAGCGCGCCGTCGATGTCAGCGTGCAGGAAGAGCTGGGCGACGGTCGTTCCGCTGCTCCACGGTGCCCGCGGGTAGCGCGGCACGGTCAGGTCAATCACGGCGAGCCTGGCGACCTCGGCGAGGACCCCGCTGCCTGCGGCCAGTCCGGTGACGATTCGGAGGCCGGTGTCGTTGGAACCGATCCCGGTTCCGATACCCGCGCCGGCGCCCGAGAGGGAGCCGGGACCGGCATCGGCGAGGCCCCGGTCGCCGATCGCGGCGATCGCGGCGGCCCGCACCTCTGTCGCCTCGGCCGGGTCGACGGCGACGCGGAACAGCATGCGTTCGGGAATGCGCCCCGAGATCTGGCCGATGGTTTCGACCAGTCTGGCCCGGGCGCCCGGCTCGGTGACGCCCAGCAGGGCGCCCTCGACGGCGAGGGCGACAGGGGCCGCGACGGCAGCGCTCCATTGCTCGAGGGTGCGCTGGGCGATCATCCCGGCGAAACCGCCGTCGATGACCATCCCGAGCAGGGGCGCGACCGCGTCGAAGCGGGGCAGGCGGGCGCCGAACGCCCAGGCCGCGTGCTCGCGGAGGAAGAGCTGCTCGTGCCCGAGGAGGGAGACGAGGACCTCGTCCGCCGTCTCGTCGAAGACCTGGGCGAGGGCGTGCACCGCGGCGATCGCGGTGACCTGGTCTGCCGGATCGACGGCGGCCTCTGCGAGCAGGCGCACGGCCCGGGTGCCGCCGTCCCGGCTCGCTGCAACGGTGAGGTCGTCTGCGGCCATGATCGTGGCGAGGATCGAGTCCGCGCTCCGGAGCGAATCCAGTGTGCTCTGCGTTCCCATGGTCGAACTCCCTGTCTGCCGGCGATGCCGCGGCTGGTGTCGGCCGGTGGGCCGAGAATGGCCCGGTGGGCCGGGACAAAAGCCCCTTGTCGATTCAACGCCACTTTCCCGGTTCGCGCGCCCTTCCGGGCTGGGAATCACCCGAGAGGACGCATCGCCGTTCTCAGACCCTGCGACGGCTGCCGTTGTGCCGGTACGCAGTCAAAAGGAGCATCATGGATGGCATGACACGTCACGCCCCGATCCAGGACATCAACGAAGACTCCCTCGTCGTGAAGAAGCCGGAGACCAGCGCGGCGGGCCTCGAAGCCGTCGTCGTAGCGCTCGAGCGCGGCGTCGCCCAGGCCGGGATCGGCCGCACCACCCGGGCCCTGCTCCGGCTCAACCAGCGCGACGGGACAGACTGCCCCGGTTGCGCCTGGCCGGAGTCGCAGGGTCACCGCAAGACGGCCGAATTCTGCGAGAACGGCGCGAAGGCCGTCGCGGAGGAGAGCACCGTGCGCCAGGTGACCCCCGCATTCTGGGCGGAGCACTCCATCGCCGAGCTCGCGACGAAGACCGAGTACTGGCTCGGCAACCAGGGCCGCATCACGCACCCCGTCGTCATCCGCCCCGGTGACACGCACTACTCGCAGATCTCCTGGAACGACGCGTTCGAGCTCATCGGCGAGCAGATCCGTGCCACGACCCCCGACCGCACCGTCTTCTACACCTCCGGCCGCACCGCGAACGAGTCCGCGTTCCTCTACCAGCTCTTCGCCCGCTCAATCGGCACGAACAACCTGCCGGACTGCTCGAACATGTGCCACGAGTCCTCCGGCTCGGCGATGAACGCGACGATCGGCATCGGCAAGGGCACCGTCTCCCTCGAGGACATCCACCACGCCGAGCTCATCCTCGTCGTCGGCCAGAACCCGGGCACCAACCACCCGCGGATGCTGTCAGCCCTGAAGGAATGCAAGGACAACGGTGGACGGGTCGTCGCGGTCAACCCCCTCCCCGAGGCCGGGCTGTTCAACTTCAGGGACCCGCAGTCCGTCTCCGGACTGATCGGCGACGGCACCGCGCTCGCCGACGAATACCTGCAGATCAAGGTCGGCGGGGACCTCGCCCTGTTCCAGGCCCTCGGCCACCTGCTCCTCGAGGAGGAGAAGCGCGTGCCCGGCTCCGTCGTCGACCAGGCCTTCATGGACGCCAACACCCAGGGACTCGAGGAGTACCGGGCCGCGCGCGGCGAGATCGACTGGGAGGAGACCGAGAAGGCGACGGGGCTGTCCCGGCTGCAGATCGGCGTGGTCGCGAGCATGCTCGTGACCTCGAAGGCCACGATCATCTGCTGGGCGCTCGGTCTGACCCAGCAGCCGCACTCGGTCAACACTCTCAAGGAGATCATCAACCTGCTGCTGCTGCAGGGCAACTTCGGCAAGCCGGGCGCGGGCGCCTGCCCGGTGCGCGGCCACTCCAACGTGCAGGGCGACCGCACCATGGGCGTCTGGGAGAAGCCGAAGGAGGCGTTCCTCGCCGCCCTCGACACGGAGTTCGGGATCGTGAGCCCGCGCGCGCACGGCCTGGACTCCGTCGCGACGGTCGAGGCCTTCGAGAACGAGGACGTCGACGTGTTCGTGTCCCTCGGCGGCAACTTCGCCCTCGCCTGCTCGGACACCGCGAAGCTCGAGGCCGCGATGCAGCGGGTCGGGCTCACGGTCCACATCTCCACGAAGCCGAACCGCTCGCACGTGATGCACGGGCGCACCTCCTTGATCCTGCCGACCCTCGGCCGGACAGACACCGACGACAAGCACCCCGGCGGACGCCAGGTGCTCTCCGTCGAGGACTCGATGTCGGTCGTCCGCACGACACAGGGGCGCCTCGATCCCGTGTCGGAGCACCTGCTCGCCGAGCCCGTCATCGTCGCCAGGATGGCGAGCGCGACCCTCGGCGCCGAACACCCCGTCGACTGGAAGGCGATGAGCGAGGACTACGACCTGATCCGCGACCACATCTCCCGGGTCGTGCCCGGCTTCACCGATTTCAACCGGCGCCTGAAGACGAAGAACGGCTTCGTGCTGCCGAACCCGCCCCGCGACACCCGCAGCTTCGCGACCGACATCGGCCGCGCCCGGTTCACGGTGAGCCCGCTCGAATATCTGACCCCGCCGGCCGGGCACCTCATCCTGCAGACCATCCGCAGCCACGACCAGTACAACACGACGTTCTACGGCCTCGACGACCGGTACCGTGGCATCTCGAACGGGCGCAGGGTCATCCTGATCAACAAGGACGACGTCGTCGAGCTCGGCTTCCACGACCGCGACCTCGTCGACGTGATCAGCACCTTCCGCGGCGAGGAACGCCGCGCGGACGAGTTCCGGCTCGTGGTGTACCCGACCCCGCGCGGCTGTGCCGCCGCGTACTTCCCCGAGGCGAACGCTCTGATGCACCGCGAACTCGTCGCCCGCGAGTCGAACACCCCCGGCTACAAGGCCATGGCGGTGCGCTTCATCGCCCACGAGCAGGCCCCGGTCCCGACGGCCGGTTAGGACGCCGGGCCGAGCACCACGCGGAGCATGCCGGTGAAGACCGCCCGCTCGGCGCCGAGCGGGGTGAAGAAACGTTGGTCGACGCCTTCCACGGCCGCGTTCGCGTGGCGGGCGAGCTCGGCTCCCGCCACTGTCACCTTGAGGGACTTCGCCCGGGCATCCGTCGGGTGAGCCCGCCGTTCCACGAGGTCCTTCCGTTCCAGGGTGCGCAGCACCTGCGAGGTCATCATCGGGTCCGTTCCGGCGTGGCGGGAGAGTTCCCGCTGGGTGGTCGGCCCGTCCGTGTCGAGCCACACGAGCGAGGCGAGCAGCACGAACTGCACATGGGTCAGGCCGAACGGCCGGAGCGCCGCCCGCTGGGCCGCCTGCCAGGCGTTGGTGACCCGCCACAGCATCAGCCCCGTGCTGTCCTCCGCGGACGCGAACTCGCTGTCGAGCCCGCTCTCCTCGGCGTCCGGCATCAGTGGTCAGGGTCTTCAGGGTCAGCAGGGTCAGCAGGGTCAGCGGATGCCTCGGCGAGCGCGAACAGCCCGGCCATCGCCTCGGGGAAGTCCGCACTGATCTCCGGGCCGAGCCCCGGTCCGATCTCGTCAGCATCCTGCCCGGTGATCACGAGTTCGTGGGTGACCCGCGTGCCGCCGTCACTCGGTGTGAACACGTGCCGGAACGTCAGCACGACGTCGCCGAATGTGGTCTCGTCGGCATACCGTTCGTTCGGGGCCAGTTCGATGATGCGGGATCGGAACGTGTCCTGCCCGACCGGCGTCACGCTCAACTCCGTGCCGACGGTGAATGCACCGTCCATCTCGAAGACGTCCCCGCCCGCGGCCGCGGCGACCCCGGTGTGGATGTCCCGGAACGCCGCCCAGACCGCGGCGGGTGTGGCGCTGGTGTCTGCCGTGTACTCAGTTCTCCACATCAGATGACCTCTCGTCCGAAGCTGCCCCTCGCAGCGGGACAGTTAGTATGCGCACATACTAATTCGGCGCTGCGGAACCGGCAAGGGCCGATGGGGCAGAACTCGCAACACTCGCAGCACCCTCGGCACCCTCAGCACCCTCGGCACCGGCGAAATCTTCCGCTGCGCGACCGCCACCGCCGGTGATCCGCTCGGCGCCCGCATAGATCACCATCGAGTCGCCGCGCAGGAAGCCGACCAGGGTCATGCCCACCTCGGCGGCGAGTTCCGCCGCGAGGGAGGACGGCGCGGAGACCGCGGCCAGCATCGGGATGCCGGCCATCGCCGCCTTCTGGACGAGTTCGAAACTCGCCCGGCCGGAAACCTGGAGCACGGTTCCACGCAGCGGCAGCCGGTCCTCCTTGACCGCCCATCCGATCACCTTGTCGACGGCGTTGTGGCGCCCGACGTCCTCGCGCAGCACGAGCAGTTCCCCGGTGGCGGCGTCGAAGAGCCCGGCAGCGTGCAGGCCGCCGGTCTTCTCGAATACCCGCTGGCCGGCCCGGAGCACCTCCGGGAAAGTGACGAGGCGTTCGGCGTCGAGGAGCACAGGGTCGTCCGAGACGGTGAAGACCGACCGCGTGCGCACGGCGTCGATGTTCGCCTTGCCGCAGAGCCCGCACGCGCTCGTGGTGAGGAAGTTCCGCTCGAGGCTCGGGTCGGGAGCAGCCACGCCCGGCGCGAGGCTCACGTCGAGAACGTTGTAGGTGTTCTCTCCGTCCACGGTGGCGCCGGCGCAGTAGCGCGCCGCGAAGAAATGCTCGCCGCGGCTGATCACGCCCTCGGAGACCAGAAAGCCCGCGGCCAGGTCATAGTCGTTGCCGGGCGTGCGCATCGTGACCGCGAGCGAGGTGCCGTTCACGCGGATCTCGAGCGGCTCCTCGACGGCGAGCACGTCTTCCCGGCTGGTCCTCCGGCCGCCGACCGTGAGCCGGACAACCTTTCGTCGTGCCGTGATTCGTGTCATTGTTCCTGGTCACCCTCCGATGTACGACATCTCGATCTTCTTCTTACCGGATGCCCGCAGTTCGCTCGTTTTCGCGCTCCGCAGGTCCGAATACCGGTCGGTCCGCTCTCGCCAGACCGCGGCCATGGCGGCGGAGAGGTCGTCGTCCGTTGCGCCGCCGCGCAGGAGCGCGCGCAGGTCGTGTCCCTCCGTCGCGAACAGGCAGGTGAAGAGTTTGCCGTCCGTCGACACCCGGGCGCGGGAGCAGGTCGAGCAGAACGACTGCGTCACGCTCGAGATCACCCCGATCTCGCCGCTGCCGTCCCGGTACCGCCAGCGGCTCGAGGTCTCCCCTGTGTAGTTCGGGGCGATCTCCTCCAGCGGCAGTTCGGCGTCGATCCGGGCGATCACCTCGCGGGACGGCACGACGGCGCCCATCTCCCAGCCGTTGCTCGATCCGACGTCCATGAATTCGATGAAGCGGAGGATGACCGGCGTGCCCTGGAAATGCCGCGCCATGGCGAGGATGTCCCCGTCGTTCTGGCCGCGCTTGACGACCATGTTGACCTTGACCGGGCCGAGCCCGACGGCCGCGGCGACGTCGATGCCGTGCAGGACCTTCGCGACCGGGAAGTTCACGTCGTTCATGGCCCGGAAGGTCGCGTCGTCGAGGGAGTCGAGGGACACCGTGACCCGGCGAAGTCCCGCGTCCTTGAGGGCCTGGGCCTTGACCGCGAGCGCCGAGCCGTTGGTGGTCAGGGCGATGTCGATGGGCCGTCCGTCCGGGGTGCGGAGTACCGCAAGCTCGGCGACGAGGTCTTCGAGGCCGCGGCGCAGCAACGGCTCCCCTCCGGTCAGCCGGATCTTGCCGACCCCGTGCGCGACGCTCACCCGGGCGAGCCGGGTGATCTCCTCGAAGGTGAGCAGTTCGTCGCGTTCCATGAAGGCGAAGTCGCGGCCGAAGATCTCCTTCGGCATGCAGTACACGCACCGGAAGTTGCACCGGTCCGTGACCGAGATCCGCAGGTCGTGCAGCGGCCGGCCTCGGGTGTCCGTGAGTGTCGGGTTTCCGGTCATACGCTCCACCCTAATCTTCTGTCATCACGGCCCCGCGACACGGATGCCCGACCGGGGCGGCGCCGGCCGGGCATCCGTTCGAAACGGTTGCTCTTACGTCACTGATTCACTACTTGACGTAACCGTTCGGGTTGAGCACATATTTCACGGACTTGCCGGCGTCGAACTCGGCGTAGCCGCGCGGCGCGTCCTCGAGGCTGATCGCCTGGGCGTTGACGGCCTTCGCGATCTGCACCTTGTCGTGCAGGATCGCCATCATGAGCTTGCGGTTGTACTTCATCACCGGGCACTGGCCCGTGGTGAAGGACAGCGACTTCGCCCAGCCGAGCCCCAGCCGGATCGAGAGCGACCCGACCTTCGCAGCCTCGTCGACCCCGCCCGGGTCACCGGTGACGTAGAGCCCGGGGATGCCGAGCGCGCCGCCGGCGGCGGTGATGGTCATGAGCGAGTTGAGCACCGTCGCCGGCCGCTCCTCCCCCGCCGCCTGGCCGTGCCCGCGGGCCTCGAAGCCGACCGCGTCAACGGCGCAGTCGACCTCTGGGACGCCGAGGATCTGTTCGATCTGGTCCTGCGGGTCGCCCTTGCGCAGGTCGACCGTCTCGCAGCCGAAGCTGCGGGCCTGGGCCAGCCGCTCCCCGTTGAGGTCGCCGACGATGACGGCGGCCGCTCCGAGCAGGTGCGCGGATGCCGCTGCCGCGAGGCCGACCGGCCCTGCTCCTGCGACGTAGACCGTCGACCCGACGCCGACGTTGGCGCTCACCGCCCCGTGGAACCCGGTGGGGAAGATGTCGGAGAGCATGGTCAGGTCCATGATCTTCGCGAGGGCCTGGTCCCGGTCCGGGAACTTCAGGAGGTTCCAGTCGGCGTACGGCACGAGAACGTACTCGGCCTGGCCGCCGACCCAGCCGCCCATGTCGACATAGCCGTACGCGCTGCCGGGGCGGTCGGGGTTGACGTTCAGGCAGATCCCGGTCTTGCGCTCCTTGCAGTTGCGACACCGGCCGCAGGAGATATTGAACGGGACCGACACGATGTCGCCGACCTTGATGAACTCGACATCGGGCCCGGTCTCGACGACCTCGCCGGTGATCTCGTGACCGAGCACGAGGTCGGCCGGGGCTGTCGTGCGTCCACGGACCATGTGCTGGTCCGAGCCGCAGATGTTGGTGCTGACCGTGCGGAGGATGACCCCGTGCGGTACCTTCCGGCCGACGTTGGCCGGGTTGACGCCGGGCCCGTCCTTCAGCTCGAAGGTGGGGTAGTCGATGTCGATGACCTCGACGTGCCCCGGGCTCTTGTAGGCAACTGCTCTGTTCCCTGTCATTACATACCTTCCTAGGTTCTGCGTAGTGATCCTCTGTGCACGGCCGTTTCGATCGTGCGAGATTGCAGTGGTGCTAGTTGGTGCGCTGTGGGGTGGCGCTTACTCGGTGGTGCCGTCTTCGACGAAACACCCATCGGCTGGGGATATCAAGGGGGTTGCCGAGACTCTGGGCGGATGCGGATGCGCCGGCCGCCGGGAGCGCCTAGCGTAAGGGGCATGGCCCTTCCTCCCCTTGTCGAACCCGTCGCCCGGCTCACCCCGACCGAATCCGTGCGCACCGCCCGTCAACGCCGCCTGCCGCAGCTCGACGAGCTCGGCCAGCGTCGCCTGGCGAACGCGAAGGTGCTCGTGCTCGGCGCGGGCGGCCTCGGCTCCCCGGCCCTGCTCTACCTGGCGGCGGCCGGGATCGGCACGATCGGCATCGTCGACGGCGACGACGTCGAGCCGAGCAACCTGCAACGCCAGATCGTGCACGGCCAGGCGGATGTCGGCAGGCCGAAGGTCGTGAGTGCCGCGGAGTCCATCGCGGCCATCGCCCCGGCGACCATTGTCATCCAGCATGCCGAGCGGCTCGACCACGGCAATGCCCGCGCGCTCATCTCCGGGTACGATGTCGTGATCGACGGCACCGACAATTTCCCGACCCGGTTCCTCGTGAACGACGTCTCCGCCGAACTGGGGAAGCCGCTCGTCTGGGCATCCGTGCTGCGCTTCGATGCCCAGCTCTCGGTGTTCTGGGCCACCCCGCCCGAAGGGAGCGGCGTTGCGGGCGTGCAGCTGCGGGACCTGTTCCCGAATCCGCCCGCCGAGGGCGAAGTGCCGAGTTGCGCGGAGGCCGGCGTGCTCGGCGCCCTCTGCGGCCAGGTCGGTTCGCTGATGGCGACGGAGGCGATCAAGCTCGTCGCCGGCATCGGCGCACCGTTGATCGGGCGGGTGCTCGTGATCGACGCCCTCTCCGGGCGGTTCACCGAGGTACCGCTCGTAGGCGGAGACGCGGAAGGGCACGCCCGGGCCGCCAGTGAGGCCGCCGCGGCTGCCGCGACCGACTCCGGTACGGCAAACATGCAAGCCCCCGTGCCGACCTGGCCGACACTGTCGGCGGCCGAGCTCGTCTCCCGCCTGGTCGCGCGCGCGAACGGGGCGGACGACTTCATCGTCCTCGACGTGCGTGAGCCGGGTGAACACGCCGAGAGTGCGGTGCCCGGCTCCCTGCTGCTCCCCCTCGACCAGCTGCGCACCCCGGAGGGACTGGCGTCGCTGCCGCGCGACGTTCCCCTCGTGCTGCACTGCGCGCAGGGGCCGCGCGCGCTGAGCGCCGCCGCCGCGCTCGCCGCGGACGGCTTCACCGACCTGACACTGCTCGAGGGCGGGATCATCGCCTGGGACGCCGCCGTCGCCGACGGCGGAGCTCCCGGTTTCGGCCAGAAGTGGTCGACCCAGTGGTCGGGGACCTGGTCCCCCGAGTGGTCCGTCGAAGCGCGGAGCTGACCGTGGCAGTAGCCGAGGGCGCTGCGGGGAACCACGATCACGCGAGGCGCGGCGGGCACGCTGACGCGGCATCCGCCCGCCCGGTCGCCGAGCACCTCGACTGGATCCTGGGGCAGTTGCCCATTCTCGAGCCCGTCCGGGTCCCGCTCGAACACGCGCTCGGGCTCGCCCTTGCCGAGGACGTCACAAGCGCGACGGACACCCCGCCGTTCGACAACTCGGCGATGGACGGCTACGCCGTGCGGCGCGCCGACCTGCTCGCCGCGACCCCCATGAGCCCGGTCGTGCTGCCCGTCGTCGCCGACCTCGCCGCCGGTACCGCACAGAACCCGCGCATCGACGCCGGGCAGGTCGCCCGGATCATGACCGGGGCGCCGATCCCCGACGGGGCGGATGCCGTCGTGCCGATCGAGGACACCGACCGGGGCATCGACCGGGTCGGCATCCTCAGGGTGCCGGAGCCGGCAGCCCACATTCGCAGGGCCGGCAGCGACGCCGCAGCCGGCGACACCATACTGCGGGCAGGGACGACGCTCTGGCCCACCCGGATCGCCGCAGCCGCGAGCGCCGGCCGCGCTGAGTTGCTCGTGCACCCGGCGCCCCGCGTCGCGGTGATCTCGACCGGCGACGAGCTCATCGTGCCCGGCACCCCCGCGCGGCGCGGCCAGATCCCCGACTCCAACTCGTACCTGCTCGCCGCTGCAGTGGCCCAGGCCGGCGGCGTCGTGCACCGGATCGGGGCGGTCCCCGACAACGAGGAGTCCCTGCGCACCGTGCTCGACTCCCTCATCGGCACGGTCGACGCGATCATCCTCTCCGGAGGCGTCAGCGTGGGAGCGTACGACGTCGTCAAGGCGGTGCTCGCCCCGCTCGGCGTGTGGTTCGGCCCGGTGCGGATGCAGCCCGGCAAGCCGCAGGGCTTCGGCCGCCTGCCCGCAGCCGGCACCGGCAGCAACAGCACCACCGGGAAGACAGGCTCCGCCGGAAGCGCCGCGCTCGGCCCGATCGTGTTCGCCCTGCCCGGCAACCCGGTGAGCGCGTTCGTCTCGTTCGAGGCCTTTGTACGCCCGGCGCTCCTGTTCATGGGCGGCCACGGCACCACCACCCGTCCGACGATCACGGGGACCGTCGCCCGCGGTTGGAGCTCACCGAGCGGCCGCCAGCAGTACATGCCCGTCGTCTGCGAGCGTCGTGGCCAGGAGACCCTCGTGTGGCCGGCCACCTCCGGCGGTTCCGGCTCGCACCTCGTCGCGGGACTCGGCCAGGCCGAGGGTCTCGCCATCGTTCCGGAGGAGTCCGACACCGTGGCTGAGGGCGACCTGCTCCCGGTCATGCTGGTGATATGAGTCATGCTGGTGGTATGACTTCCGCCCGAGACGAAACCGCCGCCGCCAGACCCGAAGGGCACGCTGCGCCGAATGCGCAGGCCGGGCAGCCGTTCACGCATCTCAATACCGCCGGCCAGGCCCGGATGGTCGACGTGACCGAGAAGCAGCCGACCGTGCGCAGCGCGACCGCCGCGGGTTTCGTGTTCTGCGGGCCCCGCGTGGTCGCCGCGCTGCGCGACGGCACGACGCCCAAGGGCGATGTGCTCGCCGTCGCGCGCATCGCGGGCATCCAGGGCGCGAAGAAGTGCGCGGACCTGCTGCCCCTCGCCCATGTGATCGGGGTGCACGGCGCGGCTGTCGACCTCACGATCGAAGACACCGGCGTGCGGGTGGCTGCGACCATCCGCACGGCCGACCGCACCGGCGTCGAGATGGAGGCGCTCACGGCCGTGTCGATCGCTGCGCTGGCGGTCGTCGACATGGTGAAGGGACTCGACAAGTCCGTCAGCATCGGGGACATCCGCCTGATCAGCAAGACCGGCGGCAAGTCCGGCGACTGGCTGCGCCCCGCCGAGTAGGACCGCCCATGCCTGAAGCCCTCACCCCTCAGGTCGACCTGATCGTGCTTGCGGGCGGCCGCGGCAGCCGGCTCGGCGGCGCCGTCAAGGCCGCCGTCGACGTCGCGGGCCGCACACTGCTTTCCCGGGTGCTCGACGCTCGGACCCTCGCCCGTCGAGTCGTCGTCGTCGGGCCGGCGTCAGCACGGGTCGCCGCCGGCCCCGAGGCGGCCGGAGTGCTCTGGGCGCTCGAGGATCCCCCGTTCGGCGGCCCCGTCGCGGGCATCGCCGCCGGCCTCGCGGCCCTCGCGGCACCCTCAACCGCAACCTCAGCCGGCGCCCCGGCCGATGCCCCGGCCGAGTGGCTGCTCGTCCTCGCGTGCGACCTGCCCTGGGCGGCGGATGCCGCCGGCACCCTCGTCGCAGCCCTCGCCGACCAGGCCCTCGCTGACCGCGCAGGCAGGAACACCACCGGCACAGACGCCCTGGACGGCCTGCACCTGTCCGACCCGGACGGTCGCCCCCAGTGGCTCGCCGGTCTCTACCGGGCGAGCACCCTCCGGGACGCCGCGGCACGCCTCGGCCCCGCAGCGAACGGCGCGAGCATGCGCGCCCTCCTGTCCGGGCTTCGGCTCGTCGGGGTCCGTGACGACTCGGGAAGCAGCCGCGACGTGGACACGTGGCAGGATGTTGAGTGGAGCACCGCGCTCCTGTCGGGACCCAGCCCGGTCAGCACCACCCCTCCGAGGAGCGACAACCCATGAGCACCTCCACCCCCCTGCCTCCCGAGGCCCTCGACGACTGGCTTGCCGTCCTCGCCGCCGGGCTCGACCTCGATCCGGCCGACGTGCCGGTCGGCACTCTCCTCGACGTCGCCCGCGACGTCGCGCACGGCGTCGCCCGCCCCGCCGCCCCGCTCAGCACGTTCCTCGTCGGTTTCGCCGCTGCCCGCAACGGCGGCACCGCAGCAGACATCGAGCAGGCCTGCGCCACCGCCACCGGGCTGGCCCTCGAGTGGGCGAAGACACACCCCACCGAGACCCGCTAGTGGCCGGCATCCGCTTCTTCGCGGCCGTGGCAGAGTCCGCGGGCACTGAGACCACGACCGTCGACGTTGCCAGCATCGGCGATCTCCGTACGCTCCTGGCCGACCGCCACGGCACCGAGTTCGCCAGGATCCTGTCGCGCTGTTCCCTGCTGGTCAACGGCATCAGGGCAGCGGATGACGCGGTGCCCCTCGCCGGGACCGACACCGTCGACGTGTTGCCCCCCTTCGCCGGCGGCTGAACCGCAGATCGACGCGGACCGGGTGTGAGCGGCACGATCCGACTGACCGGGCCTGATCGGAGGGGAATGATTTTTCACGGTGTTCCGCGATTGTCGAGGTCCGCACGCACGGTCAGGGTGGTAGTTACGCGGGCCGCACGGCCCGAAACCACCTAGTCCGAGGAAGCACATGTCAGTCCCTTCCGCACTCGTCTCGTCGAAGCTCAAACCAGACCTCTCCAACTGGGATCCGGAGAATGAAGAAACCTGGGATCCCAAGCTCGCGTGGCGCACCCTGTGGATCACGACCTTCAGCCTGACGCTTGCCTTTGCGGCCTGGTACCTCGTGAGCGCGATCGCCCCACGTCTGAACGACATCGGCTATTCCCTCGCGCCCGGCCAGCTCTACTGGCTTGTGGCCATCCCCGGACTCGCCGGCGGATTGCTGCGACTCGTCTTCATGTTCCTGCCGCCGATCATGGGCACCCGGTCCCTCGTGGCCATGTCGTCCGCCCTCCTCGTCCTGCCGATGCTCGGTTGGACGCTCGCGGCCCGCGACACTGCGACCCCATACTGGGTGCTGCTCGCGCTCGCCTTCTCCGCCGGCATCGGCGGAGGGACGTTTTCCGGATTCATGGCCTCGACCAGCTACTTCTTCCCAAAGCGCCTCGCCGGCACCGCGCTCGGACTTCAGGCGGGCATCGGTAACTTCGGGATCGGCCTCATGCAGCTGCTGCTGCCGTGGGTCGTCGGCTTCGGCCTGCTCGGCACCGCGGCGCTCACCCCTCAGAGCAGCGCCAAGGGCGACCTGGTCTGGCTGCACAACGGCGGCCTCGTCCTGATCCCCTGGGCACTCCTCGCCGTCGTCCTCGCGATCGTCTATCTGCGCCGGGTCCCGGTCACGGCGAACTTCCGCCAGCAGATGGACATCTTCAGGATCAAGCACACCTGGATCATGACGGCCATCTACCTGATGAGTTTCGGTGCGTACAGCGGCCTCGCTGCACAGATGGGCCTGATCATCCTGAACGTCTACGGGCACTTTCCCGATGCCCCGAATCCGCTCGCCTTCGCCTTCATCGGCCCCGTCGTCGGCGCCCTCGTGCGCGCGGCCAGCGGTCCGTTCTGCGACAGGTGGGGCGGCGCGATCTTCACCCTGATCGGGGGTATCGGCATGACCGTCGGCACCGTGGTCACCGCGTTCTTCCTCAGCCCGAGCAGCGTGTCCGACTTCTGGGGCTTCCTCACCGGGATGCTCATCATCTTCACCTTCGCGGGATTTGCGAACGCCGGCACGTTCAAGCAGATGCCGATGATCTTCCCCAAGCGGCAGGCCGGCGGGGCGATCGCCTGGACGAGCGCCATCGCGGCATTCGGCCCGTTCATCGTAGGCATCGCGCTCACGGCGATCAGTCCCACCGCGTTCTTCGTCGGCTGCGCGGTCTTCTGCGTCTTCTGCACCTGGCTCGCGTGGCACTACTACGCACGTCCCGGCGCTCCGTACCCGAGCTGACCGGCATCACCCGGCCGCCGGCTCAGCGCACCACCTGGCACCACCACGACGAAGGCCGCCGCTCTCTGGAGCGGGGGCCTTCGTCGCGCCCGCCCGGTCTTCCTGAGTTAACACGGGGATGAGCGAAGACCAGCGGGGACGACGAAGCGCCCGCACGATTCGGTGTCGTGCGGGCGCTTCTCTGGAGCGAAGTGAGGCGGGTCCGACTAGCGGCGAGCGTCGTCCCTGTCCCTGGCGGATGCCGGCAGTACGCTCTTCTCCCAGCCGCGGCGGGCCTTGCGCGCGCCGGATCCCCTGTGAGAGTCGCGCGACCTGTAGACGATGTACGGTCTCACGATGTAGCCGATCGGGGCCGAGAACACGTGCACGAGCCTGGTGAACGGCCAGAGCAGGAACAGCAGGGTCGCGGTCAGTACGTGCAGCTGGAAGAAGAACGGCACATGAGCCATCAGCGACGGGTCCGGCTGGGCCGAGAGCAGCCCGCGCACCCACGGTGAGATGGTTCCGCGGTAGTCGTAGCCGGCACCGAGCACCTGGAACAGCACGGTGGCGGTGGTCCCGAACAGCAGGGTCGCCCCGAGGAGCAGGTACATGACCTTGTCCATCACCGTTGTGGCGAGCAGCACCCGGGTGTTCAGCCGCCGCCGGTAGATCAGGATCGCAAGCCCGGCGAGGGTGAGGACGGCCGCGATACTGCCGAGCCAGGTCGCGCCGACGTGGTAGATCTCATTGGAGACGCCGACGAATTCGAGCCATTCCTTGGGAACCAGGAGCCCGACGACGTGGCCGCCGAGAACCATCAGGATGCCGTAGTGGAACATCGGTGATCCCCAGCGAAGCAGCCGGTTCTCGTAGACCTGGCTCGACCGGGAAGTCCAGCCGAACTGGTCGTGCCGGTACCGGAAGATGTGGCCGACCACGAACACGGCCATGGCCGCGTACGGGAACGCCACCCACAGTAGAAAGTCGATCGGGTTCATACCCTGAGTTCCTCACTCGCGATGCCGGACGGCGAAAATGGTTTGAGATTGCCGAGGAAGGTCATGCCGACCGTCTCCGTCGGCGGGCCCTCGTTCACGAGGTTCAGGTAGCGTTCGCGGGTTTCCTCATCGATGCTCGGGAGTGAGAGGGAGACCGCTTCGACGACGTGCGCGTACGGGCTCTCGATGGTCTCGAGTGCGGTGCGGAGCACCTCGATCCCGTCGCGGTGTGCCGCCAGCAGCTCCTGTGCGATGGGCGAATCGCTGAGCGCCGAGAATTCGAGCACCATCGGAAGGTAGTCGGGCAGTTCGTCCGCCGCGACCTCCCAGCCGGCCGCGCGATACGCCTCGACGAAGCGCACCAGCGCCATGCCCCGGCGACGGGTGTCGCCGGCGGCGTAGTACGAGAGGTACGGGCAGCACTTGCGTTTGAGGTCGAACGTGGCCGTGAAGTGCACCTCGAGCTGCTGCTGGTCCATGGTGTCGGCCGCGCCAAGGAACGCCTCGAAGGCGTGCCGAAGCGGGTCGGGCAGCAGCGTGACCGATTCGGCGACGACCGCAAACCGCGCCCGGCGTTCGATGGTCGGATAATCGAGCAGGATCGACGCCGCCATGTGCGCGATGGCGCCGTCCTCCGCACTGAGCGGAATCGCCCTGACGGTGCGCGGCGGAAGCTTCGGGAGCCTCATGCGGGGCTCCCGGTGTCGGCGACGGGCGGAATGATCGGCGGGATCGGCGGGAACAGGCCCTTCGGCGCCCCCGAGCCGTTCCAATTCAACAGGTTGAGCCGGCCGGGCGTTGTCGGCTTGGTCTTCTCCCCGCCCTTGCCGATCATCTCGTTGTAGTTGTCGACCGTCGCGTTGAACGGCATTCCCGGTGTCTTGCCATAGGGCCCTGCGGCGGTCGACGTCGGGCCGCCCATGCCGGGGCCGCCGTCGGTGTCGAGCGAGCACGCGAGCTCCTCGAGCTCGCGCGCCGTCTCGACGTGCGCCTTCGGGATCACGTAACGGTCCTCGTACTTGGCGATCGCGAGGAGGCGGTACATTGCTTCGATCTCGGTGCCGGTCATGCCGACGGCCTCGGGGATGGACTCGTCGCGGTCCCGGCCGAGGTTGATGTCGCGCATGTACGAACGCATCGCGGCGAGCTTCCGCAGCGAGGATTCGACCGGGACGACATCTCCGGCCGAGAACAGCCCGGCGAGGTATTCGACGGGGATGCGCAGCTTGTCGATTGCGGCGAACAGGGTGCGGGCGTCCTCACCGTCGTTGTTCGTCGTCGAGATGACGTCGACGACCGGGGACAGCGGCGGGATGTACCAGACCATCGGCATCGTTCGATACTCGGGGTGCAGCGGCAGGGCGACCTTGTACTCGGAGATGAGCTTGTAGATCGGGCTGTTCTGCGCGGCGAGGATCCAGTCGTCCTCCATGCCCTCCGCCTTCGCCGCGGCGATGACCTCGGGGTCGAACGGGTCGAGGAACACCCCGCGCTGGGCCTCGAGCAGGTCCTGGTCGTTCTCGATCGCGGCGGCGGCGAGCACGGCGTCGGCGTCGTAGAGCATCAGGCCCAGGTAGCGCAGTCGACCGACGCAGGTCTCCGAGCAGATGGTCGGCTTGCCCTGTTCGATCAGCGGATAGCAGAGGGTGCACTTCTCCGCCTTGCCGGTCTTGTGGTTGAAGTAGACCTTCTTGTATGGGCAGGCCGAGACGCACATCCGCCAGCCGCGGCAGGCATCCTCGTCGACGAGGACGATGCCGTCCTCCTCGCGCTTGTACATCGCACCGGATGGGCACGCCGCGACGCAGGCCGGGTTCAGGCAGTGCTCACAGATCCGTGGCAGGTAGAACATGAAGGTGTTCTCGAACTCCATCTTCACGTGCTCGCTCATCGTCGCGAGGATGGGGTCCTCCGCCGCGGTCTCCTGGGAACCACCGAGGTCGTCGTCCCAGTTGCCTGACCACTTGATGTCCATGTTCTTGCCGGTCAGTAGGGATTTGGGTCGGGCGACGGGACTCTCGGTGCTGAGCGGAGCTTTGGTGAGCATGTCGTAGTCGTAGGTCCACGGCTCGTAGTAGTCGTCGATGACGGGCAGGTCGGGGTTGTTGAAGATCGTGGCGAGCCGCTTGAGCCGGCCGCCGGAGCGCAGTTTCAGGCGTCCGCGCTTGTTGCGCACCCAGCCGCCGTTCCACTTCTCCTGGTCCTCGTACCGCTTCGGGTAACCGAGGCCTGGCCGCGTCTCGACGTTGTTGAACCAGACGTATTCGACGCCGGTGCGGTTGGTCCAGACCTGCTTGCAGGTCACGGAGCAGGTGTGGCAGCCGATGCACTTGTCGAGATTCATGATCATCGACATTTGGGCCATTACGCGCATTTAGTACTCAACCTCCTGGCTGCGTCGACGGATCACGGTGACCTCGTCGCGTTGGTTCCCGGTCGGGCCGAGGTAGTTGAAGGCGAAGGACAGCTGGGCGTAGCCGCCGATCAGGTGGCTGGGCTTGAGCAGGATCCGGGTCAGCGAGTTGTTGGTTCCGCCGCGCATGCCGCTCGTCTCGGCGATCGGTACGTTGATCGTGCGGTCCTTCGCGTGGTACATGTACACGGTGCCCTCCGGCATCCGGTGCGAGACGATGGCCCGTGCGACGACGACGCCGTTGCGGTTGTACGACTCGATCCATTCGTTGTCGCGCACGCCGATCTTGTCGGCGTCCTGCGGTGACATCCAGATCGTCGGCCCGCCGCGGGACAGCGAGAGCATCATCAGGTTGTCCTGGTATTCGGAGTGGATCGACCACTTCGAGTGCGGCGTCAGGTAGCGCACGGCGACCTCCGCGCGGCCCTTCGACCCCGTCGAACCGGTCGCCGCCGTGGAACCGACGATCGAGTCGTCAAACAGGCGGTGCATGTCGAGCGGCGGCCTGAAGATCGGCAGCTGCTCCCCCAGCTCGATCATCCAGTCGTGGTCGAGGTAGAAGTGTTGCCGCCCGGTCAGCGTGTGCCACGGTTTGAGGTGCTCGACGTTGATCGTGAAGGCGCTGTACCTGCGACCGCCGTGCTCGCTGCCGGACCACTCCGGGGAGGTGAGGACGGGGACGGGCGCGCCCTGGACATCCGGGTATGAGAAGCGCCGGCCCTCGTTGTCGCTCGCGAGGTGGGCGAGCTTCATGCCCGTGCGCTCCTCGAGCTGCCGGAAGCCCTGGGTGCCGAGACGGCCGTTCGTGGTGCCGGAGAGGGCCAGCACCATCTCGCAGGCGTGGATCGCGGTCGTGAGGCGCGGCCGGCCGGCAGCGGGGCCGCTCTCGACGAGACCGTTCTTCCGGCCGAGGTACTCGACCTCGACATCGGGATTGAACTTGACGCCCTTCGTGACCATGCCCAGTTTCGCGGTGAGCGGGCCGAGTGCGCCGAGCTTGTCTGCGAAGCCCGGGTAGTCGCGCTCGACGACGACGAGCTTGGGCATCGTGATGCCGGGCACGAGCGGCTGGCCGTACTGCACGGTTCCGTGCGGGGTCGCCATCGCATCGGGGGTGTCGTGCGTCAGGGGCACGGCGACGATGTCCCGGCGCACGCCGAGGTGGTCGACCGAAAGCTCGGAGATCTTCTTCGCGAGGATGTGGAAGATGTCGAAGTCGGTCTTCGCCTGCCACGGCGGCGTGATCGCGGGGTTGAACGAGTGGATGAACGGATGCATGTCCGTCGTCGACAGGTCGTTCTTCTCGTACCAGGTGGCCGGCGGCAGGACCACATCGCTGAAGACGGTCGTCGAGGTCATCCGGAAGTCGCTCGTCACGAGGAGGTCGAGCTTTCCCTCCGGAGCGGACTCGTGCCACTTCATCGTTTTCGGGCGCTTCTCCGGCGGGGATTCGGGCGCGCGCACGGCACTCGTGGTGCCGAGCAGGTGCTTGAGGAAGTATTCGTTGCCCTTGCCGGAAGAGCCGAGTACGTTCGCCCGCCAGACGACCATCACGCGAGGGAAGTTCTCCGGTGCGTCGGGGTCCTCGACCGAGTACGCGAGGCTGCCGTCCTCCAGCGACTCGACCACGTACTGGGCCGGGTCGACCCCGGCGGCGACGGCGTCGTCGACGAGGTCGAGCGAATTCCGGTTGAACGTCGGGTAGCTCGGCATCCAGCCGCGCTTCGTCGATTCGACAAGGCAGTCCGCGGTGGTGCGGCCGGCAAAGGTACCGACTCCGAGCGGGCTCGAGAGGGTGTCGGCGGACAGCCCGTCGTAGCGCCACTGGTCGGTCGCGAGGTAGAAGAAGCCGGTGCCGATCATCTGGCGGGGAGGGCGCACCCAGTCGAGGCCGAAGGCGTATTGTCCGTAGCCGGTGAGGGGGCGGACCTTTTCCTGCCCGACGTAGTGGGCCCAGCCGCCGCCGTTGACGCCCTGGCAGCCGGTCATCGTCGTGAGGGCGAGGAAGGCCCGGTAGATCGTGTCGGAATGGAACCAGTGGTTCGTGCCTGCACCCATCAGGATCATCGAGCGACCGCCCGATTCCTCGGCGTTCTGCGCGAATTCGCGGCCGATGCGTTCGGCAGCCTGCATCGGCACCGAGGTGATGGCCTCCTGCCAGGCAGGGGTGCCGGGCGAGGACGCATCGTCGTAGCCCGTTGGCCAGATGCCCGGCAGCCCGTCGCGACCGACGCCGTACTGGGCGAGGAGGAGGTCGAAGACGGTCGTCACGAGTTCGCCGGCGACGCGCCGCACGGGCACGCCGCGGCGGATGATACCGGCGCCGCCGGCCTGCTGCTCCCCCGCGTCGTCTGTCGTCGGCGACACGTCGAAGCGCGGCAGGTCGACCGAAGCGGATGCGCCGTCGTAGTCGGGCGCGTCCATGATCGAGAGCAGCGGGTCGACGCCCTCGAGATCGAGGTTCCATTTACCGACATCTGTTTCGGAGAAGCGGTGCCCGATGGATCCGTTCGGGATGACGGTGCGGCCGTCCTGGTCGAGGAGGATCGGCTTGAACGCCGCGCTCGCGACCGTCGGCTCGGTGTCGGGGAGGGCATCCGCCGTCATGAACTTGCCGGGCACCCAGGCGTCGCCGCGTTTCGTGAGCGTGATCAGGTAGGCGGAGTCGCTGTAGCGCTTCATGTAGTCGACGAAACGCGGGGTCCGCCGGTCGACGAGGAACTCCTTGAGAACGACGTGGCCCATCGCGATCGCGAGGGCGCCGTCGGTGCCGGGGTGAACGGCGAGCCATTCGTCCGCGAACTTGGAGTTGTCGGCGTAGTCGGGAGAGACCGTGATGACCTTCTGTCCGCGGTACCGGGCCTCGACCATGAAGTGGGCGTCGGGGGTGCGGGTGACCGGCACGTTCGAGCCCCACATGATCAGGTAGGACGAGTTCCACCAGTCGGCGGATTCCGGGACGTCGGTCTGGTCGCCGAAAACCTGCGGGCTCGCGACGGGGAGGTCGGCGTACCAGTCGTAGAAGGACAGCATCGTGCCGCCGAGCATGGAGATGAAGCGGTTGCCGACGCCCTGCGAGACGATCGACATCGCCGGGATCGGCGAGAAACCGGCGATCCGGTCCGGCCCGTAGGTCTTGATGGTGTGCACGTGGGCGGCGGCGACGATTTCCGCGGCCTCGTCCCAGCTCGCGCGCACCAGGCCGCCCTTGCCGCGAGCGCTCTTGTAGGCCTTGGCAGACTCGGGGTTGCCGGTGACGTCGGCCCAGGCGAGCACCGGGTCGCCGAGGCGTGCCTTCGCCTCACGGTAGAGGTTGAGCAGCACGCCGCGCACGTAGGGGTACCGCACCCGGGTCGGCGAGTAGGTGTACCAGCTGAATGCTGCGCCACGGGGGCAGCCGCGGGGTTCGTACTCCGGCGAGTCAGGGCCGACGGAGGGGTAGTCGGTCTGCTGGGTCTCCCAGGTGATGATGCCGTCCTTGACGTACACCTTCCACGAACAGGAGCCGGTGCAGTTCACGCCGTGGGTGGACCGCACCTCCTTGTCGTGGGTCCAGCGGTCGCGATAGAAGCTGTCGGCGTCCCTGCCGCCTTCGAGGAACAGGGAGCGCAGGTCCGGCGAGGTCTCGCCCCTGCGAAGGAAACGGCCGAGGTTCAGGATGCTGTCCGCGATCGGGCCGTCGATGCCCGGTTTGGTGCCGGGCTGGCCGGCTTTGCGCTTCGAGAAGCTCGAGTTCTTGAGAGTTTTCACGACATACCCCTTGCGGTGCCGGGCATTGCCGATTCAGCAACCACCCTCGCATCCGAGTCTCACGGGCACCCGAACGGGCTACAAGCGGAAAACGCCGTGAATAATAACCACGTCGGTCTCGGTGGGCACCCGGACGGGCCCGGCATCGGCCCCCTCGGATTCCTCACACTCAGCCCCCTCGTCGGAGTGCCGGAGGTCCAGTGTGCAGGAGTCTGGCTTGTCGAGCGGATGCAGCGCGTCGGCCGTCAGCGGACCCCCGGTCTGCTGCAGGATCCCCTGGAGCAGGCCGAGGTGCACGCGGCAGACCTCCGGGTGTTCCTTGACCATCTCGCTGTACGGACAATCGTGCAGCCTGACGTGACGCCCGTCCGCGTCGATCCGCCCGTCGAACCCGGTCTGGTCGAGGTGGTCGTCGAGGGCGTCCAGTTGCCGTTGCAAGGGCGAGTCGATCGCGGCGCTGACCGGCAGCATCCGCCGGACCAGGTCGCCGCGCCGTTCGGCGGCCTCGATCTTCGCGACCCGGATCGAGCCCTCCCGATGGTCGACGCCGGCAGCCGCACTGTAGAGCATCCGCGGCCGGCCCTTGACGTCGCGCTCTTCGGGTTCACAGGTGACGAATCCGTCATTGATCAGGCGTTGCAGGTGTTCGCGTGTCGTGTTGTGGTGCAGCCCGGTGGCCTCGGCGAGGTCGCCGACCGTCATCGTCCCGCGCTGTTGCAGAAAGTACAGCAGTTTGATTCTGCTGAACGACGCGAGCGTGCGGTAGCTCGACGGTGGGCTCGAAGACATGGGTCTACTATCCGCTCTTTGTCAGGAAGCCGCCATGTTGTGCCGGGTTTGAGGAGTAGAGCACATGTGCGACGCATACCCCCGGGCGCACGAACGGCTCGAGGCGGATGCCGATGGTGGGCGCGTGCATCCGGTCCAGTGCACCCTGCATCAGTCCGCGGTGCACGGAGCACACGATGGCGCTGTGGTCTTTCGCGACGTCCAGGAACGGACAGTGATGCAGTTCGATCGCGGTGCGGTCCTCCGACAGGGCGGGGGCGAAACCAACGCCGTCGAGTATCTCGACCACCCGGTCGATCGCTCCAGCGGGATCAACCGGACCGGCAGCTGGCTCGTCGGCGGGCACGAACTGTTCCGACCAGCGTCGCCCGGCGTCGCCGGCCTTTTCATTGCCGGGGCGCGCGTCGGGGGCTCCTGCGGCAAGGCTGTCCGCGAGGAGGCCCGCGAGGAGTCGGTAGGACTCCTCGGAGGTCCCGGATTCTGCCGGCCCGGCGGAACCGGGCCCGGCGGGTTCCGCCTCGGGCGGTACCGCGGCGTAGAGCAGGCGGGGACGGCCAGGTCGCGTCCGCGCCTCGACCGTCTCGGTCACGAGGCCGACCTCGAGGAGCCGTTCGAGGTGCGAGCGAACGGTGTTGGGGTGCAGGCCGACCGCCGCCGCGAGTGCGGGAACGTCCAGCGGCATCCGGTGGGTACGCAGCACGTCGAGGACGGCGACCCGGCTCACGCCGGAGAGGGCGCGGTGGGTACGGGCATCGAGGTCGGAGGCAGGCACACCCCTAGTTTTCCCTATAAGTGTGGTAAAAACAACTGAGGTGCGCATTCGAGCTGTACCGGACCAGGATCACGTGACTGACACCGCAATGCGCGCCGTTCGACACCTGCACCACGATGCCGGCGAGCGTCCCTTCATCGTGATCTGGGAGGTGACGCGGGCCTGCCAGCTCGTCTGCACGCATTGCCGTGCGGACGCCATTCGCACCCGCAATCCCTTCGAGCTGACCACCGACCAGGGCCGGAAGCTCCTGGACGATCTCGCGTCGTTCGGCACGCCTCGCCCGCTCGTTGTCCTCACCGGCGGCGACCCCTTCGAACGCCCCGACCTCCCCGAACTCGTGGCCCACGGAACGGGCCTGGGCCTCAGCATGGCCCTCTCGCCCTCCGTCACCCCACGCCTCACCCGGGAGGTCCTTGTCGAGCTGCACGACGCCGGAGCGAAGGCGGTGTCGCTCTCCCTCGACGGGGCATCCGCGGCGACCCATGATGCCTTCCGCGGTGTCGACGGGGTCTTCGACGACACGATGGTCGCCGCACGGATGGTGCGCGACGTCGGCTGCCGGCTGCAGATCAACACGACCGTCACCCGCGACACCGTCCACGAGCTGCCCGCCATCCTGAAGACGGTCCTCGAGCTCGGCACGACGCTGTGGAGCGTGTTCTTCCTCGTCCCGACCGGGCGCGGCAAGCTTCTCAACGCGCTCACCTCCACCGAGGCCGAAGAGGTGCTGCACTGGCTGCACGATGTCTCCGAACTCGTCGCGATCAAGACGACGGAGGCGCCGCACTACCGCCGGATCGCAATCCAGCGCGCCGGTGTCGCCGATCTCGATGCGGCGTTCCCCGTCGGCCCGCTGCGCGCCCGGTTGCGGTGCGACACCGCGGAACTGCTGACCGGGGACGAGCCCAGGCGCCGCGCGCCGCGCGCCCCGATCGATGTCAACTCCGGCCGCGGCTTCGCCTTCGTCGACCACGTCGGCGCGGTCTACCCGAGCGGGTTCCTGCCCGTGTCCGTCGGTTCGGTGCGTGAGCAGTCGTTCCCCGAGATCTACCGGGAGGCGCGGCTACTCCAGGAGCTGCGCACCCCGGATTCATTCGGCGGCCGGTGCGGAGCGTGCGAGTTCCGCACGGTCTGCGGCGGTTCCCGCTCGCACGCGTACGCAGTCACCGGCGATCCTCTCGCCGAGGATCCGAGCTGCGCGTACCGGCCGGTCGCCACCGTCCCGGTTTCCTGACCCAGTCGACGGACTCTTGGGGTTTTCGGCACCGGGGCGGCTGGGGTGACCCGAACGGCAAGAACTCCGTCGAATTGGTTCGGAGCGCTATTCGAGGTGGTGGTTGCCGCGAACCCAGCGCAAGGCGCCGATGATGCCGACCGTGACGCCGATCCCACCGACGATCATGCCGAGGAAGAGCCAGACGAACAGTGGTTCGAGGCCGGCGATAGTGTGGTCGGCGTTGACGATCGTGCCGCCGAGGAAGCCGCCGATGGGACCGAACAGCCCGACGAGCACCCCGATCAGCATCAGGCGGATGCTGACACCCCGGTCGTGAGCCGAACCGATCGTCGGCACATGCGTGCCCCGCTCCGCGTGCACTGTGTCAGCCATGGTCGGTCACATCCGTTTTCTCTCCGTGAGTCTGGCCGGGACGGCCGGGCTCGGTTGGGTCGAGCCACTGCGGTACTTTCTTCAGGAACGGCCCGATGATGTCCATCGGCAGCGGGAAGACCACGGTCGAGTTGTGGTCCGCGCCGAGCTCGAGCAGGGTCTGCAGGTAGCGCAGCTGGAGCGACGCCGGATTGCGGCTGAGGATCTCCGCGGCCTGGCCGAGCTCTTCCGAGGCCTGCAGTTCGCCGTGGGCGTTGATGATCTTCGCCCGCCTCTCCCGCTCGGCTTCGGCCTCGCGCGCCATGGCGCGCTGCATGGCCTGGGGAATCTCGACGTCCTTGATCTCGACGACCTTGACCTGGACTCCCCACGGCTCTGTCTGCGCATTGATACTCCTGGCCAGATCCTCGTTCAGGTCGGCCCGATGCGCGAGCAGGGTGTCGAGGTCCGCTCGCCCGACGACGGAGCGCAGGGTCGTCTGGGCCATCTGTGAGGTCGCCACCGCGTGGTTCTCAACCGCCATCACGGACCGCAGCGGGTCGGTGACCTGGAAGAGCACGACGGCATTGACCCGCGCGGGCACGTTGTCCTTGGTGATGACGTCCTGCGGCGGAATCGTGAGGGTGACGATACGCAGGTCCACCCTGACCATCGTGTCGAGGCCCGGAAAGACCATCTGCACTCCGGGTTCCCGGAGCTGCCGAAGGCGGCCGAACCGGAAGGCGACCCCCCGCTCGTACTCCTGCAGGACCGTGAACGCGACGGTCAACCAGACCACGACGATCAGGAGGATGACGCCGGCCGTCACGAGTATTCCGGTCATCGGGCTTCCTTTCCGGGGACCGTGCGCGGTCCCGTCTTGCGGATGCTGCCGTAGCCGCTCCGCCTGGCGAGTTCGTTCGCCGAGATGGCGGCCCGCTGGTCCTCGTTGTCTTCGAGTCCGAGCGCCGTGAGGTGATCGGGGAAGCGCGCGGGAGCGCGTCGGAGATGGGACCAGAGCGGCCAGCTGCCCGCTGCGATGATCGCGGACACGACTCCCAGGATGAGCAGTTCGAGGCCGGTGCGGCCCTGGAACATGACGGCGATCGGCCAGATGACCCCGAGGACCACGACGGCACAGGCGATCCCCCTGTGGAATCGCTCGGCTTCGGAGCTCGGCCAGGAATCGATGTTCCGCACGACCTCCCGGCCCGCGTGGGACGGAGTGCAGTCGTCCTTGACCGGGCACGGATTGCAGACGGTCGGGGAAGCGCGGTACCGGGTCACCCGATTCTCCGGGTCGAAGGAGATCGGCCAGAGCCACTGGTCTTCGGAACAGGTCCAGGCGTCGTGTCCCTCGTGGTACTCGAATCCCCCGGACCGCGCGCTCGTCGTCGCCGCCGCCGTGCGCCGGGACAGGATGTCCAGGACATGCGCCACGAGCAGCAGGAAGCCGCCGTAGCCGAGGGCGAACCAGACGTCAGGATTGACCGCCTCCATCACGCGCCCCTGTCCGGCCGGTTCTCACCGTCCTGATCGGCGACGCGCCTGCGGTAGCCCGAACCGTACCCGGACTCCGGTGTCGCGCCATCGACACCCGCATCGGAAGTGCCGCCGACCGCCCCGGCGGGCTGCGCCTCCACGAAGAGGGCCTCCATCGGGACATCCTGGGTGGTTCCCTTGATGCGGTACCGCACGCCCAGCCAGGCGATCCAGACGAACGGAACGACTCCACCGAAGATGAAGACGAGGTCGCCGGGCATCCGCAGCCATTCCAGGACCGTGTTGCCGGTTCCGGTGATGAAGTTCATGCTGCGGGCCTCGAAGTAGCCATCGCTGACGGAGTGCCACAACTGCAGCACACCGAGCGGCAGGAGCGTCGCGAAGGTCATCCAGGCCAGGCCGATGTTGAGCGACCAGAACGAGATCTTGGCGAGCCGGTCCGGCCAGCGTTTGGCCGGAATCAGGTAGCGCAGGGCGAAGAGGGATAGTCCCACGCCCATCATCCCGTAGACGCCCATCATCGACGCGTGGGCATGGTTGGCGGTCAGGGCGGTGCCGATCTCGTAGTACGAGACGATCGGGAGGTTGATCAGGAATCCGAAGACGCCGGCGCCGAGGAAGTTCCAGAAGCCGACGGCCACGAGGAACATCACCGACCAGCGGTGTGGGAACGGGGCGGCGCTTCGGGATTGCTGGCGGGCCCCGAGTTGCAGGAAGCTCCACGCTTCCACAGTGAGGAACGTCAGCGGGATCACCTCGAGTGCGGAGAAGAACGCACCCAGCGCCATGTGCTCGACGGGGGTTCCCGAGAAGTACAGGTGGTGCATGGTTCCGAGGATTCCGCCCGCGGAGTACAGGATCACGTCGAGCAGGATGATCTGCATCGCGATCCGGCGGTGCACGACGCCGAGCATCACGAAGATGTATGCGACCATGACGGTCGTGAAAAGTTCGAGGAAGTCCTCGACCCAGAGATGCACAACCCAGAAGCGCCAGAATTCGGCGACGCTCAGTGTCACTTCGCTGCCGGCGAGCATGCCGACGGCGTAGAAGGCGGGGATGGAGAGACCCGAATAGAAGAACAGCCACGGCAGGTTGAACCGGTGTTCAGACTTCAGCCGGGCCCGGATACCGCGGTAGATGATCGCGATCCAGATGAACATCCCGACGGTCAGCAGGCCCTGCCAGAACTTCGGCAGGTCGATGTACTCCCACTGCATCCCCCAGAACGGCGAGTCCTTGGCGGCGGTGACGCCGAAGATGCTGAGGGCTTCTCCCGCTAGGGAACCGGCGACGACCAGGGCGAGGGCTCCCAGGAGGATGTATGCGAGCCAGTGCTGCCGCTTCGGTTCGTGACCGGAGATATACGGCGCGAGGAAGATCCCTGCCGCGAGGAACGAGGCTGCTGTCCAGAGCAGGGAGAGTTGCACGTGCCAGGTCCTGGCGAGGTTGATCGGCAGCAGCTGGGCGAGGTCGATCCCGAAGAAGCTCGTCAGATCGACCCGGTAGTGTTCGACGGCCGCGCCGAGGAACGCCTGCGCGAGGAACATCAACGCGACGACGAAGAAGAACCAGGCGGTCGCAGACTGGGCGGGGGTGACGGCGACGTCGCCGGGCTGCCTGAAGGACAGCGGCGGGGTCTCTTCTCCGTGCTGCCAGCCCATTCGCTTGCTCCAGCGCCCGTAGAGGGCGAACAGCGCGCCGAGGGCGACCATCAGCGAAATGAGCGACAGACCGCTCCACACGATGATGTCCGCGGTGGGCCCGTTGTCGACGAGCTTCTCCGCCGGCCAGTTGTTGGTGTACGAGTAGTTGTGCCCCGGCCGTTCGGCCGCGGAGCCCCACGCGGTCCAGGCGAAGAACGCCGTGAGCTCGTGGATCTCGGCCGGATCGGTGATCACGCTCGGGATCAGCCCGTTCTGGGTCGTCGGAGTGCCGAAGAAGTCCGCATAGTGTTTCTGGACAGACTCGAACGCACTGATCTGCAGGTCCGTGAACACGAGATTTCCCGTTGCCGGGTCGTACCGGTTGGTCCGCATCATCGTGACGAGTGCTCCGTGCGGGTCCTGCACGCCCGAGGCGGTGAGGGCGTCGAGGACGAAGGTCGAGGACCGGCGGAGATAGTCGGCAGTGTAGTCGGGACCGAGATAGCCGCCGTGTCCGACGATCGAGCCGTATTCCTGAAGGCCGCGTTGCACGAAGGTCTGCTGGCCGGCAGTGATCTCGGCGCCCGTGAAGACGACCGTTCCCCGTTCGTCCACGACCTGTTTGGGCTGGGGCATCGAATCGGTGTACGTCATCACGGCGAGGAATCCCATCACCGCGAAGCCGAAGATCATCACGAGGGCGACGCCCTGCAGCCAACCCTTGGACACCATCAACTCGGAACGAATTCTTCCGACCCCGGATTTCAGTTGGACCATGTCGGACCCTCTCGCTGTTGCCTTGTTCAAGGTCGTGCGGCATGCCCGCGCTCGCGACAGCCGAAGTTCCTCCCCCGAATGGGTCACGCGAGGTGGGGAAAAACTACCACGTCTTAAAACTTATTAACTTCATTTTAATGCGCACAATTCTCGTCGAAGGGAAGTGATCGGAACATAAACACCAGATCAAACGGTGAGGCCCCGGAATAGGACCGCGGCGAAACACCGCCGAAACAAATTCACCGGTGAGGTGCGACACGCCGCATGGGGCGCCTTCCCTGCGTTTTCAGACCGGATTCACGGTGTGGCGGCTAAGACCCCACGGGCACCCTTCTCCGCATCCGACATGACGTGGCTGACGAACGGATAGCGCCCGGCCTCGGGGAAGGTGAGCTCGACGAAGCCGCCATGCGCCGCGGCGAGGTCGAGCACCTGCGCCAGGTCGGCAGGCTGCGAATATGACGGAATCTCCTCAACACGTACCTGATCAGAGCTAGTTTCCACAGACCTGAGCCTTGCTCAAAGAATGTCGGTGGTCGGTCGTAACGTGGGGGCATGACCAACCTTTCCGAGTCACCCGCTTCACCCGATCAGCCGCACGGCGACCGGGGGCAGGGTGACCCGGTGCACGGTGACCCGGTGCAGGGCGGCGTGCTCGACGGGTTGCGGTCGATGGCGGATGTCGTCACCGGCCTGGGCGGTTCGTCTGCAGCTGTCGACACGCTCAGCGATGAAGCGGTGCTCGAGGGGCACATGTTGATCGCGGGAGCCCGGCGGGCCTTGGACACCCAGGCGGCGTGGTTCGCCGCAACCCTGGCCCGGCGGTCCCGACCCGAACTCGGCGGGAAGGGCCTCGCGGCCCGGCAAGGCTTCCGGACTCCGGAAGACCTGCTGCAGAGCATCTCCGGATCGAGCAGAGGGGACGCTGCCAAGCTCTTCGCGGTCGGCCGGTTGCTCTCTGAGACCGACGCCGCCGAGAAAGCCGCCCGCGAAGCCGCCGACGCGAAGAAGCTGCTCGACGAGATCCCGCCCCTCGACGGCGCCGCCCCGGACCTACCGCCGCTCGAACTGCCGGTTCCGCCGGCCGCCGTGCCGCCCTGGCACGCACCAATCGGCCGGGACCTGCGCGAGGGCTGGCTGAGCGTGGAGAAGGCAGACTCGCTCCGCAAAGGCCTCGGCGACCTGGACCGGGCGATCACCCCGGAGAAACTCGCCACCGCCCTCGCCCGGCTCCTCACCGAAGCGCGGACCCTGAACGCTGACCAGCTGTTCAAGCGCGCCCGAAGGGTACGGGACGTGCTCGATGAAGCCGGCATCGCCGCCCGCGAGAAAGCCGCCTACGACGACCGGTCCCTACGGTTCTGGCGACTCCACACGGGACAGGTGCGCATGGTCGGGTTGTTCGCCCCGGAAGACGGCGAATACCTGATGAGCACCTACGACGCCATCACCAGCCCCCGCCGGGGCGGGGTCCGCTTCGTGGACAAGGAGCAGGCCGCGTGGGCGAAGCAGGTGCAGGACGACCCGCGCACCACCGAGCAGCTCACCGCGGACGCGTTCCTGGCCCTGATGAGACTCGGCGTGAAGGCCGACCCCAAGCGCATCGCCGGAAGCCGCAGCCCCGCCGTCCGCATGATCACCATCCGCCCCAGGAGCACCACACCCGCCGGTTTCGCGCCCAGGGGAACCACAACCACCGATGCCGCGCCAACCGAGGCCCCGTCACCCACAGCCGACGCTGCGGCGAACCCCGAAACCGCGTCACCCGCGCTCCAGCCCGGCGTCATCGAGGGGACTGCGGTGACGGTCGCGGCCGAGACCTTGGAACGGAACCGGTGCGACACCGGACTCCTCGACGTCACCTTCGACGACCACGGCCACGGCGTCGACCTCGGCCGCGAACAACGCACCTTCAGCCCCGCCCAACGCGCGGCCCTCGCCCTCCGCGACGGCGGCTGCATGTGGCCCGGCTGCGACCGCCCACCCTCCTGGACCGAAACCCACCACATCCAACACTGGAAAGAGGACACCGGCCAGACCAACCTCGACCAGGGCATCCTGCTCTGCCGCGGCGACCACCTCAGGCTCCACAACGAACACTGGCGCATCACCCGCGACGACACGGGCGGCTACTGGCTCACCCCACCACCCGGACTCGACCCCGAACAGAAACCCATCCCCCTCACCAGCAGGAGCGAGATCCTCCGCGACGACGACTGAATCAGCGGAGATGACGGACAGGACGGGCTCGGACGCCCGGGCGGAGTACGCGCCGGGTCCACCCCCGGAGCCCGGGTTCGGGCGAAGCCCGATCGAACGCGCGCGACGGGCTTCACGCGGAAGGACGCCAGAGACGCTCGAGACGCTACAGGCCCAGGCCGACCCAGGAGTGGGTGCCGTCGACTTCGTACTGCTTCTTCCAGATCGGGACCTCGGCCTTGACCGCCTCGACGAGACGCTCGCAGACCAGGAAGGCGTCGGCGCGGTGCGCACTCGCGACGGCGGCGACGAGGGCGAGGTCGCCGACCTCGAGGTGGCCGATCCGGTGGCTGACGACGAGCTCCACCGCGGGGTTCCCGGCCCGGAACCGCGCGGCGATCTCCGTGAGGATACGTCCGGCATCCGGATGGGCGCTGTAGTCGAGGCCCGTCACGGCGCCTGCGGCGTCGGGGTCGTGATCCCGCACCTGGCCCACGAAGGTGACGACGGCGCCGGCTGACCGCGAGGACACCGCGAGGACGTGCGCAGCCACATCGAGCGTCTGCTCGGTGACGAGGGATAGCGGCGGTATGCGTTCGGATTCCACAGCCCCACAGTACCCGCGCAGCATCCTCGCCGCGCGGACGCACCCGGCAGTATGCTGGCGCCGGCGGAATCCCCGCTCCGCCGAACCGACTGCCGGAACGAGGTTCACCGATGCCCCACCAGCCCCACAGACTGATCCCCGCGAGTTTCGCTCCCGGACCCTCCCTCGACCTGCGCACGCGGGTCGAGATCACGCCCGACTTCGGTCAGGGCGCCACGATCGCCGGCTACGCCGTCTCGAGTGACGGCCCCGTCCCCGCGGCGATCGGACTCGACCGTGCCGCGCTCACGGAGGCCGGGTTCACCGGTGCGGTGGGCCAGGCGCTCGTGCTCCCCCAGGCATCCGCACCGACCCTCGTCGCCATCGGCGTCGGCGCGCAGGGTCTGCTCACGACCGCGACCCTGAGAGACGCCGCCGCCGCGTTCGCCAGGGCCGGCCGGCAGGGACGCCGTCTCGCGACGGACCTCCTGGACGCCGCGAGCGGGCTCGACCCGGTCGCGGCCAGCGCGGCCGTCGTCGAGGGCGCCGTGCTCGCACGCTATCGCTACCTCGAACTCAAAACGGCGACCACCCACATTCCCCTCGAAGCGCTCGACCTCGTCGGGAGCACCGCACACGCAGGCGGCGTCGCACGCGGCCTCGCCCTCGCCCGGGCGACGGCCCTCGCGCGCGACCTTGCGGCCGCCCCGCCCTCCCATCTCACGGCGACGGTCTTCGGCGACTTCGCAGAGGCTCTCGCACCGCAATTCGGGCTCGAGGTGAGCGTCTTCGACAAGGCGGAACTCATCGAGCTCGGCTGCGGCGGCCTCCTCGGCGTCAATGCCGGCAGCATCGAAGAGCCCCGGATGATCGAGGTCAGGTATCGCCCCTCCGAACAGCCGACCGGGCACCTCGCCCTCGTCGGCAAGGGCATCATGTACGACTCCGGCGGGATCGCTCTCAAGCCGGGCGATGTCACGCACCTCGCGATGAAGATGGACATGTCCGGTGCCGGCGCGATCTTCGCCGCGATGACTGCGCTCACAGAACTCGGCTGCACGAACGCCGTGACCGCCTATCTGATGTGCACAGACAACATGCCCTCCGGTTCGGCGACCGCGATGGGTGACGTCCTCACGATCCGCGGCGGCACGACCGTCGAAGTCAAGAACACCGACGCGGAGGGGCGGCTCGTGATGGCGGACGGGCTCGTCCTCGCCACCGAAGAGGGCGTTGACGCCATCGTCGACCTCGCGACCCTCACCGGGGCCGCGCTCGTCTCGCTCGGCCCGATGATGGCGGCGCTGTTCGGCAACGACCAGGACATCATCGACCAGGTGCGCGCGGCATCCGACCTCACCGACGAGACAGTCTGGCAACTTCCGCTCGACCGCCGCTACCGCAACCAGCTCGACTCGGACGTCGCGGACATGTCGAACCTCGGCGGGCCGTTCGCCGGCGCGACGACCGCTGCCCTGTTCCTCGCGGACTTCGTCGGCGACACCCCCTGGGCGCACGTCGACATGTGCGGCCCGATGCAGTCGGACTCCGACGACTCCTGGCGGACCAAGGGACCGACCGGTTTCGGAGCCCGCCTGCTCGTCGAGCTCGCGCTCGCGTTCCGGCCCCCGGCCGCCTGAGCACGGCCGCCAACTGCGGAGCGCACGGTCGGCTCCTGCTTCGGCTTGCGCGCACCGGATGCCCGGCCCGAGCGACCGGACAGCGATCGCCTCCCATCACACCCGTTCGAAGACGGCGGCGAGGCCCTGTCCACCCCCGATGCACATGGTCTCGAGCAGGTACTGCCCCCCGGTGCGGTGCAGGTGCCTGCTCGCGGTCGCCAGGATGCGTGCGCCGGTGGCACCGACGGGGTGACCCAGGGAGATGCCGGAACCGTTCACGTTGGTGCGTTCCCAGTCGGCGTCGGTGAATTTCCACTCCCGGCTGACCGCGAGCACCTGCGCGGCGAATGCCTCATTGAGCTCGATCAGGTCAATGTCCGCGAGGGTGAGGCCTGCGCGTTCGAGGGCCTTCTTCGTTGCGGGCACCGGCCCGATGCCCATCCGCGAGGGCTCGACGCCGGCCCTTGCCCACGTCACGAGGCGCACGAGCGGGGTGAGCCCGAGCTCCGCGGCGCGCTCAGGGGTCGTCACGAGGCACACGGCGGCGGCGTCGTTCTGCCCGCTCGCGTTTCCGGCGGTGACCGTCGCGGCGGCATCCGTCTTCACGAGAATGGGACGCAGCCCGCCGAGACCGGCCAGGGTCGTGTCCGGCCGCGGGGTTTCGTCGCGGGAGACGACGACGGCGCCCTTTCGCCCCGGAACCGTGACCGGAACGATTTCGGCGTCGAAGCGGCCCTCTGCAACGGCCGCCGCGGCGCGCTGCTGGGACCGCACGGCGAGCTCGTCCTGCTCGGTACGACCGATGCCGTACTCCCGGCGCAGGTTCTCCGCGGTCTCGAGCATGCCGCCGGGAACCGGGTAGTTGCGGCCGCCGGCGGTCTCCCGGCCACGGCTGAGCGCGTCGCGCAGCAGCAGGCCCGGCCCGGCCGTGATTCCGAAACGGGAATCGACGGTGTAGAACGGCGCCTGGCTCATCGAGTCGACCCCGCCGGCCACGACGACGTCGCTGATGCCGGTCTGCACCTGCATCGCCGCGTCGAGCACGGCCTGCAGGCCGGAGCCGCACCGCCGGTCGAGTTGGAGCCCGCCGACGGTCACCGGCAGGCCGGCGTTGAGGGCGGCGACGCGGGCGACGGATGCCGCCTCCGCGGTCGGGTAGGCCTGCCCGAGGATCACGTCGTCGATCACACCCCCGTCGATGCCGGTACGTTCCAGCAGGGCCGCGATCACGGCGGCGGCGAGGTCGGCCGGCGCGACCGTGGCGAACATCCCGCCGAAGCGCCCGATCGGGGTGCGCACCGGTTCGCAGATGACGACCTCGCGCATCCGCTCGTTCATGCGCCGACCCCTGACAGCAGGGTGCGGATGACGCCCGGTTCCGCGGGCACGAGCAGCCGCGCCCCGGTCGCGGCCTGCACCTCCGCGACGGTGAGACCCGGAGCGACCTCCCGTAGCACGAGCCCCTCCCCGGTGACGTCGATCACCGCGAGGTCGGTGATGATCCGGGTGACCACGTGCTTGCCGGTCAGGGGAAGGGAGCACTCCGCCACGATCTTGTGCTCGCCGGCACGCGTGACATGCTCCATCACGACGATCACGGTATCGGCGCCGTGCACGAGGTCCATCGCCCCGCCCATACCTTTGATCATCTTGCCCGGCACGGCCCAGTTCGCGATGTCTCCCGTCTCCGAGACCTGCATCGCGCCGAGAACGGCCACGTCGATGACTCCGGCACGGATCATGCCGAAGCTCTGCGCGGAGTCGAAGTACGCCGCACCGGGATTGACGGTGATGGTCTCCTTGCCGGCGTTGATCAGTTTCGGGTCCTCCTCGCCCTCCCACGGGTACGCCCCGACGCCGAGCACCCCGTTCTCCGAATGCAGGATGACGTGCACCCCCTCCGGCAGGAAGTTCGGGATCAGGGTCGGCAGGCCGATCCCGAGGTTGACGTAGCTGTCGGGGGCGAGTTCCTGCGCGGCTCGGGCCGCCATCTCGTTGCGGGTCAGGGGCATGTCAGCCTTCCGTTCTGGCGGTATGGGCGGATGCCGCGGCCGCGGCGGCGTCTCCCGGCCGTGGCCGGGTCGTGACCTTCTCGATCGGGAGGTCATGCGCATCCGCGTGGTTCAGCTGCACGATCCGTTGCACGTAGATGCCGGCGAGGTGCACGTCGTCCGGATCGATCTCGCCCGGTTCGACGAGCTCGTCGACCTCGGCGATGGTGATCTGGCCGGCCATCGCTGCCGGCGGGTTGAAGTTGCGGGCCGACTTCTCGAAGACCAGATTGCCGTGCCGGTCGCCGCGAGCGGCGCGCACCAGGGCGAAGTCGGTGACGATCGCCTCCTCGAGCACGTATTCCTGCGTCTTTCCGAGCGAGGAGAACACCCTGGTCTCCTTCGGCGGCGAGGACACCAGCACCTCCCCGTCTGGCCCGTAGCGCCAGGGCAGGCCGCCGTCGGCGACCAGGGTTCCGACGCCGCTCGCGGTGAAGAACGCCGGGATGCCGCTGCCGCCCGCGCGAAGCCGCTCGGCGAGGGTTCCCTGCGGGGTGAGCTCGACCTCGAGGTCCCCGCCGAGGTAGCGCCGCGCGAAGTCCTTGTTCTCGCCGATGTATGACGCGATGACCCTGCTGATCCTGCCCTCCCTGAGCAGCTCACCGAGTCCCCAGCCGTCGACGCCGCAGTTGTTGGAGACGACCCGGAGGTCTGTCGTGCCCCGGTCGAGCAGGGCGCGGATCAGCACGATCGGCACGCCGACCAGGCCGAAGCCGCCGACGGCGAGGGAAGCGCCGTCTGGGATGTCCGCGACGGCGGCCGCCGCGGAGGTGAACGTCTTATCCATGGAGCAGTCCTTCGGTCCGGTTCAGGGAAGTGTCGGGGTCGGTGCAGAGGCGGCGGCCTCCGCGTCCAGGGCGGCGAACGTCGTGCGGGCTATCGAGAGCGCCGAGTTCGCGGCAGGCACCCCGGCGTAGATCGCGGTATGCAGCATCGCCTCGCTGATCTCGGCGCGGCTGAGCCCGTTGGTGAGCGCGGCGCGCACGTGCATCGCGAGCTCGTGCTCGTGGCCGCCGGTGATCAGGCAGGCGAGGGTGAGGAAGCTGCGGGTGCGCCGGTCGAGGCCGGGCCTGGTCCAGATTTCACCCCAGGCGTATCGGGTGATGAAGTCCTGGAAGTCGGCGGTCTCCGGGGTGATCGCGGCCGTCGCAGCATCCACGTGCGTGTCACCGAGCACGGCCCGGCGCACGGCCAGGCCCGCGGTGTACACCTCGGCCGCCGTTCGTGCGGAGGGATCCTGGGCCACGGCTTGTCCGATCGGCTGCTCCGCAGACGTTGCCGGGGGCGTCGCCGCGAGCTGTTCCCTGAGCAGGCCTGCGAGGTCCCGCGGCCGCTCGAGGGAGGGCAGGTGGGCGACTCCCGCGATCTCGGCGAACCGGGCGCCGGGAATGGCCGCGGCGAGTTCGGTGACGAGGGCACTCGGCGTGGCGAGGTCGAGTTCCCCGGCGACGCAGAGCGTCTGCACGGCGATGCCGGCGACCGCGTCGCGCTCGTCGAAGCCGGCGAGCGCCTCGCAGCAGAGCGCGTATGACTCGTCGTCGATGTCGAGCAGCCGGTTCAGCGCACCGGCACCCGCCGCGGGATCGCGCTCAAGGAACCCCGGAGCGAACCAGCGTTCGGCGCTGCCGATCACCATCGAGGGCGTTCCGCTCGCCCGGATCTGTGCGGCGCGCTCGTGCCAGCCCTCCGCTGTGCCGATCCGTGCCGCCGAACAGACGACGGTGAGGCTCAGCAGGCGCCCGGGGTGGCGGATGCCGAGCTCGAGCCCGACCGCTCCGCCGAGCGAGATCCCGGCATAGTGGAAGGACTCCGGTGCCGCGTCCGGACCGAGGGCGGCGGCCGTCGCGGAGTCGACGAGCGCGATCACCGCGTCGGCGAGTTCGGCGACCGTGAACGGTTCCCGCGCGGCCGGGCTGACCCCGTGTCCGGGCAGATCGAAGCTGAGCACCCGCAGGTCCGGATGTGCCGGGTCGCCGAGGGCGCCGAGGGCGTCGACGACCGGGTCCCAGAGCGTCGTCGTGGTGCCGAGCGACGGTCCGAGAACGAGCAGCGACGCCCGGCCAGCCGGGCCAGCCGGGCCAGCCGGGCCAGCCCGGCCAGCCGGGCCAGGGCGAATCGTGCCACGAAGAAAGGGCTGGGTCATCGTTCAACCTTCCGTGCTGGGTGGGCAGGCACTGCCGGTTGACGAGGCACTGCCGGTTCACGAGGCACTTCTGCCTCGACGTGTGCCCGGTATCGGGCGAGCACCCGGTCGATCGCTGACGAACCCTGGCCAAGGCCGGAGTCCGCGTCGAATGCGGCCCAGGCCCGGTCCCGCAGTGCGTCGGTCACTCCCCCGGTGGCGCCCTCTGCTGCCAGCATGCCACCCAGCGTCACCCGCAGCGGTCGCCGGGTCTCGTGGGATTCCTCGGCGGCACGCTGTACGAGTGCGAAGGCCCTGGTCTTCCCGAGGGCCTCGGCGAGCAGGGTGGTCACGCGTTCGCTGAAGACGAGCCCGTCGGTGAACTCGAGGTTGACCCGCATCCGCCCGGGGTGGACGTCGAGGCGCCCGGCGAGGTCGGCCGCTCCGCTGACCGCGGAAACCGCGAGCCGCTCGAGCTCGCGCAGGGTCTGCCACTCGGCGTGCCAGGCTCCGCTCGGGCGCTGGTCCTCGGCGAGCAGGCTGCCGTAGAGCGACGCCAGCAGAGCAGGGGTCTGGCGCGCTGCGGCCGTGACGAGCACGGCCGTCACCGGGTTGCGCTTGTGCGGCATCGCGCTGGAGCCGCCCTGTCCCGCACCGAGCCGCTCGTTCACCTCGGCGATCTCGGTGCGGGACAGCACGGACACGTCGAGGGCGAACGCCCCGGCGACCCCGGTCACCGCGGCGAGCGCGGATCCAAGTTCTACGACCGGCAGGCGGTCGGTGTGCCAGCTGAGCAGCGGGCGGCGCAGCCCGAGCCGGGCGGCGAACCGGTCCGTGACGACCTCGACGGCCGGGGTGCCCGACGTGGATGCCGCCGGCCCGGCGACCCCGGAGCGGGCGTTGGCGATGGCGGTGAGCACGGCGAGGTTCCCGACGGCGCCGCCGAGCTGCGCTGGCAGCCCCGCGCGCACCCGGGCGAGCGCGGTCGCGGCCGTGAGCACGGCGTCGAGCCAGCCGGCCGCCACGAAGCCGAAGCTCGTGGGCGAGGCCTGCTGGCCCAGGGTGCGGCCGGCCATGATCGTGTCCCGGTGCTGCCCCGCGAGCACGGCGAGCGCGGCGGCGAATTCCCCGAGCCGGTCGGCGAGCTCGCCGCAGACCCGGTCGGCGACGAGCATCGCCGCCGTGTCGAGGACGTCCTGGCTCGTGGCGCCGACATGGATGTGGTCTGAGGCCCCTGCACGCACGCGTTCCGCGGCGAGCCCGAGGTGCTTCACGAGCGGGATCACGGGGTTGCCGCCGCCGCGTCCCTCCCGCGCGATCGCACCGAGGTCGAGCGCACCGGCGTCGGCGAGAGTGTCGCAGACGCCGAGCATCCACTCGGGGGCGAGTGCTGCGTCGACGAGCGCCCTGGTCAGGGCGAGCTCGGTGTCGACCATCGCCTGCAGCCAGGCCGCGTCGCTCGTGAGCGCCCGCGCCCGGCTGCCGTGGTCGAGCGGAGCCAGCAGCCCGACGTCGAGAATGGGCTCAGGCATCGAAGACTCAGGCAGCACTGACTCAGGCATCGAAATCCAGGAACACGGTCTCGTTCTCGCCCTGCAGGCGGATGTCGAACCGGTACGAGGCAGCGCCCGTCGGCCCGGTCCCTTCCTGCACGCAGACGAGGGTGTACCGCCGGTCCGCCGGGACCGCGGCGAGCACGGCATCCGTGGCATTCAGCTCCGCATTCCCGGGGAAGTAGGCCCGGGTGAAGAGGTGGTGGATGAGCCCCCTGGCGAACACGGTGACGAGCACGTACGGCGCACCGCCCGCGACCGGGCCGGGCTCGACCGTCGTGAAGGTGTAGTGACCGCCGAAGTCGACGGCCGCCCTGCCGAAGCCCGTGAAGCCGAAGCCGTCGCGGGCGAGGGAGCCCCGTTCGGTCCGCAAGGCGCCGGTCTCGTCGGCCTGCCAGATTTCGAGGATGGCGTCGGGCACCGGTTCCCCTGCGCCGTCGAAGACGGTTCCGTGCAGCCGGATCGCGTGCGGGTGGTGGCCGGGCACGAGCTCGGCTCCCCCGTCGTACGGCAACGCGAACCCGTAGAACGGGCCCACGGTCTGCGCGGGGGTCTGCACGTACCGGGCGGCAGGCGACTCAGTCATGGGCTTCTTCACTTTCCATCCAGGTGGATTTCGGACCGGTGAGCACGATGTCCCACCGGTAGCCGAGCGAGAACTCCGGCACGCTCAGGTCGTGGTCGTACACGCCGATCAGCCGGGCGCGCGCTGCGGGGTCTGTGATCGACTGGTAGATCGGGTCGAGCGCGAAGAGCGGGTCGCCCGGAAAGTACATCTGGGTGATCAGGCGCTGGGTGAACGCGGTACCGAAGAGGGAGAAGTGGATGTGTGCCGGCCGCCACGCGTTCAGGTGGTTCCGCCACGGGTAGGGTCCCGGCTTGATCGTGGTGAAGGAGTATTCGCCGTTGTCCCCCGTGATGACCCGGCCGACGCCGGTGAAGTTGGGGTCGAGCGGGGCGGGATGCTGGTCGCGCTTGTGCACGTAGCGTCCGCCGGCGTTGGCCTGCCAGACCTCGACGAGCTGGTGCCGCACCGGGCGGCCCTCGCCGTCGAGCACCCGCCCGGACACCGTCATCCGCTCGCCGAGAGGTTCGGCGTTGTGCTGGATGGTCAGGTCGCTCTCGAGGGGGCTGACGTCGCTGTGCCCGAAGGCGGGCGAGTGCCGTTCGATCTCCTCGGGGTCCGCCCGCACGAGCTCGTGGGTCGGGTGCCGCAGGATCGAACTGCGATAGGGAGGGTAGTCGCGACGCGGGTGCAGTTCCGGGGCGTTGCCCTCCGCGACGCGGGCCCTGGCTTCCGCCTCGATGGCCTGCATCTCTGCGGAGATCTCGTGTTGTGACGTGGTATCGGTCATGTCGCTGATTCCTCTCGGGAGTATGGGGTCGGGAGTGCGGGGCTAGAACGGGAGTCCGGAATACTGTTCGGCGAGCTCGCGCTGGGCGTGCACCGAGCCCGTGACGTAGTCGAGACGGCCGAGCTGGCTCTGGTAGTCGAACTCCATCGTCTGCAGGTCGGTGCTGTTGCGGTGCAGCAGGTCGGTCATCCACTGCGAGAACTGCTGCACGCGCCACTGGCGGCGGAGCGCCGCCTCGCCGTAACCGGAGAGGAGGGCGTCGTCGTCCGCGTAGTGGGCGGCGAGGGCGGCGGCGAGCATGGTGACGTCGGCGATGGCGGAGTTGAGGCCCTTCGCCCCGGTCGGCGGCACGATGTGTCCGGCGTCCCCCGCGAGGAAGAGACTGCCGTACGCGAGGCGGGACGCCACGAAGCTGCGCATGGGCGTGATCGACTTGTCGGTGATCTCGCCCTCCTGGAGGGTCCAGCCCGGCACGCCGAGCCGGGCGTGCAGGTTCTCCCAGATCCGTTCGTCCGGCCACTGGTCGAGCGAGTCCGCGGTGTCGACCTGCAGGTAGAGCCGGGAGACGTGCGGCGAACGCATCGAGTGCATTGCGAAGCCGTCTTCGTGCAGCGCATAGATGAGCTCGTCGGTCGACGGAGCCACGTTCGCGAGGATCCCGAGCCAGGCGTACGGGTAACTCCGGTCGTAGAGCGTGATGGCTTCGCGGGGGATGCTCGCGCGGCAGACGCCGTGGAAGCCGTCGGCGCCGACGACGAAGTCCGCCGTGATCTCGTGGGCCTCGCCCGCGTGGGTGAACGTCACCCGCGGCGCGCTCGACTCGAGGGCGTGCACGGCGACATCCGCCGCCTCATAGTAGATCGTCGAGCCGGCGGCGTTGTGCGCCGCGATGAGGTCCTTGACGACTTCCTGCTGGCCGTACACCGTGACGCTGCGGCCGATGAGCTCCTGGAAGTCGACGTGGTGGCGTTCGCCCCGGAACTGCAGGTAGATGCCGTCGTGCTCGAGGCCCTCGGTCCTGATCCGCTCGCCGAGCCCCAGGCGGGTGAGGGTCTCGACGGCGCTCTGCTCGAGTACGCCGGCCCGGATCCGGGCGAGCACGTAGTCCTGCGAACGGTTCTCGACCACGATCGAGTCGATTCCGGCGTCCCGCAGCGCCCAGCTGAGGAGAAGACCGGCGGGGCCTGCGCCGATGATGGCGACACGGGTGTTTTCTGGGGACACGGGGTTCTCCTAGCGACGATGACAGGTGATCGCACCATCTTGCGGAGTCAGCAACCCTCCAGCGCAGCCGTTTCCACTGAGTGAAAGATCGCGGGCTGGACTCACGGCAAGCAGGTCTTTCTAAGAAAGCTCTCACACGCGTCTCGCGTCTGCCTCATCGAGGACAGGCACACTGTCGGATGATGACCCCGACGCCCGGTGACGGCACACTGGCTGTGGAGCCTTCCCCCGCTGAATAGGAGCAGATCAATGCGCGAGCCCATCCCAGCACCTGACAGTCGTCGGCGGCGGACGCGTGCCGGCCTCGCCGGGGCTGCACTCATCGTCGTCGTCGCCACCGCCGGCCTTGCCGCAGCCATGGTGAGCTCCCTCGCGCTCGCGGACCAGGCGGGGACGCCGCTCACCGTTCCCGGGGTCACGGTCGGAACCCAGCCGCCCGCCACGGGCGACGCCCCGGTCGTCGCGCCGAGCGCGGTCTCCACCGGCGCGCCGTCGGTGGGCACGGTCCCGGCCACGATACCGACCACCGCACCCGTGCCCGAGCTGGTGCCTGCCCCGACGCCGGTTGTCGTCGACGACCACGGCGGTAACCGATCGGGAGGAAGCGGTGGCAGCGGCAGCAGTGGGAGCAGCGGTAAGGACTGAACCGCCCGAACGCTAAGAGAGCTCTCACCGGCGTCTCCTTCCGGGCTTAGAACCACACCGCAGAGTGGAAGCACTCAGTGACATCCGCTGAAGCGCCGGTCCCGGCGCCGTCGAAAGGACATCTCATGGCCCACCTGACAAAGAAGAGTTCCCTCGCACTCGCCACCCTCGGCCTCGCCGGGCTCCTGTCTGCGGGTATCGCCACCGCACAGGCAGACACCGGCAGGCACGGCGACGTCATCCCGACGCCGACCAGCAGTTCCAGCACGACCACACCCGGCACCATCGTCGGCACCGACGACCCGGCGACCCACGACCTCGGCGACGATCACTCGACCGACCCCGCCACGCCGACACCGACGACCCCCGCCGTCACGACCGACGACAACGGAGCCGACGATCCCGCCACCCACGACGTCGGCGACGACCACTCCGCAGCCCCGGCCGTGCCCGCCACGCCTGCGACTCCGGTCCGCACCGATGACCACGGCGTCGACGACCCCGCAACCCACGACGTCGGCGACGACCACGGAACGGACACCTCCGGCTCCACCGACTCCGGCTCAGGCAACTCCGGCCACGACAGCTCCGGCCACGACAGCACCGGGCACGACAACTCCGGGCACGGCAGCAACGGCTAGAACTCCCCGAACACCGATATCCGCCCGGGCTCGTCGCCGAGGACGGGAAATGGGCTGCCGGCTCAGCGCGATCAGCGCAGCCGGTAGCCCATTCCCCTGACCGTTTCGATGCGCGAGGCGCCGAACTTGGCCCGGAGATAGCCGACGTAGACGTCGACAACGTTCGAACCGGGATCGAAGTCGTACCCCCAGACCCGGCTGAGCAGCTGCTCCCGACTGAGCACCTGGTCGGGGTTGCGCAGGAATTCCTCGGCCAGAGCGAATTCCCTGGCCGACAGGTCCACCTGGTGATCACCGACGATCGCCCGGCGGCTACGCAGGTCGAGCTGGAGCCCAGGGACGCCCAGGACGGGTTCGAGGACTCTGGCGGCATCTGCCAGACGCAGGCGCACGCGGGCGAGCAGCTCATCGAACCGGAACGGCTTGGCCATGTAGTCGTTGGCACCGCCCTGAAGGCTGGCCAGGGTGTCTTCTGCAGAGTCCCGCGCCGTCAGCACGATCACCGGTAGCGCAGAGTCCTCCGCGCGCAGTCTGCGGAGTACTTCGTAACCGTCGATGCCCGGAAGGCCGATGTCGAGCACCATCAGGTCGAATCCGCCGGTGAGGGCGAAGTCGAGTGCGTCAGGTCCGGTGCGCACGACCGACGTCGCGTACCCGGCCGCCGAGAGGCCCTTGTCGACGAAGGTCGCGATCCGCGCTTCGTCCTCTGCGATCAGGATGCGGCTCATGGGGTGACCTCCGTGGTCTCTGGCGCTTCGACGCTTCGGGGCGGGAGCGGGATATCGAGCGTGAAGGTCGCGCCCTGTCCCTGCTGCGACGTCACCAGGACCGAACCGCCGTGGGCGTCGGCGATCGCCGCGACGATCGCGAGGCCGAGTCCGGAACCGGTCTCTCCCCGTCCGACCGCTCCACGCGTGAATCGTTCAAAAATGTGTTCCTGCGCCTCGATACTGATCCCTGGACCGTCGTCCCTGACCCAGAGCCGCAGCCGGGATGAGCCGTCCGCCGCCCGGTCGACCGCGCTGCCGATGTCGACCGTTCCTCCGGGCGAACCGTGACTGACAGCGTTTGCCGCGAGCTGGAGCAGGGCCTGGGTGAGCTTGTCGGCGTCGACGGTAGCCATGACAGCGGCACTCCGGCTCGACACCCAGTGGTGGTCGGAGAGCGCAGCTGCCTTGGCGCGCACGAGTTCGGTGAGGGCCGCGATGTCGGCAGGCGCCAGGTTCAGGCTCACCGGCCTGTGCACTTCTGCGAGCGCGGAGATGTCCCTGACCAGGCCGTTCATCCGGTCGAGCTCGTCGATCGCCAGTGCCCTCGTCGCTGCAACGTCGGCGGGGTCGGATTCGTTCATGAGTTCCAGGTGCCCGCGCACGATGGTGATCGGAGTCTTGAGCTCGTGGCCGATGTCGTCGAGCAGGCGACGCTGGCTGGTGATCGAGTGATCGAGCCTGTCGAGCATGCCATTGACGGTTTCGGTCAGGAGTGAGACATCGTCCCGGCCATAGGCCGGTATGCGCTCACTCATGTCGGACGCGGTGATCCGCGCGGCCGCCTCACGCAGGGCACGGATGGGACGCAGCAGACGTCCGGATACCAGCCAGCCGACGAGGCCGAGCAGGACCAGGGTCAGCGCGGCGACTCCCAGGTAGGTGCGGAAGGCATCCGTGACGGGCCGCAGCTCGGCGTCGAGATCGAAGGCGGCGCTGAACACCCCGGCGGCGGGGTCCGTGCCGACGGTGACGGGTGCCGCGACGTAGCGCACAGCCCGTCCGTTCCCGACCGCGGTGCCGAGCACGACTGCTCCGCCCGACGTCTCGGCTGTGATCCGCGTGACGAACCCGGCGTCGTCTTCGAGGCGGAAGGCGACGTCCCCAGCGGGGGCGAAGGCCGCAGCACCGTCGATGACGGCGAGTGTGGACTCATTCGTTCCCGGCCGCACCCGCTGCACGACGGCACCGAGCACGCCGGCCACCGTGGTCAGCCCGGAGTCCCCTGCGATGAAACGGGCGTCCTCGACCGTCACCTTCAGTGAGGCGTCAAGAGCATCCAGGGTTCGTTCGCGCTGCACCAGATACGCGGTCGTCCCCGCGGTGGCCATGCCGAACGCTGTGACGACCAGGATGGCGGCCAGGATGCGCACCCGGACCGACAGCAGGGGTCGCCATCGACCACGGGGAACGAGCTCCTCAACGGGCATTCCCCCATTATCGACTGCCGCAACCATCGAGCGGGCATCCCCGCGCGATCAGTCCGCAATCAGTCCGCAGCTGATCCGCACTCAGCCGGCGGCGCGGCGGTACCCGAGCGCCCTGCCGACCCCGTGGGCCGCGACGCGCACGGCCTGTTCCTGCTCGGGGCTCGACCGGGGCGTTGTGCGGGTGACGATAGACACGGCCGCAACCACCTGGCCGGTGCGGTCCCGGATCGGCGCCGCGATCGAACTCGAACCGGCCGTCATCTCCTCGGACATGCGGGCGATGCCCTGGGCGCGGATGCCGGCCAGGCGCCGCCGCAATTCCTCGGGGTCGGTCACCGTCTGTGGCAGGAACCGCGGCAACGGCCCGGCCAGGTAGGCCTGGATCACCTCGTTCGGAGCGAAGGCCAGCAGCACGAGTCCGACCCCGGTCGCGTGCAGCGGGAGGCGGCCGCCCACCCGGGAGATCACCCGCACGGCCTGGTGCCCGGACAGCTTCTCGAGGTAGAGGGCGTCGCTCCCATCGAGGATGGCGAGGTGCACGTGCTCGTGGGTCGACTCGTACAGGTCTTCCAGATAGGGCAGGGCGATCGTGCGCAGGTTCCGCGCCGTCGGGGTCTGCACCCCGACCTCCCAGAGCCGCATCCCGAGCGCGTAGCGTCCGTCTTCCTGGCGGGCAAGGCCTCCCCAGCTCGTCCATTCGCCGACGAGGCGATGCACCGTCGTCAGCGGGATCCCGGTGCGCTGCGCGATCGCGGTGAGGGTGAGCGAACTCGCCGGCGGCGCGGTGAACGCGTCGAGAATGGCGAAGAGCCGGGCGGCCACGCCGCGGTCATCGACCGGGAACGCCGCAGCGTCCTCGGTTCCCCTCGACTGTGCGGGCTTCCCTGACATCAGCACCACGCTACTCGCCCGCGCACCGGCGGGCAGCATATTGTGGGGCCATGGCGAATTCCCGCTCCGGCGACTCCCTGCTGTCCCGGCTCGTGACGATTCTCGACGCCTTCGATTCCCATCGCTCGTCCATGACGATCTCCGCGTTATCGCGCCGGGTGGGCATCCCACTCGCCACGACCCACCGGCTCGTCGTGCAGCTCCTCGACGAACGGCTCCTCGAGCGCGACGCGGACGGAGGAGTTCGCCTCGGCATCCGGTTGTGGGAGCTGGCCTCGCGGGGCTCGCGCACCACCGACCTGCGCGAGATCGCGCTTCCCTTCATGGAGGACGTGCACGCCGTCGTGCAGCAGCACACGACCCTGAGCCTGCTCGACAGCGAGAACGTGCTCTACATCGAGCGGCTCACGACCCGCGGTTCGGCGGTGAACATCACCCAGATCGCCGGCCGGCTGCCGATCCACGCGTGCTCGTCCGGGCTCGTGCTCCTGGCATACTCCCCGCCGGAGTTCCAGGACGACGTGCTCGGCAGGGAACTCGTGCGCTACACGGAACACACCGTCACCGAACCCGCAGCCCTGCGCCGGCTGCTGGCCGGGATCAGGCAGCTCGGCCACGCTTCCGTGCCCGGGATCATCGTGCCGAACACGACCGGGATCGCCGTTCCGGTGTTCGAACGCGGCGATCGGGTGATCGCCGCGCTGAACGTGATCGTCCCCTTCGGCGAGGAGGACCTCCGGGCGACCGTGCCCGCCCTGAAGACCGCGGCGCACGGCATCTCCCGCGCCCTCGGCTCCGACCGGCCGCGCGGCGGCACAAGCCGGATGCCGCGGGCCGTCTGACCGGGACGCCCCGATTCCCCGGCGAATATTCCTCCCATTGAATGGGAGGGGCACGATGAGCGACCCCGACCGTTGGCAGTCTTCAGAAACGCAAATTCTTGTGTCAACGACGACGGGAGTGGGATTCGATGCGAATTCTCCAGGGCAAGCCGCAGGACCGATTCGATGTCGTGGTGGTGGGGTCCGGCGCCGCGGCGCTCACGGCCGCCGCGACGGCGGCCAACGAAGGCAAGAGCGTGCTGGTGGTCGAGAAGTCGGCCCTGCTCGGCGGGACCTCGGCGGTATCGGGCGGGATGCTCTGGGTCGCCGCCAACCATCTCGCCCGCGGCGCGGGCATCGCGGATTCGCCGGAAGACGCCGCACGGTACGTGCGAGCGGTCTCCAGGGGCCGGGGCAGGGACGAGCTCTTCGATGCCGCGATCGACAGCGGCGATGACATGCTGCGCTACGTCGAACGCGAGCTCGGCGCGGCCTTCCTGCTGCTTGATAACTTCCCGGACTACCGGATGGATCTCGACGGCGCCCTCGACGGCGGACGCACCGTCGAACCCGAACTCTTCGACGCCGCTGCCGCGCTCGGCCCCGTGCGGGCACACGTGCGCACCGACGGCCGGGCGCCCTTCACGATGCAGGAATACGAAGCCTGGGGAGCCTTCACCCACTTCCCCTGGCCAGAACTCGCGGCACGGGAAGCGGCGGGCCTCGTCGCCAAGGGGCAGGCGCTCGTCAGCATGCTGCTCGCCTCCTGCCTCGGGAACGACGTGACCCTCTCCGTCGACGCCCGCGCCGAACGCCTCGTCGTCGAGAACGGGCGCGTCACGGGCGTCGTCGTGGACGGACGCACGTTCCACGCGAATGACGGCGTCGTGCTCGCCTGCGGCGGCTTCGAGTGGGACAAGGAACTCGCCGACGGGCTGCTCCAGACCCGGCTGCACGTCGTCTGCTCTCCCCCGTCGAACACCGGAGACGGCCTCCGGATGGCCCAGCGCATCGGTGCACGGACCGGTGGGACCAGGGAAGCCTGGTGGGCGCCGATGTCGGTCATCCCCGGCGATCTCCGCGACGGGGAACAGGTCGGCACCCTGCTCCGCTTCGAACGCCAGGGTCCCGGTTCGATCATGGTCAACCAACACGGGCGCCGTTTCGCGAACGAATCCCAGGATTACAACGACCTCGCGCGTGCCCTGCACTCGTGGGACCCCGCGGCCAATGCCCCGCTGAACACGCCGGCCCACGTCGTCTTCGACCACGCCTTCCTCGAGCGCTACGGCGTCCTGAGCCACCGCGCCGGCCGGCCGACGCCGGCGTGGCTGCTCGAAGGCGCCACCCTGGCCGACCTCGCCGCGCGCATCGGCGTCGACCCGGCCGCCCTCACGGAGACGGTCGGCCGCTTCAACCACTACGCCGAGCTCGGTGAGGACCCAGACTTCGGCAGGGGCCGGAGCCGCTACGACACCTACTGGGGCGATGCGGGGAACGTCTTCCCCAACCCGAGCCTCGGCCCGCTCACCACCGGGCCGTTCTACGCGCTCCCGGTCGTCAACGGCGCCTTCGGCACGAGCGGAGGCGTGTCGACGGATGGCGTCGGTCGCGTCGTCGACATCGACGGCGCCGTCATCGGTGGACTGTTCGCCGCCGGGAACACCACCGAGAGCGCGTACGGGGCCGGTTACCCCGGCGCAGGCGCGACCCTCGGGCCGCTGATGACGATGGGCTACCTGATCGGCCGCACCCTCGCAGGCAGCCCGATCGGCTACCCCGACCTGGCCGACGCTGCGGCGACGGCGGTCGTCCGATGATCCGCCACGTGGTGCTGTTCCGGTTCGAAGACAGCTTCACCCCCGCGATCGAACACGACTGGCGTGCCGGGCTCGACGGTCTCGTCGGTCACGTACCGGGGCTCCGGTCGCTGAGCGTCGGCCGCGACCTCTCCGGACAGGCCAGGTCCTGGGACTGCACGATCGTCGCGGACTTCGACACGGCCGCCGACGTGGCCGGGTACGCAGGGCATCCACTGCACACCCCGCTGATCGCCCTCTCCAGCCCGCACACCCGGCAGATCGCATCCGTCGATTTCGACGTTCCGGAACCGGCCACGACGCACGCGGAGCAGAGGAAGGGGCGGGTGCACGGCAAGATCGCCATCGTCACGGGAGGGAGCGGCGACCTCGGCAGCGCCTGCGTGCGGCTCCTCGCCCGCGAGGGCGCCGTGGTCGTCAGCCTCGACGTCACCCCGCCGGCCGAACCGTGGCACGAGCCGGGAATCACCTCCCTCGAACTCGACATCACCGACCCGGAACAGGTGGAACGCGCCGTGGCCCGGGTACTCGAGACGGTCGGCGTTCCCGACATCCTCGTGAACGCCGCCGGTATCATCGGGCGCGCGGCGCCCTCGCACGAGTCGACCCTCGCCGAGTTCGACCGGATCTTCAACGTGAACGTCAAGGGCACCTGGCTCATGACGAAGTACGTGGTCCCGGCCATGATCGCCGCGTCGCGCGGCAGCATCGTCAACTTCTCGTCGATCCACGGCATCACCGGCGGCAGGAGCGTGCCGCTGTACCACGCCACGAAAGGCGCGGTCCGGCTGCTCACCAAGTCCGACGCCGCGACCTACGGTGAGCACGGCATCCGGGTGAATTCGATCCACCCCGGCTCGATGAACACGAGGATGAGCCGCACGGCCGCCGACATGAGCGCTGTCGGGCCAGAGGCGTACTACCGCCAGCTGGTCGAGGGCAATCCGCTCCGCCGGCAGGGGGAACCCGACGAGATCGCCTACGGCGTGCTCTACCTCGCGAGCGACGAATCCCGCTTCAGCACCGGTTCCGAACTGGTCATCGACGGCGGATACACCGCCGTCTGACCCAGGGCAGACCACCCGCACCACCCGAACCACCCGCCCCAACCCCACCAGGCACCTTGTCAAAGGAGACAGCATGTCCAGCACGGTTCCAGCGTCGACCATCCCCCAGCGGATGCCTCGAAAGGCCGCGGCAGCGGCATTCGTCGGCAGCGCCCTCGAGTACTACGACTTCTTCATCTACGGCGCCGCGGCCGCCCTCGTCTTCAACCACATCTTCTTCTCCGCCGCCGACCCGGCGATCGCGACCATCGCCTCCCTGGCGACATTCGGCGTCGGCTATGTCGCCCGGCCGTTCGGCGGGCTGATCCTCGGCCACTTCGGCGACCGGATCGGCCGCAAGCGGGTGCTGATCCTCACCCTCGTGATCATGGGGGTCGCGAGCCTCGCGATCGGCTTCCTGCCCACCTACGACCAGATCGGGGCCTTCGCCCCGGCCCTCCTCGTGCTGTGCCGCCTCGCGCAGGGGTTCTCGGCCGGCGGGGAAGCGGCAGGGGCGAGCACCCTCGCCATCGAGCACGCCCCCGAACATCGCAGGGCGTTCTTCTCCGGTTTCACGATGACCGGGTATGCGGCCGGTATGGTGCTCGCCACCATCGTCTTCATTCCCGTCGCGGCCCTACCGGAGGACCAGCTGTATGCCTGGGGCTGGCGGGTGCCGTTCCTGTTGAGCGCGGTCGTGCTCGTCGTCGCATACATCGTGCGGTCCCGTCTCGACGAGACGCCGGTGTTCGCCGAGACGAAGTCCGTCGCCGCCGTCGAGAGGTTCCCGGCCGCGCAGGTGTTCCGGCACCAGTGGCGCGACGTCGTGCGCGTGCTCGTCTGCTCTCTGTTCGCTGTGACGCAGACCGTGTTCACCGTCTTCGGCCTCGCCTATGCGACGAGCCCCGCCGTGGGCATCGATCGCGGCACGATGCTGTGGGTCGCGACCGTGTCCATCGCGGGTTCCCTCGTCACCATCCCGCTGTTCTCGGCTCTGTCGGACCGCATCGGGCGCCGGCCGGTCTGGATCATCGGCACCCTCGGTTCCGCGGCGACCATCTTCCTCTATTTCTGGGCGATCTCGACCGATTCGATCCCGCTCATCTTCCTCGGCGGCTTCCTGAACATGACGCTGTTCTATTCGATGGTCAACGGGCTCTGGCCGTCGTTCTTCACGGAGATGTTCGCCGCGCCGGTGCGCTACTCCGGCTTTGCGATCGGCACCCAGCTCGGATTCCTGCTCGCCGGCTTCGCTCCGAGCATCTGTTATGCCCTGCTCGGGAGCGGGATCGACGGCTGGGTTCCCGTCGCCGTCTTCACCGCAGCCACCATGGTGCTCTCGGCGATCGCCGCCGTCACCGCGCGGGAGACCTTCCGGGTGCCGACCGCCCTGCTCGGGGCCGACGCGCTGCGCGTCGAGGCACCGGAGCGACGTCGATCGACGGTCGGCGCTGGCTAGTGTCGGCGGGGTGACGTACACTCCCAATATCGAACATTTGTTCGATCATTACGGAGGAGCCACCGAATGCCCCAGATCATCGACATCCGCGTCGACGTCGAGCTTTCGGCCGACGGCGACCCCCGCGCCTTCACCTGGGACCGCTTCGAGCACACCATCATCGGGCAACCGCAGGCGGTGTTCACGCGCACCCGCTGGTGGGAGAACGACGGGGTGCCCACCCGCATCGACACCGAGCTGTGGCGGGTCGACGCGGCCCGCGGGGGCGAGGAACAACACCGGTACGACCTGCGACGCGACGTCGACGGGTCGTGGGTGCTCGCCCTCGACTGGGGATGAACGAGCCGGGCACGGGCCGGTCGGGCACTGCCGGGCCGGGCACCGGCTTCCCGCACCTGCACGTCGCGAGCGCATACTCGACCCACTACGGGGTGACGCTTCCCGAAGCGCTTGCCGGCCAGGCGAGGGCCCAGGGCGCCTCCTTCCTTGCACTCACCGACCGTGACGGGCTCTATGGGGCCGTCAAGCACCTTCGGGCGTGTGGGGCGGAGGGCATCCGCGCCGGCCTCGGGGCCGACCTCGCGGTGCACGACGACGACCGGCTGCCGCTCGGCCGCGTCGTCGTTCTCGCGCACGGAGGCACCAGCGGCCGTGGGTATGCTGCCCTGTGCCGCGCCGTGTCCGCCGCCCACCAGGCCATGTCGACCGGAACAGGGCGCGAGCCGAGCATCGGCCGGTCAGAGCTTGCCGAACTGGCCGGGCTCCGGGCGCTGACCGTTCTGCTCGGGCCGGTCTCAGACGTCGGTGAGGCGATCGGCCGCCGCGCGACGAAGGAAGCCGGCGCCCGGCTCACGGCCTGGCAGGGATCGATGCCCACCGGGTCGGTGTGCCTCGAAGTCGTCTGCCATCTCGCCGAGCCCGGCAGCCGCGGCAGCGTCACTCCCGCGACCCGCATGCTCGCCCTCGCCGAGCAGAACGGCCTGCCCGCCGTGCTCACGAATGCGGTGCGCTACGGCGAGCCGGAGGACGCGGTGACCGCAGACCTTGCCGACGCCGCCCGCACCCTGACCCCGCTCGCCGAGCTCGAGCAGCCGCAGACGAACGGACAGGCCTGGCTCAAACCGGCAGGCGCGATGCGGCAGGTGGCCCGCATGGTCGTCGATGCCGGCCTGCACGACGACGGCGCGCTCACCCGGCTGCTGCGCGATACGGACATGCTCGCCGACCGCTGCACCCTCGACCCGCAGGCCGACATCGGCCTCGGTACCCCGCGGATGCCGGAGGCACGCGTGATCGGGGTCACCGGCGACCCGCTCGCCGAACTCTGGAAACGCGGACGATCCGGCGTCGACGAACGCTACGCGGCATCCGGTCGGACGGCGGTCGAAACGGCGCACGCCCGCCTCGAGTACGAGATGGCGACGGTCGAGCATCTCGGCTTCGCGAGCTATTTCCTCACGGTCGCCCGCGTCGCCGACCTCGTCAGGGGCATGGGCGTTCGTATCCAGGCCCGTGGCTCCGGCGTCGGCTCGGTGCTCAACTACGCCCTGCACACCTCATCGGTCGAGCCGATCGCGAACGGCCTGCTCTGGGAACGGTTCCTCTCCCCCGAACGCCAGACCCTGCCCGACATCGACCTGGACGTGGAGTCAGCGCGCCGCCACGATATCTACCGCGCCATTTTCCAGACCTTCGGTGCCGACCGGGTCTCGCTGATGTCGATGACCAACGCCTACCGCGGCCGCGGCGCCGTCAGGGACGCCGGGCTGGCCCTCGGCATGGATGCCGGGCAGGTGTCGGCGATCGCGAAGCAGATGTGGCGGTTCAACGCCCGCGACTTCCGCCGTGCCCTCGAGGAGAAGCCCGAGCTCGAACCGCTCGCCGCCGAAGTGCGCGCCTCGCAGCAGCTCGATCAGCTGGTCGACCTCACCGCACGGCTCGACCGGCTGCCGCGGCACATCTCGGTGCACCCGTGCGGCGTGATCCTCTCCGACGCGAGCCTGCTCGACCGCACCCCGGTGCAGGCGTCGGGAATGGGACTGCCGATGTCGCAGTTCGACAAGCACGACATGGACCCGATGGGCCTGATCAAGCTCGACATCCTGGGCGTTCGGATGCAGTCTGCGATGGCGCATGCCGTCGAGGAGCACCGACGCCTCACCGGCGAGAGCATCGACCTCGACCGGATCCCGCTCGACGACGAGCCGACCTTCGAGCTCATCCGCTCGACGCGCACCCTCGGCATCTTCCAGCTCGAGTCGCCAGGCCAGATGGAGCTCGTCGGCAAGCTGCAGCCCGAGGTCTTCAACGACCTCACCGTGGAGATCTCCCTGTTCCGACCCGGCCCGATGCAGAACAACATGCCCCTGCTCTACCTGCAGGCGCGGCACGGCGAGGTCGTGCCGGACTACATCCACCCGCGTTTCGAACCGATCCTGCGGGAGACCCGCGGCGTCGTCATCTTCCACGAACAGGTGATGCGGCTCTTCGACGAACTCACCGGCTGCGGCCTGGGCAAGGCGGATGTCTTCCGCAGGCACCTGGGGAAACCCGAGCAGCTGCCCCTCATCGAGGCGTACGTCCGTGAGCAGGCCCTGGGCCGCGGATTCCCCCCGGCGGTGATCGACCGGATCTGGACCGTGCTCGCCGGATTCGGCAGCTTCGGCTTCGCCAAGGCGCACGGCGCCGCGTTCGCCCTGCCCACCTACCAGTCCGCGTGGCTGAAGACCCATCACCCTGCGGTCTTCCTTGCCGGTCTCCTCACCCACGACCCGGGAATGTGGCCGAAGGACCTGCTCGTGGCCGAAGCCCGGGCGCTCGGGGTGCCCGTGCTTCCGCTCGACGTGCAGCACAGCGTGCTCGACTACCGGGTCGAGGATCTTCCTCCTGGCCACGCCGGGCCTGTCCAGGTCGAACCGGTGACTGCCGGGTCTCCCGGGCCTGCCGGGCCGCGCAGAGGCATCCGCCTGGCGCTGCCAGAGCTTTCGGGCAGCACCGCCGCCGAGAGGGCCCGGATCGTGCGGCACCAGCCGTTCTCCTCGCTCCAGGACTTCCGGGACCGGGTGCGGCCACGGCGGTCGAGCTTCGAGGCGCTCGCACGGGTCGGCGCCCTCGACAGCTTCATCGGCTATGACCGTGAGCGCCGGCATGAGCTGCTCGCGCACATCCAGTCGCTCCGCGGCACGGCCGTCGCCGTGCACGACGACCAACTCGCCTTCGACGTCGACCTGCCGGTCCCCCGGTACACCGGCGACCGGTTCACCGCCGTCACCTCCCTCGAGCTGCGCGGCCGGACCCAGACCGAACTCGAGCTGCGCGACCTGAGCCTCGCCGTGTCCGGGCACCAGCTCGCCCGTTTCTATCCGCTCTTCGCCGAACTCGGCGTCACCCCGGCGTCGGCCCTCGCCGACCTGCCCGGCGGCACCGAGGTGCTCCTCGCGGGCGTGCGGCGGGCGACGAACACCCCGCCGATGCGCGGCGGGCGACGCGTCGTGTTCGTGAGCCTCGACGACGGCACCGGGCCGGTCGCGAACGTGGTGTTCTTCCACGACGCCCAGGAACGCATCGGCGCCCCGGTCTTCCAGACCAGGCACCTGCTCGTCCGCGGCCGCACCAGGCGCTCGGGTGCGAAAGGGGTGTCGGTGACGGGCGACTCGCTCTGGGACCTCGCGGATGCCGCCCGGCTGGTCAAACAACGGCACAGCGCCGAGCGCGCGGCCGAGAACTCTGCGGGCGACGAGGCCCGGGCCGAGGCCCTGGCGGCCGAGCTCGCCGCGGTCGCGCCCACAAACGTGCGCCACCTCTGGTCCGCGCGCTCCGCCTGATCCGACACGCGAACCCGGCCCACGAACCCGGCCCACGGAACGGCCGCGACCCGTCCGGGCAGGCGAATGCCCGGTGCCGCAGGCGCGGCACCGGGCATCCGATGGATCCTTGTACCGGCCGTCCGGCGGTAGATCCGGACGGCCGTTCGACTATCCGGCGGCTACTGGGCCACCTGGCTGGTCGTTTCCACGTTCAGCCACGGGCCGGCGGGAACGGCGGACCGGTCCACGAAACGCCAGTTGACGTGGTCGTTGTCGCCGTCGAGGTCGGTGAAGCCGAGGCATCCGTTGAGGGCGGGCGACACGTCGGTGCCTGCGCCCTGGCTCGGGTCGCCGCTGAACTGCTTGTTCACCGGACGGGCGTCGTTGCTTCCGAACACGTAGGCAGCGTCGTGGTACAGCGAGCCGCTCGAGGGGCCCGCGTCCTCAACCTGTCCGTAGCACGTCTGACCATTGGGACCGGTGAGCTGGACCCAGTGGTTCTTCATGTACGAGTAGTTCGAGTCACCATGGTGAGCGCTGTACGGGGCCACGTTCGCCCACGGTACGACGGTGTCGCGGTTGGCGAACGCCGTCGCGTCGTTGACGTCGTCGTAAGGAAGATCCAGGTAGAACGGGTTCTCGAGCGGCTTGGGCTGGCTGGTCGGGAAGTAGCCGTTGGCAGCGGTGCGCTTCTCTGTCGTGCACGTGAAGGTCGCAGCGGTCGCGCCGCTGGACGGGCCATCGCACCCGCCGACGGGCGAGCCGCCGCAGCCGGTGTCCGTTGAGGACCCGAGCTGAACGCCGGTGTGGTGAAGCGCCCACTTGCTGTCATAGGTGCTGCAGACCTGGCTGCCGTCGCTGAGGTTCGCGTTGAAGATCTCGCCGACCCAGAAGGTCGTCGACACGATATTGGTGTGCAGCGGGGACGTTCCGATGGCGATGGGGGGCGTCGTCGGAGTAGGCGTCGGCGTCGGCGTAGGAGTAGGCGTCGGCGTCGGCGTCGGCGTCGGCGTAGGCGTAGGCGTAGGCGTAGGCGTGGGCGTAGGAGTCGGAGTCGGAGTCGGGGTGGGCTTCGGCGTCGGCGCAGGCGTCGGAGTCGGAGTCGGAGTCGGAGTCGGAGTCGGGGTGGGCTTCGGCGTCGGCGCGGGCGTGGGCTTCGGCGCAGGCGTCGGAGCCGGCGTGGGCTTCGGCGTCGGCGCAGGCGTCGGAGTCGGAGTCGGAGTCGGAGTTCCGTTGTGGTGGTTCTTACGGTGTGACCACACCCCGGTCACGGCGAGCCAGCCTGACGGTGCGCTCACGGACGATGAACCGGACGACGAGCGGGACGACGAGGACGAGGAGTCGCCGGAGGCGAACGCACAGGAGGCCGTTGTGCCGACGACGATGCACAGGGCCGCCGTTGCGGCCAGGACACCGCCTGCGAGTTTGCGACGCGCGGTTGTACTACGCGGCGAGGACTTCTCGGCGCGACGAAAGAGCTGTTGCATGGAGTTTTTTGCCTTTCAAATGACCGGAACGCGCCGATCACAAATCCATCCACAGAACCTACGACACGCATTTTCGATGGGTTGACTGTAACCCATTCGAAGTACACGGCTCCGGAAAATACCCCCAGTTTTACGGCTGCGCTAGGGGCTTGACAAACAAAAAAACTGAGAGATCGCCGTAATCACGGGGAACTCACGACACATTCATAGCTGAGAAACTCTCAGGAAGGAAAACCCTCAGCGCTGTGTTTAACGGGGCGTCGGAGTCTGAGTCTGCGCCGGTGTCGGTCTCGGTGTCTGAGTCGGCGTCGGATTGGCTTCGATGAAGTCATCTCCACCGTACTTCGCATTCGCGACCGACATCACCGCCGGCCACATCCGGTGCCGGGCGGTCGCGGCCTGGCCGCTGTCGAAGTATGTGGTCCGCTGGTTCGCATCGCCGGTGAGGCTGACCACCGCGACGACGGTTGCAACCTTCGTACTCGACCCGGTCATCCAGGTGTCCTTATTGCCGTCCGTCGTACCGGTCTTTCCGATCACGGGCACTTGCGGCGCCATGCCCCGGTTCGACTGCTGCCCTGTCCCGGTCGTCATGACCTTGTGCATGGCGTAGGCCATGCCCGCCGCGACCGTGGGGTTGACGGAAGCCGCGCACTCGCTGGTCGGCACGGGAACCTCAGCGCCGGTCGGGCCAACGATGCGGTCGATCACGACCGGACTGCACGTCACCCCCCTGTTCGCGATTCCCGCGAACGCGACGGCCATGCTCAACGGCGCGATCTCATTCGTGCCGATCACCGACGCAGCGCTCTGCAGGAGAGGGGTCGCATCAGCGCGGTGCATCCGGAATGCCTCAGCCGTCTTACGGATTCCGCACAGGTCGAGCTTCTTGGCCATCCCGATGTACCCGGTGTTGATCGAACCCACGGTGGCTTCGAGGGCGCTGTAGTGCGCCCCACTCTCGTTGGCGTCGTTCTTCGGGTTCCACTTCTCCTTGTCGTAGTTCTGCGGGCCGAGGCAGCTGTCCTGGAAGGTGCCCCAATTGGCCTTGCGGCGGGAATCGACGCGTTCGTAGAGAGCGTGACCTTCCGTGAGCCACTCGGCGAGGGTGAACACCTTGTACCCGGAACCCGGCTGGAAGCCACTCGAACCGCCATCGGCATAGTCGGTGTTGTAGTTGATGCTCGTGTAGTTCGCTCCCGTGGCCTCGACGACAGGATCCTGGCTGTAGTCCTTGTTCTGCACCATCGCAAGCACACGACCGGTGCCGACCTGCACGCTCGAGATGACAGCGCCGACATCCCAGCCGGGGAAGGTCGACGGCACATTCTGCTTCATCGTGGCCTCCGCGGCATTCTGAAGGTCCAGATCAATGGTTGTGTAGACGTTGTAGCCACCCCGGCGGAAGTTGAGAAGCCGGGTGTCGGCATCCGCCCCGAACGCCGGGTCGTTCCGAAGCACATGGGTCACGTAGTCGCAGAAATAGGCGCTTCCGCCCGCGGTCTGGCAGCCGGTACTGGGCTCGTGGATGCTGGGTTCGACCGGTGCCGCGACCGCCGCCGCGTAATCGTCCGGTCCGATCGTGCCGTACTTCAGCATCGTCCCGAGGATATAGTCCCGACGGTCCCGGTTCGCCGCGTAGCCGTTCGCCGTACCGTTGGAGGCGCTGTTCGGGTCGTCGAGCTGGAACTTGACCGGGTTGTTGATGATGGCGACGAGGCTCGCGGCCTGCGGCAGGCTCACGGCCGCCGCCGTCGTGTTGAAGTAGTACTCGGCGGCCGCCTCGATTCCGTAGACCGTTCCTCCGAAGCCGGTGATATTGAGATACTGGCGAAGGATGTCCTTCTTGGAGTATTTCTTCTCGACGCCGATCGCGAGCCGCATCTCCTTGAGCTTGCGCTCGGCGCTCGTTCGGGTGGCCGTCGTGTAACAGGAGTCGCGCGCCACGGGGTCGGAGAGTACCTCGCACTTCTGAACGAGGACATTCTTGACATACTGCTGAGTGATGGACGACCCGCCCTGAGTTTCCCCGCCAAGGCTCACCCTGAGTCCGGCCCTGATCGTGCCCTGCATGTCGATGCCGCCGTGTTCATAGAAGCGCGGGTCCTCACTCGAGACCGCGGCATCCGTCACAAAGGGGCTGATCGAGTCCGAGCCGACCTCGATCCGGTTCTGGTCATAGAAGGAGGCGAGCAGGTAGGGAGAGCCATCACCCCGCATCGCGTAGATGTTGCTCTTCTGGGAGAGCCTGTCGATCGACAGGAATTCCGGAAGGTTTTGGAAGGTGTTGATCGTGTCCGTCACGGCGAGTCCCGACAGCGCGACGACCGGCGTCACCGACGCGGCGATCAGGAGTCCGGCAACCCCGCTCATGGCCACAAGCCCGACCAGCCCGCCGATCACACCCCGAGGCGTGCGCCGCTCCTGGAATTCCGTCGTCCGCATCTGAACCCCCCATCACGGTTCATGGAACCCCGGCGCCGACAGAATTGCTAGGGGCGTCTCACGATCGTTATCGGAGCGATCAGGTCTGGGCAACGGATGTCGAGCAGGCCCGCCGGGGAGCTTACCTGGCGGTGAGGATCAGCGCCGGTGCTACCGGGGCCTTGGTCGCCTCGACCTGAAGGCCCACCCAGACGCTCTGCCCCGCGGGAATGGTGCTCGCCCAACCCGCTCCGGTGCACGTGATCGAGGTCCTGACCTTGACCGTGCACGTCATCCCCCACGCGTTGGTCACCGCAGTCACGGTCGGATCGGACCACGTCACGCTCCAGGCTTTGGCACCGGTCGCACTCTTCACCTGGAAGTCGGCGACGTAGCCGGCGCCCCACGCGCTCTGCAGGTTCCACGTCGTGGTGATCGAGGCCGTGCCGGGGACGGGAGTCGGAGTGGCGGTCGGAGTCGGGGTCGGAGTAGCGGTCGGCTTCGCAGTCGCCGTCGGCGTCGGCGTCGCAGTCGGAGTAGCGGTCGGCTTCGGAGTCGGTGTCGGAGTCGGAGTAGCCGTCGGAGTCGGAGTAGCGGTCGGCGTCGGCGTCGCAGTCGGCGGAACGACGATCGGAGTCCCTGCACCGAGCAGCGGCGTGAGGGCCGTGAGCTTTGCCGCCTCCGGGGTGACCCAGTCGTCCTTGACGATGCCGCCGGTGTCGCCGCTGTTCGGGTTGAACGACCAGTACGCGAAGCTCATGCCATTGCTCGAGAGGTACGGTACGAGCTTGGCAAGCCATTTCTGGTCGGATTCGGTCGCAAGCTTCGTACCGAACTCGCCGAGCAGCACCGGTGCGATCCCGGTCTTGCTGATGTAGCCCCAGTTCTGGTCCCAGACGGTGGCGAGGTTGTCCGGGTAGTTGGCCGCGCTGAACCACTTCTGCGCGTAGACCGTCGCCGGGTAGTCGTGCGGCGAGTACACCACCTGGTTCGCGACGGAGAGGATGACAGGCTTGCCCTTGACACCGCTCAGGCCGCCACCCCACCAGGTGGATCCGCCGGTGGCCTGGTTCTCGATGCCCTCGACGAGGATCAGCAGCCGGGGGTTCACGGCGAGCACGGCGTTCCCACCGCGGGTCGCGGCCGCCTGCCAGTCGATCGCGGGGTTACCGCAGCCCCAGCATGCCTGCCCGTGCGGTTCGTTGTGCAGGTCGAAGCCGATCACGGTCGGATCATTCTTATACCGGGTGGCGAGTGCCTGCCAGTCGCTGATCCACTTGGCTTCACTGTATTGCGCCGTGTACCAGAGCTCCGATTGGGCTCCGGAATCCGGACGGTGCCGGTCGAGGATGACATTGAGTCCGGCGACCTTCGCCCGGGCGATGACCGTGTCCATCAGCCGCTGCGGGGTCAGTCCCGCGAGGGTCGGATTCACCGCGTAGTTGATCGAATTGCTGGGGGCCCCGCCGAGGCACTCGTTCGAGAACGGCAGCCGCAGGGTGTTGAATCCGAGCGACTTGATCTGCGCGAGGCCGGCGTCGAGGCCGATCGTCCAGAGTCCGTGCGGGGCGCAGTTGCTCGTCTCCATTCCGAACCAGGAGATGGCCTTGACGACATACGTCTGGTTGGCGGAGTTCTGGATCGTGCCACCCGCGGTGTGCAGCCAGCCGGACGGCGCACTGACGGAGGATGCCGCGAATGCCGCCGGCTGCGGAGCCGCCGTCACGAGGCCGCCCGTCAGGAGCAGGGCGGCAGCCACGAATGCTACCAGGCGTCCGGTGGCGCCTCCGCGCCGCGGTCGTACCGACGCCGTTGGGGAAATCTGCCTCGTGGCATAGCTGTCGCGAGCACTCATGCTGGTCCCCCAGTATTCCGCGGACGTGGTTCCCGATGGCCACCCCTCGGGGCGGCAAGATCGTCCGTTAGCCCCATCGTAGGGGTTCCCGTGTTTCGGCACGGTAACAAGCTGCGCCGGGCACAGAAAACGGGCCCCGCGACTACCGCGAGGCCCGTTCGATACTGCCGGATCGGATCAGGCGACGGCCGGAACCGCGGTCTTCTTCGAAGCGTGCGGCGTGAGGACGAAGATCGCCCAGCCGAACAGGCCGACGAGGATGCCGAGGCCCATGGCGAAGAAGGAGACGCCGAAGGCGACGATCGAGGTGAAGAGCGAGGCGCGCAGCAGCGACGCGGTCATGACCGTCGGGCGGACCTTGTCGTCCTGGGCGAGCTCGGCGTACGTCTTGCCGCCCGAGGCCTCCATGGCGTGGTGGTTAATGATGTTCGCCTGCGCGAGGGCGGAGAGGGGGTTGTCGACGGTCGTTCCGGCGAGGAACGATGCGTCGGCCGCGACAGTAATCTTCTCGCCGCCCAGCTGGCTGCTGACGGTGCCCCAGACGACGCCGCCGACGAGGAGCATAACGAGGCCGCCGATAATGCCGAGGAGGCCGATAATCCGAAGAATACGCGCCTGGCCGGAACCGGCGATCAGGGGCTGGGCAGCCGTTGTCGTAGCGGTTGTCATGAGATACCTTTCCTGGTGTCGCGCCTGTCGTGACACTCGTGTTACCCCCCAGTCTGCCAGTAATGAAAGCGCATTCATCACATTTTCTCTGCCGATTGCAACATTGGTGGTAAACGTTTGCACGGTGGCGGAGGAAAGGCGCGGCATCCGTTGGATGCCGCGCCTTTCCCAGCGTCTGAACGCCGGTTTCGCCTAGAAAACGGTCAGGCCCCTCGCGCGGAATTGCTCCCGCACGCGCTCCTGCAGATCGTTGTCGGGGGGCGTCACCCCGTGCAGCGGGTACGGGATCTCGAGCCGGTCCCACTTGTCCTCGCCCATCTGGTGGAACGGGAGCACTTCGACGCGCTCGACGTTCGGCCAGCGGGAAATGATTTCCGCGACGGCGTCGACGTTGTCGACGGCATCGGTCAGTCCGGGGACGAGCACGAAGCGGGCCCAGACGGGGATTCCCTTTTCCGCGAGGCGATCGCCGAAATCGAGTGTCGGCTGGAGCTCACGCCCGGTGACCTCTTTGTACGTGTCGTGAAGACCGGACTTGACGTCCAGAAGCACGAGGTCGAGGTTGTCGAGCAGCGTCTCTGACGCGCTCTTCCCGAGGAACCCCGAGGTGTCCAGGGTGGTGTGGATGCCGAGCTTGTGGCATTCCTCGAAGATGCGCTCCACGAAGGCCGGCTGCATGAGCGGCTCACCGCCGGAGATGGTGAGGCCTCCCCCGGTTGCGTCGAAGACGCCCTTGTAGCGCTTGAGGCGCGTGACCAGGTCGTCGAGGGTGGTGATCAACCCGTCGCGCATCTTCCAGGTGTCCGGGTTGTGGCAGTACTGGCAACGCAACAGGCACCCGGACAGGAACAGGGTCATCCGCGTTCCGGGACCGTCCACGGCCGTGACGAGTTCCCAGGAATGGACGCTCGCCACCGAGCCGTTGTGAATCGCGGCCATCTCGAGGTGATGGAGTTCGGCAAGTTCAGCTTGTTCGGTGCTGGGAGTCTTGCCGTCCTCCAGCGCGACGAGTGCGATGGCGGGGCCGACGCTGGGTAGGCCGAGGTTTATTGCGGGCATTGTCTCGTCCTACTCAGCGTCGCCGCCATCTGTTATCGGTGGATATTAGTGCTGGTGAATCTTCGGTGCTGGTGAATCCTTAGCGCTGGTGAATCCTTAGCGCTGGTGGAACGTACGGCTGATGACGTCCATCTGCTGTTCGCGCGTGAGGCGCACGAAGTTGACCGCGTAGCCGGAGACGCGAATCGTCAGCTGCGGGTAGTTCTCCGGGTGCAGCATGGCGTCTTCAAGGGTTTCCTTGTTGAGCACGTTGACGTTGATGTGGTAGCCGGTGGCTTCCGTGTACGCGTCAATGAGTCCGACGAGGCTCGTGATCTGCTCGTCCTTGGTGTGACCGAGGCCACTGGGGACGACCGTGTTCGTGAGCGAGATGCCGTCCTGCGCCTGGCTGAACGGCAGCTTGGCGACGCTGAGCGCCGACGCGAGCATGCCGTGCGTGTCGCGGCCGTTCATCGGGTTTGCACCCGGAGCGAACGGCTCACCCTTGCGACGGCCATCGGGCGTGTTGCCGGTTGCCTTGCCGTAGACCACGTTGGACGTGATCGTCAGGATCGACTGGGTGTGGATCGCGTTGCGGTAGGTCGGGTGCTTGCGGATCATGTTCATGAAGCGTTCCATGACGTCGATCGCAATGGAGTCGACCTTGTCGTCGTCGTTACCGAACTTGGGGAATTCGCCCTCGATCGTGTAGTCGATGACGAGTCCGTTGTCGTCGCGGACCGGACGCACCTTGGCGTACTTGATCGCGGACAGGGAGTCGGCGACAACGCTCAGGCCGGCGATGCCACAGGCCATCGTGCGAACGATTTCCTTGTCGTGGAGAGCCATTTCGAGACGCTCGTACGCGTACTTGTCGTGCATGTAGTGGATGCAGTTCAGCGCGGTGACGTAGGTCTCGGCAAGCCACTCGAGCGTGACGAGGTAGTTCGCGAAGACGGTGTCATAGTCGAGGATCGTGTCCAGGTTCGGCGCGGTCGCCGGGGCGACCTGCTTGCCGGAAACCTCGTCCTTGCCGCCGTTGATCGAGTAGAGCAGCGCCTTGACGGCGTTGACGCGAGCACCGAAGAACTGCATCTGCTTGCCGACGCGCATCGGGGAGACGCAGCAGGCGATCGCAGCGTCGTCACCGAGCTCGGCGCGGATGAGGTCGTCGGACTCGTACTGGATCGCCGACGTGTCGATGGAAACCTGGGCGCAGAAGCGCTTGAATCCATCGGGAAGGCCGTCGTTCCAGAGAACGGTGAGGTTCGGCTCCGGTGCTGCGCCGATGTTGTACAACGTCTGGAGGAAACGGAACGCCGTCTTGGTGACGAGCGGGCGACCGTCTTCGCCGATGCCGCCGAGGGACTCGGTGACCCAGGTCGGGTCGCCGGCGAAGATCTCGTCGTATTCCGGGGTACGCAGGAAGCGCACGATGCGGAGCTTGATGACGAGGTCGTCGATGAGCTCCTGGGCGCCCTCTTCGGTGATGGTGCCGTCGGCGAGGTCGCGCTCGATGTACGCGTCGAGGAAGGCCGAGTTACGGCCGAACGACATTGCAGCGCCGTTCTGTTCCTTGACGGCACCGAGGTACGCGAAGTACAGCCACTGGACGGCTTCCTGGGCGGTCTGGGCCGGCTTGGAGATGTCGGAGCCGTAGGACGCGGCCATCTGGACGAGTTCCTTGAGGGCCCGGATCTGCTCCGAGTTTTCCTCGCGGGCGCGGATGATGTCCTCGGTCGAGGGCTCCATGTCGAGCTCGGCGCGGTCGTTCTTCTTGCCGGCGATCAGTGCGTCGACGCCGTAGAGGGCGACACGACGGTAGTCGCCGATGATACGGCCACGGCCGTAGGCATCCGGAAGACCGGTGATCAGGTGGCTGTTGCGGGCACGACGCACACCGGGAGGGTAGACGTCGAACACGGCAGTGTTGTGGGTCTTGCGGTAGTCGGTGAAGATCTTCTCGAGTTCGGGAGAGACGGGGTAGCCGTAGGTCTCGAGGGAGTTGACGACCATGCGCCATCCACCGAACGGCATGATCGCGCGCTTGAGCGGCGCATCCGTCTGGAGGCCGACGATGACTTCATTGTCCTTGTCGATGTAGCCCGGCTTGTGGGCTGTAATGGAGGACGGCGTGAAGGCGTCGATGTCGTAGACGCCCTTACGACGTTCCTCGGGGAACATCGCGGACAACTTGGCCCAGACTCCCGTGGTGCGGGCAGTCGGCCCGGCCAGGAAGGACGCGTCGCCGATATACGGCGTGTAATTGCGCTGAATGAAATCGCGAAGGTTAATCGAATCCTGCCACGGCCCGGAAACGAATTCCGCCTTGCCGTGCTGCATCGAAGTGTCGCCGCTGAGGACGCCCTCTGTAATTGTCATGTGGACTACTCTCCTCGTGGGATTGAGCTTTCCCGCCGCGGAAGATCCCGCGCTCGGGGTAGTGAGCGGGGGGACACGAGGCGCCAGACGTGCACCGATGCACCGTGGTCCGCTCTCTTTTTCCAACACTACTCCCCGGCAAGGGCCGGTCGGGGGGTTCTTCCGCCGCGTCTCTCGCCCGCGCGTTTAAAAGGACTCGCCTAGCACAGCCAAACCCCGGTAATCCACTGCGGGGAGTGACGATCCTGAGAATTCTCAAACCTGGCGGCTAGAGCTTCTTTCCGGGGTTCAGCAGGCTGGCGGGGTCGAAAGCGAGCTTGACGCGGCGCTGCAGCTCCCGCACGGCGAGGCCGAGTTCGTCGTCGAGGTGCGCCTGCTTGAGCAGGCCGATCCCGTGTTCCCCCGACGCGGACCCACCCAGCGTGACGGCGAGCTGGATCACCCGTTTGAACGCGCGGTGGGCGGCATCGACCTCCGCGGGCAGGTCGGGGTTGAAGCCGATCACCGGGTGCAGGTTCCCGTCGCCGAGGTGCCCTCCGGTGCTGATCGGAATCAAGAGTTCGCTGGAAATCTCCTGAAGGCCGGAGAGGAGCGCCTGCAGCTGCGACCGCGGAACGGTCACGTCCTCGTTGAGGCTCGCACCGCGCGCGGCCTGCAGGGCCGGCTGGAGGAGGCGTCTCGCGCTCATCAGCTGGTCGAGGTGCGCGGCGTCGTGCGCGATGACGATCTCGCCCGCTCCCCCGGCCTCGAGGATGCGCGCGTATTCTGCGACGTCGTCGTCGGCCTGCCCCGCGGCATCCGACTGCACGAGGAGAAGTGCTGCAGCACCCTCCGGGAGCGTGGACGCGGGGTCGAAGGCGTTGATCGCGGTGATGCAGGATCCGTCGAGGAATTCGAGCACGCTCGGACGCCGGTTGTTCGTGACGATCAGTGCGGCGGCGGCGAGGGCCTCCGCGGTGGTCGAGAACGTCGCGGACACGCCGGAGGCCGGGGCAGGGGCAGGCAGCAGCCCGACCGTGATCTCGGTGATGATCCCGAGGGTGCCCTCCGACCCGACGAGGAGCGCCGTCAGGTTGTACCCGGCGACACCCTTGATGGTGCGCTGCCCCGTGTGCACGATGGAGCCGTCCGCGAGGACGACCGTGAGGCGGCGCACGAAGTTACCCGTCACGCCGTACTTGACGCACAGCATCCCGCCGGCGTTGGTGGCCACGTTGCCGCCGATCGTCGAGCCCTTCCACGAGCCGGGGTCCGGCGGGTAGAAGAGGCCGGCGGTCGCGGCGGCCCTGGCCAGGGCGTATGTGCGCACGCCGGCCTCGACCGTCGCGGTCTGGTCTGCCTTGTCGACGGAGACGATCCGGTTCATCCGGGTGAGGTTCACGACAATGGCTCCGGTGATCGCGTTCGCACCGCCGGCGAGTCCGGTGCGGGCACCCTGCGGCACGAGCGCAATGCCGTTGGCCGCTGCGAGGGTGACGACCGCCGCAACCTCGGCGGTGCTTTTGGGGAACACGACGGCGAGGGGCTCCCCCGCAGCGGTGCCGTCCGACTGGTCCGTGAGATACGCATCGGTCGCCTGTCCGGTCACGAGCTGCGCGGGCGGCAGTATCGTGGCGAGTTCGTCGAGGATCGTCTGCGGGGAAAGCGTTTCAGTCACGGGGGCCTCTGGGTCAGAGTGGACGAGCCGGCACCGGGCGAAAGGCCTGCGGCCCGGCGGTGGGTGTGCCTCAATCGGGGCGTTTGCCCAGTATATGAGGCGGTATATTCCGCAGCCGACTTGTAGTTATTGATGTATCTATGGCTAGGCTGGGGGTATGCCGAACGAATCAGCCTCCCTCATGCCGGCCGGGGCCTCCGCCGTCGAGCGGGCATACACGCACGTCGCGGACCTGATCATCTCGGGGTCCCTCCCTGCGAGCTCCTTCCTGACCGAGGGGGAGATCGCCGGAGCCCTCTCACTCAGCCGCACACCGGTGCGCGAAGCCTTCCTCGCGCTCGAGGCCCGCGGGCTGATCCGGCTCTTCCCGAAGAAGGGCGCCGTCGTCACCGCGCTCGACGAGGCGGAGACCGCCGAGTTGCTCCAGGTGCGCATCATGCTCGAGACGACCGCCGTCCGGCTCCTGGGCGAATGCGAGGGCGGGACAGGCGCGGTGGACACCGACCTCGCCGCCCTGATCGAGATCCAGGCGGATGCCGCTGCGAGCGGTGACCTGCTCACCTTCGCCAGGGCAGACCACCGCTTCCACTCCCGGATCGTGGACGAGAACCGCAACCGGGTGATCGACGGTTTCTACGCCCAGCTCGGCCCGAGGCTCGAACGCCTCACCCACCGGGTCGCTTCCCGGGACCCCCGCAACCTCGAACGCCTTCTCGCCGAGCACCGCACCCTGGCCGGTCACGTGTCCAGCGGAGACACCGCAGCGTACGACCGTGCCCTCCGCGAACATGTCGAGGCCGGGCATTTCTCCACCAGGGTCGCCTGACCGCCACGGTCCCCTGACCACCACCACCACCGTCCATCCCCGATCGCGTTCCGAAAGTCCGATGATTCCCCGTACCATTCCCGCCTGGCTCCGCGCAGCACCCGCCATCTTCGTCATGGCCTGGGGCGGCAACCACTTCACCCCGCTGCTGCACATGTACGAGGCGCTCGGCCACTACACGACCGTGATGGCGGATGTCTTCCTCGGGGCGTACGTCGTCGGCCTGATTCCCGGGCTCCTCCTCGCCGGGGCGCTCTCGGACCGGTATGGACGCAAGCCCCTCGCGATCGCGGGCGTGATCACGGGACTCGTGGCCAGCATCCTTCTCGGTTTCGGTTTCTCGAGCACGGTCATGCTGTGCCTCGGCCGCTTCCTGGCCGGGCTGAGCGTGGGCGTTGCGATGTCGGTCGGAACGGCGTGGCTCAAGGAACTCTCCGCCGCGCCGTTCGACAAGCGCGCTGACACGGTGGCAGGCGCCCGGCGCCCGGCACTGACCCTCACCCTCGGCTTCGGACTCGGTGCCGGCGTCGCCGGCGCACTCGCCCAGTGGGGCCCGATGCCGACGCTCGCCCCCTACCTCGTCCACATCGTGCTGAGCCTTGCCGTACTGCCCCTGCTCGTCACGACGCCGGAGACCGTGCCGCGCTATCGGGCGCACCGCCCGTTCTGGCGTGACCTTGCGGTTCCTCTCGCCGGGCATCGCCGCTTCCTGCGCGTCATCGCGCCCTCAGCGCCCTGGGTCTTCGGCGCGGCCGGGATCGCGTACGCGATCATGCCGAAGCTCGTCGACACCCAGCTCGGCGAGTTCAACCTCGCATACGCGACCCTGCTCACGGTCGTCACCCTCGGTACGGGGGCCCTGGTCCAGCCGCAGGTCGCCCGGATCAACACACGCACCAACGGGCGAGCGCTCGTCGTCGGCATGGGCATGATGCTCGTCGGCATCCTGCTCTCCATCTGCGCCGCGGCGACCCTGTCCCCGATCGTCGCCCTCGTCACGGCGATCGTGCTCGGCGCCGCGTACGGCGTGTGCGTCGTCGCGGGCCTCGTCGAGGTGCAGCGCATCTCCACCCCTGCCGACCTCGCCGGCATCACGGGCGTGTACTACAGCCTCACCTACCTCGGGTTCCTGCTGCCGGTCCTCTTCGCGGCGCTCAACGCCGTCGCGAGCTACACCCTGCTGATGTCCCTGCTCGGTGTCGTCTGCGCGGCGTCCCTCGCCGTCGTGGCCTGGGGCATCCGCCGCGTCTAGCCCCGCCCGGGTAAAGGGGCGCTGAGGTACGGCGTGAGGACGGCGCGCAGGTAGCGCGTCCCGCCGGTGGAATCTGCAGTGGAATCCGAAGGCCCTCCGGTGTCCGCCCCGTCGAGCTCCTCGAAGGCGAACCAGGACTCGGCGAGGATCCAGAGCGCCCGCACGAGGTCATCGAGCTCCCGATCGCCGAGCGGGCGGATCTCGCCGTGTTCACGCCAGCCCCTGGCGATCTCGCTGAACCTGACGAGGCGCCGGGCGCGCACGAGCCGGTAGTGTTCGGCGAGCACCGGGTCCGCGTGCAGCAGGCCGAAGAGGTCGCGGGCCAGGAACGCGTACTGCCGCGTCAGCGCGACACCGGCACCGAGGCGGTCGAGTACCTGCTCGGGGTCCAGGCGTTCAGGCCCGTCCCCTCCCCCGGCAGCGGATGCCTCCCAGAGAGATTCATAGGCCGTCACGCGCTGGGCATGCAGCTCGCGCACGATCTCGTCCTTGCCGCCGAACCAGTAGTACAGGTTGCCCGGGCTGATTCCGGCGGCCGCCGCGATCGCGTTGGTGGTCACGGCGGCGGTGCCGCGTTCGTTGAAGAGGCCGAGGGCGACGAAGAGGATCCTGGCCCTGGTCTCCCCCGCCGTCACCGTGGTCGGGACCCGGCTCACGAAAGCACGACTTCCCGCGCGGGGCGTCGAGGGCTCGGCAGGGCCGAGCCGGTCGGATGTCCGATCCGGAAGGTCATGATCGCGTGGCGGCCTGCGGGAAGGAGCGCGGCCAGCGCGTCGCCGAAGTCCGGGTTGAGGCCCGTCGAGCGTTCCCTGTCGATCCGCTCAGGAACCTGGCAGAGCGGCTGGGCGCTGACCCCGTCGACCGTCATGCTCAGGTGCAGGCGCTGCCAGGCCCTGCCGACGGCGAGACGCTCGCCGGTGTCGAGCGGGTCGCGCACGACGAGCGCTCCGAAGGCCGCGGCCGTGGGGACCTGGCTGTCCCTGGTGCCGGCGAGCCAGCCCGCGTTGTTCTGGGCCGTCGAAACGGGAATGACCTTCGAAACGGCCCTGATGAATTCCGACTGCCCGGACGGGTCGATCGTGATGCCGTCTTTCTTCGACTGGATCTCGTGCCAGTCGGTGCGGTACCAGGCGGCGTCGTCCGCCACCTGTTGCGGGTCTGCGATGATCGCCTCGGTCGCGCGGACGGTCAGGGCACCGAACGCATTCTTCTCCGCGGGGTCCGAGAACCAGACGAGTTCGGCGACGGTCTCGTCGATGAGTCCGCTGAGCCGTGCCAGCTCCGCGGCGCTCACGGGCCGCGTGAGGTCATAGGAGTTGCGGTCGGTGTGTCGGGATGCGATCGCGGTGAACAGCGGTGAGACGGATGCCTCCGCCGCCTGAAGGTCGATCCGTGCGACGTGTGTGGGGTCCGCGGGGTCCGGCAGCAGGGTGACGGCGGCCTTCTTCCCGTTCGCGGGTGCCGCGACGACGATGTTCTCGATCGCGCACCCGAGCGAGACGTCCATCTCCCGGAGCAGCGGGTCCATCGTCCCGAGGTTCCTGGTCGTGTCAGCGAAGACGTCGATCCGGTTGTCGGCGACCCTGAACTGCCAGGGCTGGGCGTTGTGCGCGTTCGCTGCGAGCACGGCGGCCCGAACGAGGCCGAGGGCGTCATGCGCCTCCGGGCCGGCCTGCGCCCATGCGGCGAATGCCTCGCCTGTCCCGCTCGCGAACACGCCACCGTCGACCGCGCGCCAGGTGAGGCCTGCGGCGCCGGCGATCGCGATCGTCCCCAGGCCGATGCCGGCGACCTTGAGGAACGAACGCCGGGACGACGTCCGCCCCTTCTTGTCGTACCGGCCTTTCGGCTCGTGCCGGTCGTTCCTGTCGTGCTGCTCGTTCCGGTCGTTCCTGGGTGTCCTGTCGGGCGTCATACTCCCATTAGAGTCTTTACTCTAATGTTTGTCGAGCCCGGCGGTCATCAGGCGAGCCCGGCAGTCAGGCGAGTTCGGTGAGTCGTCCGGCCTTGATGTGCAGGCGGCGCTGGGCGCGCCTGGCGACGGCACTGTCGTGCGTGACCACGATCAGGGTGAGGCCCTGTGCCCGCCAGAGCCCCTCGAGCAGGTCCATGATCTCGTCCCTGGTCTCCTCGTCGAGGTTGCCGGTCGGCTCGTCGGCGAGGAGCACGGTCGGGTCCTTGACGAGTGCCCTCGCGATCGCGACCCGCTGTTGCTGGCCGCCCGAGAGTTCGGCGGGAAGGTGGCCGAGGCGGTCCCCGAGGCCGACGGCCTCGAGGGCGGCCGCCGAGCGCTCCCGGCGCGCGGCGTTCGTCCCGCCGAGCGGCGCGAGCGCCGTCTCGACATTCTCCTGGGCGGTCAGCGTCGGGATCAGGTTGAAGCCCTGGAACACGAAGCCGATCTCGGTGGCGCGGATGCGACCGAGCTGGGAGTCCCCGAGGCTCGACAGGTTCGAACTGCCGAGGTGCTCCGTCTCGAGCACCACGGATCCGGAACTCGGGCGGTCAAGTGCCCCGAGCATCTGCAGGAGGGTCGACTTGCCGCCACCGGTCGGCCCCTGGATCGCGACCATCTGGCCATCGGGGATCGAAACGGTGACGTCCTGCAGCGCGGTCACCGAGCGCTTGCCCTGGTCATACTTTTTGGTGACATTCGTCAGCTGGTACATGGTCTGGTTCCTTCTGGAAGCTGAAAGTGAGAATCGGAGCGAATCGAATCGGGTGACGCAGGCAGTGCTACGCGATGCTGCGCAGGGCTTCCGCCGGCCGGAGCCGGGAGGCTCGCCACCCCCCGATCACTCCGGCGAGCAGGCCGCCGAGAACGGCGAGTCCGACCGCGATCAGGATCACGGATACCGTGACGGGCGCCGTCAGGACGATGTTCGACTGGGTGGCCGCCTGGGTTGCGGCACCGAATCCGCCACCGCCAGGGCCGAAGCCTGCGCCTCCCGCACCTCCCGCGCCGCCGGCGGCCCCGGCCCCGCGGCCCACCGCCTGCACGGCCGTCGAGGCCCCTGCGGTCAACGTCGGGGCGATGATGTTGATCACGAGGATCCCGGCGAGCCCGACGGCGATCCCGACGACGCCGCCGATCAGGCCCTGCACGAGCGATTCGCCGCCGACCTGGCGCACGATCCGGCCGTTGGACCACCCGATCGCCTTGAGCGTTCCGAACTCACGGGTGCGCCGGGTGACCCCGGAGATCGTGAAGAGGATCGCGATCAGGAACGCCGCTGCGAGGACGATCAGGGAGAGCCACAACCCGAGGTTGGAGACGAGGCTCGATGCGCTCGCGAGCGACCCGGATACGCTCGACGCGAGGTCCGCCTGGGTCTTGACGGTCGCTGCGGGCAGTGCGGTCCTGATGTCCGCCTGGACCTGGTTGATGTCCGTCGACGACGCCGCCTGCACGTAGATGTTGGAGACCTGGCCCGGCAGGGCCGCGAGGGACTGGGCGACGTCGAGCGGAATGTAGACATTGGCCGCGGTCGCGCTGTCCGAGGTCGCCGCGGAGACCAGCCCGACGATGCTGAAGTCGGTGCCCGCGATAGCGACGGTGCCGCCGACGGCGAGGGAGGCGGTCGTCGCGTAGCTCGCGTCGAGGACGGCGACGTTCGCACCGGCATCCGTGCTCGCGAGCGAGCGCCCGGCTGTGAGCGTCACGGCGGAGAGCGGGCCGACGGCTGCGTCGGCCGGGTTCAGCCCGAGCACGGTGAAGGAGTCGACGCTGAACGAGCTGCCGCCCGCACCGTCGGGGCCACCCGTCGGCGGCGTCTCAGCGCTCTGGCCTGACGGAGCGCCCTGGCCGGTCGATGGCCGGGTGGCGCCCTGGCTGCGGGTCGGGAGGGCGCCGCTGAAGGTGGAGTTGCTCAGCAGGAGCGTCGCAGCGGCCGCACTGACGTTCGGAACCGCGCGCACCGAGTCGAGACCGGTCGAGGCGAAGGTCTCCGTCCCGCGTTCAGCCGTGAGCCTGCTGCGGCTGATCGTCGTGGTTCCGTCCGCTGCGGCACCGTCCGCCGAACCGAAGTCGAAGCGTTGGGGCGCGCCGTTTCCGGTGCCCGGCGTCGCGGCGGCAGCAGGGGCCTGGCTCACGGTGATGTCGGTGCCGACGCCGTACACGGACTCGAGAACGGATGCCTGGGCGAGCTGGACTCCGCTCGACACCGAGTTGACGATGATGACCAGCGCGATGGCGAGGGCCATGCCGATCGCGACGATGGCGGTCTGCTTGCGACGGCCCGCGAGTTCCCGACGCAGGTAGGTATAGAACATGAGTCTCCGGTTCCGGGGACTCTCCGTGGGGCCCACCGGGATCGAAGTTATGGATCAGGGCTTTCCGGACGCTATCACTTTCCTGTGAATACGCCGTCAAATGACAGTTCTGCCCCATGAACATCGGCTGGGCACTGGTGTTTCCAAGCTGATCAGGATGTCTGCGGGCCACACTCTGCCGCTGGCGTACGCTGGCGGCATGACTGGGAATGGCCTCGGATCCGCAGTGCCCGAAGATGTGAGCTCCTGGGCCGCCCGCCAGCGCTGGTTCGCGGACACGGGCCGCCCGGTGGCGCTGGCGCGCGTGGGCGGCGGGTCGCTGCCCTCCGGCGAGCCGGGGGTGCTGATCCGCACCGACTGCGTCGTCGACGCCGGCGACCCTCGCCGGACGGTCTACCAGCTTCCCGTGACCGAGCGGGAGGTGGCTCTCCCTGGCGGCGAGGCGGCCCTCATCACGACCCTTACCGGAGCGGACGGGCGGCGAAAGTTCGTCTATGACGCTCCGGCGGATCCGGCCTATGCGCGGGCGCTGCTCCTGTTGATCCTGCGTCGCGGCACGTCAGGCCCTGGTGCAGACGGATGCTCGGTCGCGGAAGGCGAGACCCTTCCCAACGGCCTCGCCGGCGGTGTACCCGGAGGTGTACCCGGCGACGGAGTCGCGCCGGAGGGTGTCGAGCCGACCGTCGTGTCGAGTCACGTGCTCCGGGGAGAGCAGTCCAACACCTCGATCATCTACGAACTCGCGGGTCCTGACGGTCGCGCACTCACTCCCGTGATCTGCAAGGTCTTCCGGGCGCTCCACCACGGCGACAACCCCGACGTCACCGTGCAGTCCGCACTCGCCCGCGCCGGCTCGCACTTCGTTCCCCTTCCCGTCGGTTGCATCGTCGGGGACTGGGCGGACCCCCGCGCGCCTGGCGGCACCGCGCGCGGCCACCTCGCTTTCGCCCAGGAGTTCCTGCCCGGCGTCGAAGACGCCTGGCGGGTGGTACTCGGTGCGGCACGGAGAAACGAGGACTTCACTGCGCGGGCGCGGAGCCTCGGCGTCGCGACCGCGGCAGTCCACGCCGACCTCGCTGACGCGATGCCGACGGCGGAGCCGACCGCTGAGGTCGTCGGCACGGTCCTCGACGGCCTGCGCGCCCGCGCCCGGCGCGCGATCGCGGAGGTGCCTGCACTCGACCGGTACGCCCCGGCGATCGAGGCGGTGTTCGCCGCAGCGGCCGAGGTGTCCTGGCCGAGGCTGCAGCGCATCCACGGGGACCTGCACCTCGGCCAGGTGCTGCTCGTTCCGGGCAGGGGCTGGGTGCTCGTCGATTTCGAGGGCGAACCGCTCACTCCTCTCGAGGACCGGACCCGTGTCGACGTGCCCTGGCGGGATGTCGCCGGGATGCTGAGGTCGTTCTCCTACGCGGCCGGAACCGTGGCGCGGGAAGCTCCCGAGCGGACCGGTGTCGTCACCGGGTGGGCACAGGCCTGCCGTCGGGCGTTCCTTGCCGGGTACAGCGAACGTTCCGGCAGGAGCCTCGGAGAGCAACGCCCGCTGCTCGGCGCCTTCGAACTCGACAAGGCTCTCTACGAGGTCGTCTACGAAAAACTCAATCGGCCCGACTGGCTGCCGATCCCCCTCGCAGCGATCGACGCCCTGCTCGCCCCCGTTCCCGTCCCCGCCGCCGTTCGCGAAAGCGGGTGAGTCGTCGGTATGCCGAGCTCAGTACGACGTTTCACCCGCTTTCGCGGGCGCGCGGATCAGCTCTTCGACGAACGCTTGAGCTCGGGGAACTGGTCGTCGCGCCATTCCTCCGGAAGCCGGAGCTGCTGCTCTGCGGCATCGTTCTCGCGCGCCCGCAGCTCGACCCTGCGGATCTTGCCTGAGCTCGTCTTGGGCAGTTCGAAGAACTCGATACGCCGCACCCGCATGTACGGCGGCAACCCGTTGCGGGCGTGACGCAGCACGGCGAGAGCAGTCGCGCTGTCGGGTGCCCAGCCGGCCGCGAGGTGGATATACGCCTTGGCGATGTTGAGTCGGGTGTCGTCGGGGGCGGGGACGACCGCGGCCTCGGCGACGGCGGGGTGTTCGAGCAGCACGCTTTCGACCTCGAACGGGGAGACCTTGTAATCGGAGGACTTGAAGATGTCATCCGTGCGGCCGATGAAGGTGATGTAGCCGTTGTCGTCCCGGGTGGCGACGTCGCCCGTGTGGAAGTAGCCATCCCGGAGCGCAGCCTGGGTCCTGACCGGGTCGCCGTGGTACCGGGCCATGAGGTTGACGGCGGGCTCGGCGAGGTCGAGGCAGATCTCGCCCTCGTCTGCGACGCCTCCCGTGATCGGATCGACGAGGGTGATCGCGACGCCGGGCAGGGGCAGGCCCATGGACCCGGCCTTGAGGACGGACCCCGGCACGTTGCCGACGATGGCCGTCGTCTCGGTCTGGCCGTACCCATCGCGGATCGTGAGCCCCCAGGCACGCTGGATCTGGCTGATCACCTCGGGGTTGAGCGGTTCACCCGCCGAGAGGATCTCGCGGAGGCCGACCGGCTTCTCGCCCACATCGGACTGGATCAGCATCCGCCACACCGTCGGCGGCGCACAGAACGTCGTGACCTTGGCGCGGTGCAGCTGGGCCGTGAGCGCCTGCGGGTCGAACCGGCCGTAGTTGTAGACGAAGACGGTGGCCTCAGCGATCCAGGGCGAGAAGAAGCTGCTCCAGGCGTGCTTGCCCCAGCCCGGTGAGCTGATGGCGAGGTGCACGTCGCCGGGACGAAGCCCGAGCCAGTACATCGTGGAGAGATGGCCCACGGGGTACGAGGTCTGGGTGTGCACGACCATCTTGGGCTTGCTCGTGGTCCCCGAGGTGAAGTAGATGAGCGACGGGTCGTCCGAACCGACGGCCACGGGAACGGGCGCCGTGGAAAGCAGGGCGGCGTCGGCGTAGTGAGCCCAGCCGGGAACCGTGCCGCCGACGCAGATGCGCCGGAAATCGCCGTCGATCTCCGCGAACTTGGCGGCGTCACCCGAATTCGCGATGACGCAGTCCACCTCGCCGCGCTGCACGCGGTCGGCGAGGTCGCCGGCGGCGAGCACGGTCGATGTCGGGAGGATCACGGCGCCGATCTTCATGATGCCGAGCATGAGCTCCCAGAGTTCGACCTGGTTGCCGAGCATGAGCATCACGTGATCGCCCTTGCCGACGCCCTGCTGGGTGAGCCACGCCGCGACCTGGTTGGAGCGTGCGGACATCTCCGCGAAAGTGACCTTCAGCTCACGGCCGTCCTCCTCGACGATCCACAGGGCGATGTTGTCGTTGCCGGCCGCGATCACGTCGAACCAGTCGACGGCCCAGTTGAATGACGCGCCGACATCCGGCCAGCGGAATTCCGCGGCGGCACGGGCGTGGCCGTCCCAGAGGCGCAGCAGCTGATCGCGGGCGGCACGAAAATTGGAGGTACTCGTCGGAAAAGTCACTTCTCCATCATCCTCACTCATAAATGCCTGTAACTGCATGCATCCGGAAAACACGTCGCGGCGCGTTCCGGGGGCAACCCACACCCGGATGTGGTTAACCACATGGGTCGCCCCATCCGGGTGACAGGGCCAGCGGTCCCCTCCGGCCTCGGGTAGCTTCGTGCACGTCAACACCGACAGTCTCGACGTGGCGTCTCCGGTTCCAGTGTGGGACGTTCGATTTCACCCCGGGGGCACAGATGGTTACGTTCTTCGTCATTTTCATTCTTGTTGTGGGAATCAACACCTTGCTCTGGACCACGGTCGGTCTCATCCGTGCCGTGGTCGAGAGCAGCCGCCGCCGGTCGCCCGATCGATCGCAGGACCCGCTGATCTCCGCGGACGAGGTCGCGGTCCTGGTCGCCGCCCACGACGAAGAACAAGTGATCGCCGCGACGATCGGTTCCGCAACCGGCCAGGTGCCCGTTGGACACGTCTTCGTCGTTTCGGACGCCTCAGCAGACCGGACCGCGGACCTCGCGAGAGCCAGCGGAGCGAACGTGCTCGAACTCGAGTCGAATCATGGAAAGGCCGGCGCGCTCGTCGCGGCAATCGACCATTTCGAACTGGCACGCCGGTTCCCGGTCGTGGTGCTCCTCGATGCGGACACGGTGCTGGCCCCCGACTACCTGCTGACCGGCCTGCCGTGCTTCCAGGATCCGGGGGTCGTCGCGGTTGCAGCGTGTGCGTCGACGATCGCTGATCCTCCCCCCGCGACGATGATGGGCCGATTCCTGGTCGCATACCGGGAACGTTTCTACGTCATGGTGCAGTACCTGCTCAAATACGGTCAGGCCGCCAGGCTCGCGAACGTGATCTCCATCGTTCCCGGTTTCGCGAGCATGTATCGCAGCCGGGTCCTCGGAAGCATCGACATCGATCCTCCCGGGCTCGCGATCGAGGACTTCAACATGACGTTCGAAGTGCACGCGCGCAAGCTCGGCCGGATCGCATTCCACCCCTCGATCGCGAGGGCCTCGACCCAGGATCCGGACAACCTGCACGATTACACCCGGCAGCTCCGGCGTTGGACCCTGGGGTTCTGGCAGACGCTGCGCCGCCACGGATTCCGGCTCGGCTGGTTCTGGGGTGCGCTGGCGCTCCACGTGTTCGAGCTCGTGACGAGCAGTGTGATGATGCTGCTGTTCCTGCCGCTGCTCGTCGTATCGGTCGGCGCGGTCATCTGGGAGGCGACGTCGACGGACCCGTCCGGCATCGCCACGCGGCTGACGGACGCGATTCCGCCGACCCTGATCCTGCTCGGCGTGCTCGTGCCCGATTACCTGTTGACCGTGCTCGTCGTCGCCGTCACCCGCCGGCCGAGTTATCTGCTGCTCGGGTTCGCCTTCCCACTCGTACGTGTGGTCGACGCGGCGATCTGCCTGGCGACCCTTCCCCAGGCATTCCTGACGCCGTCGAGCGGACGCTGGAGGAGTCCAGAACGCCGAGTCACCGTGGCGCCCGTGGCTCCCGCGCTGCAGGAGAAGCCGGTGCCGCCGGAGACGTCAGCTCGTGAAGAGATGTCGGTGCCCGAAGAGACGTCAGTTCCGCGGAACCGGCCGCTCGTACCCGACAAAGCGAAAGCGGATGCCGGTCCTCGAGACCATCCATTCCGAGGCGTGGGCACGCGTCCACTCCCCGTCAACCGCGGGGGCCCTCGTGTCGCCGGGCACGGCGAGGTCCAGCTCGGTGACCTCGAGTCGTGAGGCGCGGGCCAGGGCTTCGCGGTAGACCTCGCCTCCGCCGATCACCCAGATCGTCGTGGCCGGATCTGTGGCCGAGTCGTCCGCAGCGAGGGCATCGTCCACGGACCCGGCGCGTTCGGCTCCGGCAGCGGCCCAGTCGGCGTCCCTAGTGACGACGATGTTCCGTCGCCCGGGGAGCGGCCGGAATCGTTCGGGGAGGGAATCCCACGTGCGACGACCCATCACGACCGTCGCGGCATCCGTCACGGCCTTGAAATGCGCGAGGTCTTCGGGAAGGTGCCAGGGTATCGAACCGGCGCTGCCGATGATCCCGTCGTGCGCCTGCGCCCAGACCAGTGCGATCACGGGAGTGTGACGGGCGGGATCAGACGGCAACGGGTGCCTTGATCGCGGGGTGGTGCTGGTAGCCGACGACCTCGAGGTCCTCGTACCCGTAGTCGAAGATGCTCGCGCGTTCGCCCGTGATGCGGAGCGTCGGGAGCGGATACGGGGCACGGGTCAGCTGCTCCGTGACCTGGTCACGATGGTTGTCGTAGATGTGGCAGTCCCCGCCGGTCCAGATGAAGTCGCCGACCTCGAGGCCGGCCTGGGCGGCGACGAGGTGGGTCAGCAGCGCATAACTCGCGATGTTGAAGGGGACGCCGAGGAAGAGGTCGGCGCTGCGCTGGTAGAGCTGGCAGGACAGGCGGCCGTCGGCGACGTAGAACTGGAAGAGCGCGTGGCACGGTGCGAGGGCCATCGACGGGATGTCCGCGACGTTCCAGGCCGACACGATCATGCGACGCGAATCCGGGTCTGTCTTCAGGGTCTCGATCACCTGGGCGATCTGATCGATGTGACCACCGTCGGGGGTGGGCCAGGAGCGCCATTGCACTCCGTAGACGGGACCGAGTTCTCCGGTTTCCGATGCCCACTCGTCCCAGATGCTGACGCCGTGTTCCCGGAGCCATCCGACGTTGCTCTCGCCGCGCAGGAACCACAGGAGTTCGTAGGCGATCGACTTGAAGTGCACGCGCTTCGTCGTGATGAGCGGGAAGCCCTCACGAAGGTCGAAGCGGAGCTGGGCGCCGAAGATGCTCGTGGTTCCGGTCCCGGTCCGGTCGGCTTTGGCGGTGCCCGTCGCCAGGGTGTGGCGAAGCAGGTCTTCATACGGGGTCGCGAGTGAGGTTGGCATTCGTAGCAGTTTATTTGGTGGCGCAGCTTATTCGGTGCCGAAGCGCCGCACGAAGGCACGCATCAGGTTCGCCGGTTGCGTCACCGTGGCCGCCGCGATGCTCGCGATGACTCCGGTCCAGGCATCCGGCTTGACATATCCGTTGTCGCGGTAGATCCGGAGGCGGGTGAGGATGCTCGCATTGGTGAGCTCCGGGTGGAACTGGGTCGCGTAGACGTTCCGTCCGACCCGGAAGGCCTGGACCGGGCAATCCTCTCCGGTGGCGAGGAGTACGGCGCCGGGCGGGAGGACCGTGCATGCCTCCTTGTGTCCGACGAAGGCCTCGAAGTCGGGCTCGAGGATACCGAACAGGGGGTCGGCGGCTCCCTCCTGCGTCAGCCGCACTCTCGTCGGGCCGGCGTCCTCCGGCCACGTTCCGTCGACGACACCCCCGCCGTGTGTCGTCAGCAGCCCGATGCCGTAACAGGCTCCGAGAAAGGGAAAATCACGGGCGACGACGAGGTCGAGGAGCGACTGGAGTTCCCGCTCGACCCGGAGCTGGACGGCGGACTTCGTCGCCGCGGGGTCGCTGGCGTTGAAGGGGCTGCCACCGACGATGATGCCGGAGTAGTCGTCCAGCCGGATCGGCGGCAGTGGCGCCGCCTCGAGCCTGACCCGGTGCAGGTCCTCCGGGGTGAGGCCGCCGGCGCTCAGGAAACCCTCGTACTCGTCGTCGGCGGCTTCGTCCTCCGGACGGCTGGCCAAGAGCAGGTAGGGCTTCACGCCGCCATGATACGCGGTGCGGCGCCCATTCCGGTGCGCGCTTCCCGATCAGTACAGGAATGACCTCGCGAAGGTGTTCACATCGATGTTGACGCCGTTGAAGACCCGTTCAAAATGCTGCTGAACACCGACTCGGAGATTCCCGGACGCGTTCCAGCCACCGAACGGAATCGGTGCAGGCGAGAGGAGATCGACGGGGTCGTCAGGGAGGCCGGCCACGGCAGTCGAGCCCGGCTGGACGGGCACGGCATCCCAGAGGGCGACGTCCGAGAACTCCGTCGTTCCCGCGCCCATGATGTCGTCCCACATCCGCGCGCCGGTGTAGACGACGGGGCGCACTCCGGTGGATTGGACGCCCGTGATCATGGCGCGGGTGAGCGGCGGGCCGCCCGTTTCGATGTCGAGGGCGAAGAACTGGAGCCGGATGCGGAAGGAGCCCGTCGCCGCGATCCCCTCCCGCCAGCAGCGCGGATCCCTGGTGTACGCGGCGATCGCGAGACCGGCGTCGATGGCCATCGCGAGCTGCGCCTGGGTGCGGGCGAGAGGCGTGCACGTGCCGAACTCGGTGGAGCTGAGGATGTAGAGCCGGAACCCGGCTTCGTATGCCTGCACGAACCAGGCAGGATCGGAAATCGGATTGTCCGAATCCAGCGCCCTGATCGCCGGTGACGGTTGGGCCCGCGACGATTGGGCCGGTACGGTCGGCACCGGAGTGGGGGCCGCGGTCGGGGAAACCGCTGGGATGCCGGACGGGGCGGATGCCGCCGGGTCCGGTCGGATCGCACCTGCTACCTGGATGGCCGCGAAGGGAAGGCCCACTGCAAGGATCACCAGCAGCGCGGCCCCGAAAATGGGCGGCGCAACCGGCCCCTTTCCCGGGTGTCTCGTGACGGAAAGCCTGCGCATTCGCTCAGTGTGCACCGGCATCGCGGTGAAGAAAAGGGACCCACCGGGGACTCGTCCAGACTGTCGGACGTGCCCTCGGACCCCGATGGATGTCTGGGGGGCGTACAGTGAGGCAGCACCGCTCAGTCTCAGGTTCCAATGTCGCCCTGATGAAACGGCTGCCGCCGGGGATTCCTTTCCCCAAGCTCTTGATCACATCACTGGGGGAATGGCTTTCATGCGCGACCTTGCACCAACCATTTACCGGCAGCGTCTTGTCATCGAGGCCTACCCCGCCGAACCGATCAGCGCAGTGCAGATCACGGACTACTTGTCAGGGCTTGCCCCGGTGCTCGACATGAAAGGCCTGATCGAACCGGTCACGCATCGCAGCGATCTGTACGGCTGGGCCGGGTGGACTCACTGGGAAACGTCGGGGGCGCATTTCTACGCGTGGGAACAACCGGTGCTCTTCTACAGTGTCGACATCTACACCTGCAAGCCGTTCGACCCCCTCGTGGCCGTCGAATACACCACGCGTTTCTTCGGCAGTGCCAGCGCCGAATACAAGGAGTTTTAGTGCCGACCCGCGACACCGATACCGTGATCGGCGCCGAGGTGTTCAGCCCCCGATACGACCTGAGCGATGCCGAGCTCGAGGACCTCACCGTGCGGCTGCTCGCCGCGCGCACGCGTGACCTCCCGGAGCACTACCGGCTGGTCGCGATCGAGGTCGACGGCCGGAGCCCGTTTTCGAACGTCGGCCGGCACGTGGAACGTGTTGTCTTCGAGGCGACGTTCGGCAACGATGCCGCGCAGATGACGGACGAGTACGGCGCGTACGAGGGCACGAGCACATTCTTCATCTCCATCGACAGGGACACCGGCACGCCGAGCGGGGTGCTGCGGATCATCGAGGATTCCCCGCATGGACTCAAGAGCCTCAACGATGCCGCCCAGGAACCGTTCAATCTGGAACTCGATGAGGCGTTCCGCTTTCACGCGATCACCGATCCGACCGAGATCTGGGACATCGGCACCGTCGCCGTCCTCCCCGACTACCGTCGCGGCGAAGCAGCGGTGAGCGTGCAGCTCTACCGCGCCATGTACCTCTCCGCGCTCGTGCACCGGATCAAGCACATTGTGTCCATCGTCGACGACCGCCCGCTGCGCAAGATGCGGGACTTTCTGGGCATCCCGTTCGTACCGCTCGCCGACACTCCCCCTGGTCCGTACCTCGGCTCGAAGAAGAGCCACGCCGTCTACGGGTACGTGCCGCACTTCCTACCGAAGGCGCGGGCGCACCGCGACACCATGCGCGGCCTCCTCGTCCGCAACGCCCTGCAGCGCCTTGTCGACGGCACGGAAGACGACTCGATCAGCCTCGACGTCCAGCCCGGCGCCTGAACGTCACTCGGGCGCTGTGCTGCCCGATCCGGAGATGTTGACCAGCCAGCTCACGCCGAACGGGTCCACGAGCATCCCGAAGCTGTCTCCCCACGGCGCCTTCGCAAGCGGCTGGAGTACGGTCCCGCCGGCAGACAGTTTTTCGAAGTAGCCGCTCAGTTCCGCCTCGTCGTCGCCGCTCAGCGAGACCGACATAGTGGTGCCCGGTGTCAGATCCATGCTGTTCGGTGTGTCCGCCGCCATCAGGACCATCCCGCCGTCCGTCGTCAAAGCGGAGTGCATGATCTTGTCGCCCTCCGCAGGATCCTCACTGGCGTGGAGCTCCGCGAAGGTACTGCGCGTGACCGTGCCGCCGAAGACCGACTCGTACAGGTCCATGGCCGCCCTGGCCGAATCACGGAACGAGAGATAGGGGTTGAGCGTTGTCATCTGAGACCTCCAGACCGGGGCGTGCCCGCCGTCGGGCCCGCGCTTCCGAGACATTATCGACCCCGGAACGGCAAAAGACGAGGCGGTGGATCCAGTCCTCGCACCTGTGAATGGTCCCGCGTGAGGCACTAGCCTTGCTGAATGGAACTCCGCCAGCTCGAACATTTCGCGATCGTCGCCGAGGAACGCCACTTCACCCGGGCCGCCGAGATCCTGCAGATCTCACAATCCGGTCTGTCGGCATCCGTTCGGGCGCTCGAAAGCGAGCTCGGGACGTCACTCTTCATCCGCAGCACCCGCAGCGTCGAACTCTCGGTCGCCGGACAGGCCTTCCTGGTCGAGGCGTTGCGCACGCTCGCGAGCGCCACCGCGGCCCAGAACGCCGTTGCGGCCGTGCGCGGCCTCATGCTGGGGAGCCTGACCGTCGGCGCCGAGCCGTGCCTGGGCTCGGTGGACCTTCCGGGAGAGCTCGCCCGCTTCCGCATGACGCATCCAGGGGTCGACGTACGTCTCAGGCACGCCGGATCGCTCGAGCTCATCGAGGGCGTCGCGAACGGCCGCACGGACGTCGCCCTTGTCGTCTCGGTCGGCGACCAGACTCCCGGCGTCCGACTCAGTCCGCTCAGCACGCAGCGGCTCATCGTGCTCTGCCGTCCCGATCACGCGTTCGCGGCCAGGGGCTCCGTCGACCTCGCATCCCTGCATGCCGAGTCACTCGTCGGGTTCCCCGCAGGCTGGGGCGCACACGTCCTCGCCCGCCGCGGTTTCGCCGCTGCCGGGTTCGATTACCGGGCCGCGCTCGAGGTCAACGACGTGCATCCGATGCTCGACCTCGTCGGTTACAACCTCGGTGTCGCGATCGTGCCGGAGAGTTTCGCAGCGAAGCGCCCTGACCTCCTGCGAGCCATTCAGATCGAGGATCCGATGCCGCCGTGGACGGCCGCGGTCGCCGTGGCGGACGAGCCCAGCCCGGCCGCCACGGCGTTCCTCACCCAGCTCGCGGGGATCAGCCCAGCTCGCGGGGATCAGCCCAGCAGCGCCAGTTCCTCAGGCGTGAGCGTGATGCCGGCAGCGTGAACCGAATCCCGGATGCTCTCCGGCCGCGAGGCGCCGGGGATCGGGATGACCACAGGGGACTTCGCGAGGTGCCAGGCCAGGCAGACGACCTGCGGGCTGACCCCGCGGTCTGCTGCTACCTGCTGGAACGGCGCGAAGCGTTCGCCGAGCCGGGACGCAGAGGAGATCCCACCGAGCGGGCTCCAGGGGATGAAGGCGATTCCGAGTTCGGTGCAGAGCTCGAGCTCTGGTTCGCTGCTGCGGAACGCAGGAGAGAACTGGTTCTGCACGCTCGCGAGGCGCCCGCCGAGCAGTTCGCGGGCGAGCCGGATCTGATCGACGTTCGCATTGGAGATGCCGGCGAGGCGGATCGTGCCGGCGTCGAGGAGCTCGACGAGCGCCCCGATGGAATCGGCGTACGGCACCGCCGGGTCCGGCCGGTGGAACTGATAGAGGCCGATCGCGTCGCCGCCGAGCCGCGCGAGTGAGGCCTCCGCGGCCTTCTTGAGGTATTCAGGGCGGCCGTCGACATACCAGGTGCCGTCACCGGGGCGCAGGTGCCCGCCCTTCGTCGCGACGAGCACGTCGCTGGTGTCCCCGCCCCACGACGCGATCGCTCCTGCGATGAGGGTTTCGTTGTGGCCGACCTCGTCGGCGTGCAGGTGGTACGCGTCCGCGGTGTCGAACAGGGTCACGCCCTCGTCGAGGGCCGCGTGGATCGTCGCGACGGACCTGGCCGCATCCGGTCGTCCTTCAATCGACATCGGCATTCCGCCGAGTCCGATCGCGCTCACGGTTCGGTCGGCGATCATTCGGGTTTGCATCATTCGGGTCGGCATGGCTTCCTTCGTTGAGCGGTTGACGGGGCTGGCGGTTCTGCAGTGTTCGTTGCGGGATTCGTTGCGGGATCTGTTGCGGGATCTGTTGCGGGACCTGTTGCGGGGTTGGTCACCAGGCATAGTCCTCAGGGGCCGGCTTGTGCCCGGGGAAGATCTCATCGAGACGGGCCAGAGCTGCGGCATCGAGGGTGACGTCGAGCGCCCGGAGACCGTCGTCGAGCTGGGCCTGGGTGCGCGGCCCGATGATCGGCGCCGTCACTCCCGGCTGGTGCAGGAGCCAGGCCAGGGCCACGTCTCCCGGCTCGTGCCCCAGGTCTGCGGCGAAGTCCTCGAAGGCCTGGATGGCCGGTCGGTGCGCGGCAAGCGTCTCGGCAGAGCGCCCTTCGAGGCGCCGTCTGCCGTCGCGCTCCTTGCCGAGCACTCCCCCGAGGAGGCCGCCCTGCAGCGGGGACCAGGCGATCACACCGAGCCCGTTCGCTCGCGCCGCCGGGAGCACTTCGAGCTCGAGGTCCCGGGTGAGGAGGTTGTAGATCGACTGCTCACTCACCAGGCCGGTGAAGTTGCGACGTCGCGCTTCCGCCTGGGCCGTGGCGATGTGCCAGCCGGCGAAGTTGCTGCTGCCCGCGTAGAGGATCTTTCCCTGGGCGACGGCCGTCTCCATGGCCTGCCAGATCTCGTCCCAGGGCGTCTCCCTGTCGATGTGGTGGAACTGGTAGATGTCGATGTAATCCGTCTGCAGTCGCCGGAGGCTCGCGTCGAGGGCCCGGCGGATGTTGAGGGCCGAGAGCCTGCCGTTGTTCGGCCAGTCCGAGGTCGTCCCGTAGAGCTTGGTGGCGAGCACGGTCCGCTCCCGGCGATCGCCGCCGCGCGCGAACCACCGGCCGACGAGGGACTCGGTGGCCCCGGGCCCGAGGTCGCCGCCATAGACGTTCGCCGTGTCGAAGTAGTTGATTCCCGAGGCGAGCGCCGAGTCCATGATGGAGTGCGCCTCCGGTTCCGGCGTGAGCGGCCCGAAGTTCATGGTGCCGAGGCACAGTCGGGAGACGGAAAGACCAGAGCGACCGAGGTGTGTGTATTCCATGACTTCAGCCTCCTCCAGGACCACTGATCTGTCCAACAGCCGTCATCGCTGTGATTGACCAGTTGGGGTTCTCAATCGCTTACCCGGAAAGCTGGGTACAGTTTCGAGCATGAAACTCACCGATATCGACCCGCCCGGTCGCAGTTTTTCGCGCTGGCTCACCGAGGAGGAGATCGGACGCGTGCTCGCGAGCGATCGCGGCTGGCGACTCGCCGAGGACGGCAGTGTCGTGGCCGGAAAACTCCGGAAGGCCCGGATCGCCGACTCCCTCGGGGACCTCGGTCGCGCCGCCATCGCCAACCGGTGGGCCGCGCGGGCCGCGGCCCCCGGAAGCGACGGCAGCGGCCCGACGCACATCATGTGGGGTGTGTTCAATGCCCGCTCCGACACGGAGATCGCCGCGGAGATCGCCGCCGGGATCGCCGCCAGGGGCTGAACCAGCCTGGCGGCGACTCCGCAGCGACTCCTTACGCGGCCAGGGGCAGCGGCTGCGCCGGCGCGGATGCCGCGGCCGCGACGACGAGTGCGCCGTCAGCAACCGAGACGTCGACTCCGGTACTCGCCAGCAGGTCAGAGCCGACGAGGAGGTCGGCGATCTTGTCGTCGAGTTCCCGCTGGATCACGCGGCGGAGCGGCCGGGCACCGTACTCGGGTTCGTAGCCCCGCGTGGCGATCCAGTCGATCGCGTCCTCGCTCACGGTCAGGGCGAAGCCCTGGGCGGCGAGCCGGGTGCGCGTCCCGGCGAGCAGCATCCGCACGATGTCGTGCAGTTGCGGCGCGTCGAGCTTGCGGAACAGCACGATCTCGTCGAGCCGGTTCAGGAACTCCGGACGCATCGCCTCGCGGAGCTTGCCCATCACCCGGTCGCGGAGCGCTTTCTCCGAGCCGAAGCCGTTGTCGGCCCCGCCATCGATCTGGGCGGTGAAGCCGAGGGCGCCGCTCCGGCTGGCGAGGAATTCGGAGCCGAGGTTGGAGGTCATGATGATGACCGTGTTCCGGAAGTCGACGGTGCGACCCTGGCCGTCGGTCAGGCGGCCGTCGTCGAGCACCTGCAACAGCAGGTTGAACACGTCGGGGTGGGCCTTCTCGATCTCGTCGAGCAGGATCACCGAGTACGGGTTCCTGCGCACGCGCTCGGTCAACTGCCCGGCCTCGTCGTAGCCGACGTAGCCGGGAGGGGACCCGACGAGCCGGCTCACGGTGTGCCGTTCGCCGAACTCGCTCATGTCGAAGCGCACCATCGCGTGCTCGTCGCCGAACAACGATTCAGCGAGGGCCTTGGCGAGCTCTGTCTTACCGACGCCCGTCGGCCCGAGGAACAGGAAGCTGCCGACGGGTCGGCCGGCATCGTTCATGCCCGTGCGATTGCGGCGCACCGCCTTGGCGATGAGCGTGACGGCGTCGTCCTGTCCGACGACGCGTTCGTGCAGCTCGGCCTCGAGCAGGCCGAGGCGGGAACGGTCGTCCGCGGTGAGCCGGGCGACGGGTATGCCCGTCGCGCGGGCAATGACGCCGGCGATCTCGGCCTCGCCGACGACGGCCTCTGCTGCAACGGCCTGGGCGGGGTCTTCCTGGAGCTGCAGCTGTGCCTGGACCGTCTCGATCTCGTCCCGGAGCCGGGAGGCCTCCTCGTATTGTTCGGTGAGGACGGCGGCGCTCTTCGCCTCCTCGAGTGTCACCACGCGCGCACGCAGGGCCTCGAGGGCCTCACGGTCGGGCAGGGAGCCGAGGGTCAGGCGCAGCCGGGCACCGGCCTGGTCGATCAGGTCGATGGCCTTGTCGGGCAGGAACCGGTCGGACACGTAGCGTGCGGAAAGCTCGACGGCGGCACGCAGCGCCTCGTCGGTGTAGCGCACGCCGTGGTGCTCTTCGTAGCGGCCGCGCAGCCCCGCAAGGATGCTCACCGCGTCGTCGATGCTCGGCTCGCCGACCCGCACGGTCTGGAAACGGCGTTCGAGGGCCGGGTCCTTCTCGACCTTCCGGTACTCCTTGAGCGTCGTCGCGCCGATCACGTGCAACTCACCGCGCGCCAGCCGCGGCTTGAGGATGTTTCCGGCGTCCATGCCGCCGTCGCCGGATCCGCCGGCGCCGACGACCGTGTGCAGCTCGTCGATGAAGATCACGAGCTCGCCGCTGTGCGCGGTGATCTCGTCCATGGTCTTACCGAGGCGTTCCTCGAAGTCGCCGCGGTACCGGGTCCCGGCGACCATCGCCGCGAGGTCGAGTGCCACGACGCGCTTGCCGCGCAGTTGCTCCGGCACGGTTCCCGCCACGATGGCCTGCGCGAGCCCTTCGACGACGGCGGTCTTGCCGACGCCGGCCTCGCCGATCAGAACCGGGTTGTTCTTGGTGCGCCGGGAGAGGATCTCGATCGTCTGTTCGATCTCGTCGGCACGGCCGATCACCGGGTCGAGTTTCCCGTCGCGGGCCCGGGCCGTGAGGTCGGTGCCGTAGGTGTCGAGCATCGGCGTTTCCGAAGCGGATGCCGGGGCAGGGTCCTGGCCCGTCGCATCCGCCTGCGGCTCGCGTGCACCGGCCTGCAGGGATTCCTGGGTGACGCCGGCCGCAGCGAGGACCTGGCCGGCCGGGGAGTCCTCGTTCACCACGAAGGCGAAGAAGAGATGTTCGGGGTCGATGTAGGTCGACCCGAAGGCGCGCGCGATCTGGTGCGCGTCGAGGAGGGCGCGCTGGGCGGAGGGGGTGAGTCCCGGCGTCGCGTCTCCGGTCGGGGCAGAGCGCTCCGGCAGGCGCTGCTCGGCGGCCAGGGCGAGGGCCGCGGGGTCTGCGCCGGCATTCCGGATCGCCTGGGCTGCCGGTTCGCGCAGGACGAGGACCCGGAGAATGTGCAGGACGTCGACGTGGGAGTGCCCGTGCTCGACCGCGTACTGGGCGGCCTCGGCGAGCACCTCGTGGGTGCGGCGGCTGAGCAGCCGGGTGATGTCGATCGGGCGCCCTGTGGGTGCAGCACCCTGCTGGCCCTGCAGGTAGCGGGCGATGAACTCGTCGAACGAACCGTTACCGGAATCCGCGGGACCGAAGAATGTAGGCACGAGACCTCCTGATCTTGAAACTTGAGTGCTATTGACTCAACTCAACGTCAGGCCGTGGGTTTCATTCCCGCCTCATGCTGGGAAACCCCCGGTTACGCGGTCGGCGAACGGAGTGCGAACAGGCCCAGAGGTTCAGGCCCCGAGGATGCCGCGCGCCACGACGACGACGACGGTCACGGCCGCGACGCCCAGCGCGATCAGGACCAGGCCCCGGCCGTGCACGCCAGCGGGCATGACCCGGAGCGCGCGCATCGAGTATGCGAGCCCGACGAGGACAGCGATGACTCCCCAGAACGGGAGCACGAGAGCGAGGACGAATCCGGCGAGGGTGATCCAGAATCCGAGCGAGCGCCCGGGTGTCTTCGTCCAGTCGGCACGCGGCGCGCCGAGGGCGATCAGTCGGTTGTCCTGCATGTTCGCGCGCGGATCGTCCACTGTCAGCCCCCGTTGTTTCGAGTACCAGTCTGCCACGCGGCGGGATCGTTCAGCGCGATCGTTCAGCGGGATCGTTCAGCTGGGCTCAGAGCCACCGAGGCGGGTCGGCCGGAGTCCCGGCGCTCGAACCCACGCCGGAACCGCCACGCCCGGTCGCCCACTGGACGAGGCCAGCGAGGCTGCCGGACACGACGATGGGATGCGCGGAATGGAGGTCGCCGAACCTGCGCTCGTCGTGGGAATCAGTGACGGAGAGCACGAGGTCTCCCCCGTCACCCCGGGTCGCCCAGGCCGAGGTGATCTCGGTGAGCAGGCGATCGAGCACCTCGACCGGCACGTCGGCGAAGGATGCGCCGGTCGCGAGGTCGATCGTGTGCACCCAGAGTTCCTGGTTGCGCATCCACACGGTCTCGGACACGGCGATCTCCCGGCCGCTCGGGGTCCGGACCGGGTGGCTCCACGTCTCGGGGGTGAGCCGGCGCCACGCGGCGTCGAGCTGGATGGTCGCGACGTCGAAGAGGGTCCGCAGGGCGTCGCGGTCGAGCTCGGCCCCGGCGGCGATGTCGCTGTCGCGAGCCGCGTTCGAGACGTACATCGGCGTTTCGACGTCGGTGCGCGCCCAGGTCACGAGTCGTACGATGCCCCTCGCGTTATATGCGACATGGGCGATCACGTGACGGCGGCTCCAGCCGGGCAACAGCGAGTCGCCGTCGAGGTCGACGTTCGACAACCCGTTGAGCTCGTGCGCGAAGAACGCGGTCGCGCGACGAGCGAGCAGGAGTTGCGCGAGCAGCTCGGGATCAGCGGGGAGAGCGGTAGGTGCGGGCATTCCCCCATTCTCGCAGGGAACCGGTCAGATCGAGGGCTGGAATCCGCCCGTCGGACTGAAGGACGCGTCGATCGTGAACGGGTCGCGCACGGAATTCGAGCGATCGGATGCCGCGATGAGAGCCGCGAGTTCCCCGGCCGCCCTGTCGATGCGGTCGGGCAGCGTCTTGACCGTGTCCGCGCCGCTTCCCCAGTCCTCCGATGCGGCGAACACCGCGGTGGTGGCGACGACCGCGTGCAGGTAGGTGAACATCGGGCGGATGGCGTAGTCAAGGGCCAGGGAATGGCGTGCGGTGCCCGCCGTCGCCGCGATGACCGTCGGCATGTCGGTCAGCGACCGGTTGTCGATGACGTCGAAGAACGACTTGAAGAGGCCGCTCGCGCTGGTCGTGAAGATCGGGGTGACGGCGATGAGCCCGTCCGCGCCGGTCACGGCTTCGATCACCGCATCGAGCTTCGGGCTCGGGAACCCGGTGAGCATGTTGTTCATCACGTCGAGGGCGACGTCGCGCAGTTCGAAGATCCTGACCTCGGCGGGGATGCCTTTCTCGGCCAGGCGGGAGGAGGTCGCCTCCGCAAGACGGTCGGCGAGCATCCTCGTCGAGGACGGCTGGCTGAGTCCTGCGGTGACGACGGCGATGGTACGGGTGCGTTCCGTCATGGCTAGGCCACCTCGACCGGAGCGCCGACGGATGCGCCGACGGGAGCCGCGGCCGCCGCAGCGACGAGCGACGCGTGGGTGGGGGCATCCGGAACCGTTGCCGGACGGTTCTTCGCGAACTCGCGGCGCAGCACGGGCACAACCTCTTCACCGAGCAGATCGAGCTGTTCGAGAACGGTCTTGAGCGGCAGTCCGGCGTGGTCCATCAGGAACAGCTGGCGCTGGTAGTCGCCCACGTAGTCCCGGAAGCCGAGAGTGCGGTCGATGACTTCCTGCGGGCTGCCGACGGTGAGCGGCGTCTGCGAGGTGAATTCCTCGAGGCTCGGGCCGTGGCCGTAGACGGGCGCGTTGTCGAAGTACGGGCGGAACTCCTTCACGGCGTCCTGCGAGTTCTTGCGCATGAAGACCTGGCCGCCGAGTCCGACGATCGCCTGCTCGGCGGTGCCGTGGCCGTAGTGCTCGAAGCGCTGGCGATAGAACCCGACCATTTTCGCGGTGTGCGAGGCCGGCCAGAAGATGTGGTTGGCGAAGAAGCCGTCGCCGTAGAATGCGGCCTGCTCGGCGATCTCCGGGGTGCGGATGCTGCCGTGCCAGACGAACGGCGCGACGCCGTCCAGGGGGCGGGGCGTCGACTGGAAGCCCTGCAGCGGGGTGCGGAACTGGCCCTCCCAGTCCACGAATTCCTCGGTCCAGAGCCGGCGCAGGAGCGCGTAGTTCTCGAGCGCGAGGGGAATGCCCTGGCGGATGTCCTGGCCGAACCACGGGTAGACCGGGCCGGTGTTGCCGCGGCCGAGGGTCAGGTCCACCCGGCCGTCGGCGACGTGCTGGAGCATCGCGAAGTCTTCGGCGATCTTGACCGGGTCACTCGTCGTGATCAGGGTCGTCGCCGTGGAGAGGATGATGCGCTCGGTCTTGGCCGCGATGTAGCCGAGCATCGTGGTCGGGCTCGAGGGCACGAAGGGCGGATTGTGGTGCTCACCGGTTGCAAACACGTCGAGTCCGACTTCTTCGACCTTCTGGGCGATCGTCAGGATCGCCTTGATGCGCTCCTGCTCGGTCGGGGTACGGCCGGTGGTCGGGTCGGTTGTCAGGTCCCCGACCGAAAAGATTCCGAACTGCATGGTCAGCCTCTCTGAGTGTTCACTGCATTTTCTCGGGCAGTATTTTCAATGCATTTGCATGGATATCGTACCCAACCTCGATCGGGGGTTTCCTATTCCCGCACGACAGAGACCTCGCCTGAGACACGGTGATACTCAGAAATATCTCATGGATCGCCGATATCCGGCCGTTGACATCTCGGAGTGAATCACATAACGTTCCTCCAAAGCTCCTCCGCCCGATGAAGTGCTTCAGGATCCCCGTCGGCCGTTCGGTAACCCGCCGTACTGCCGCACCCGAGAAACCGCTTCATCACGGAAGGACCACTGATGCGGGAACGACTCCAGGCTTCGCCTCACGTCGGTTCGCGACATCATCCGCTGCGCCGCCCATCGGCCCACACCACGCGCTGAGAGCGCTCACCAGGAACGCCCGGCACCACTGCCGGTTGTCCCCGGTTCGCTCGCCGCCGCAGCAGCTCCCCCACACTCACCCCAGAGAAAGAATTGGGTATCCCCATGAACCACGAATCCTCCGACCTGCCGCAGAAGTCCGAACACGCGGAGAACTACGAGCACACCGAGCACACCGAGCGCACCGAGCGCACCGAGAACGTCGCGTACACCGAGAGCCTGAAGCACGCCGACGAACCCGAGCACGGCCAGACCCTGGCACCGTCGGAGGTGGGCAGCATGTTCTCCGAGTACCGGCGTCGCCAGCTGAACATCTTCCGCGAACGCGAATCGACCCTCGAGCTCGACGACACCGCGATCTAGCACACAGCGATCTGGCGGGGCTCAGCAGGCCCGGTCACCGGGCTCCGTGCACCAGGTCCAGGACGGCACGCAACTCGCTGGCCTCGATCTGGCCCGGGGCGCTCGAGGCTCCGACGGAACCGAAGGTGACACAGGAACCGAAGGTCTCCCCGGCCAGCCTCGACACCACGCCGAGTCCCCCCATGGACATCGCGATCACCGGGCGCCGGGCCTGCTCGGCGACGAACTCGGCGGTCGCGTCCATCAGGGTGAGGACATCGCGCGGGCTCGACGGCATCACCGCGAGCTTGAGCACATCCGCCCCGAGTGCCTGCTGCTCCGCGAAGCGTGCGAGAATCTCGGCCCGCGGCGGCGTGGACTCGAAGTCGTGCGAGGACATCACGACGAGGACGCCCGTCTCGTGGGCCGCGCTCACGATGCGGAGCAGGCACGACCGCTCGGTGAAGAGTTCGACGTCGACCGCATCGACCCCGGCGGCGATCGCCAGCCCGAGCAGGTCGGCGTAGGCCTCCGGGAGGATGTCCCGCTGCCCGCCTTCCCGTTTCGTGCGGAAGGTGAAGATCACCGGGACGCCCTCCGGAAGGGCAGCACGCACGACGGCGATCGCTTCCCGGACGGCCGCTGGGATATCCGATTCGGAGAAGAAGTCGATCCGGAGTTCGACGAGGTCATAGTCCCCGGCGATGAGTCCGGAGGCGGCCGCCGCGAGTTCGGCGATCGTCGCCCCGACCAACGGAACGCAGATCTGCGGCCTGCCCTCGCCGAGCACGATCGAGCGCATCCGCACAGAGGACCGTGCCGTCGCGCCGGTCATGAGGCCTCTCCCCCTGCCGGGGAGTGCGCGGGCGCAAGGCCGACGGCCGACCGCATGGCAGCGCGGATGCCCGCCTCACCGTGCAGGGGTTCGTCCTGTTTCCCGCCGGTGAAGATGCGCACCTGGCTGATCGCCTGCTCGACGAGCATGTCGAGCCCGCTGAAGACGACGCCGCCTGCGGAACCCCAACCCTCGGCGATCGGGCTCGGCCACGGGTCGTACGCCACGTCGAAGAGGATGGAACCGGTGTCAAGGGGCCGGAGGTCGAGGCCGTCCGCAACCCCGCCCGGCAGCGTGCTGATGACGAAGGAGAGCGGGCCGGCCGCGTCCAGCTCGTCGAGCCGCCGAACCCGCACGGGGACCCCGAGCCGGTCGCCGAGGGCCGACAGGCCGGTGGCCCTGGCGGGATCCCGCAGGTAGACCGTGATCTCCCCCGCGCCGAGCGCGTGAGCCGCGTAAAGTGCCGAGGCTGCCGTCGCACCACCGCCGAGGATCGCGGCAGAGGAGGGTCGAGCAGAGTCCAGCGTCGAAACCGTACGGACGATGCCGTCGACGTCGGTGTTGAAGCCGTGCAACCGGCGCGTGCCATTGTCGGCCGTGAACAGCACGGTGTTCGCGACGCCGAGGTCGTCGACGAGCGACGAGGCCGTGTCGAGCAGCGGGACGACCTCGCGTTTGAGCGGCATGGTGAGGCTGAGCCCGAGCCAGCTGTCGTCGAGGGAGACGAGCCACGAGGCCAGCTCGCCCGAGCGGACCTCGGCCCGGGAATAGTCGAACGGGAGACCGAGCAGGGTATACGCCGTCGTGTGCAGCAGGGGCGAGCGCGAATGACCGATGGGAGACCCCAGTACCGCGAGGCGGCGGCGGCCGGCCGGGGAAACGGGTTCAGACACGAGCCCCTCCGATTCGATTCTTCGACAGATCCAGCGATAGCGGCACGTGAGATGCGGCAGGCCGCTGCTCAATGGTAGTGTCCCGAATATGTCACTACACGCAACAAATAGTCGCCGCAATGTCGCGGCCCGTGGGTCGGTGCGCTGATGCTCAGGATCGGAATCCTCGGTGCCGCCGGCATCGCGCCGTCCGCGATCATCCGCCCCGCCCGGCGACGAACCGATGTCGTGATCGCCGCGGTCGCCTCGCGCCGGGCATCCGCTGCCGCCGCCTATGCGCAGGAACACGGCATCGACCGCTCATACGGCGACTACCGCGCACTCCTTGCGGACCCGGAGATCGACCTCGTCTATGTCGCGCTGCCGCCCTCGGAGCACGCCGAGTGGTCGATTGCAGCGCTCGAGGCCGGCAAGGACGTGCTCTGCGAAAAGCCCTTCGCGATGAACGCCGCCCAGGCCGGGCTGATGCGCCAGGCGGCCGCCGAGACGGGGCAGCGTCTCATCGAGGCGTTCCACGACCGCTACCACCCGCTCAGCCTCGAGCTCGACGCCATTGTCGCGTCCGGCCGGCTCGGCGACGTCGTTTCCCTGCGCGGCGAATTCTCCGGCAGCAACCCCTTCGACCCGACGTCGATCCGGCACATCCCGGCCCTCGGCGGTGGTTCGTTGATGGACCTCGGGTGTTACCCGCTGCACTGGGTGCGGGCCCTCACCGGCGAGGAACCCCTCGTCACGAGCGCCGTAGCCACCCTGAACCCGCTGGGGGCCGACATGAGCATGGATGCCGCACTGGTGTTCCCCTCCGGCGTCACCGCCCGGGTCTCCTCGAGCATGATCGCGGGCACTCCCCTCGACACCTCGTTCGACATCGTCGGGACAGAGGGCACCGTGCACGTGGACAACATGGTTTTCCCGTCCCGCGGCCACAGCATCCGCGAAGTCAGCCGGGGAATCGAACGCTGGCTCACCGTTCGCGGCAACGAGACCTACGATCACCAGCTCGATGCGGTCGTGCGCGGCCTTGCGAGCGGCGAGCCGCTCCTCACCGAGGGGGACGATTCCGTCGGCAACATGGCGACCATCGATGCCATCTACGCCGCGGCGGGGATCGAACGCGCCGTCTGGTAGCGGTGCGGCGGGCTCTCGCGGACACAGGACGCGGGGGAAGCGGGTTACCGGAACGCCGCTGCGAGCGCGTGCAGGTCGACCTTCGGGTCCAGTAACCCGTGATAGATCGGCGGGATGGGCTTCTCGACGTCGAAGAGCGTGTAGACAGCATGCATGGCGCCGTGCACGGAGTACTCGACCGTGAAGACGACGTCCTCGGGTAGTGGGGTGAACTGGCCGAGGAAGGCGAAGTTCTCCGCGCCGTCCGGGAGCACCTTCGGCCGGTCCTCCGGCACGCGCCGGCTGAAGAGGGCTGACGCATACGGCATCATGACCGTTGTCACGTCGGTCGACGCGAGCACCTCGTCGAGGATGTCCTCAAAGCCGAGCTGGTGCACGAGCTCCGTCAGGATCTCTTCGCCCGTCGCCTCGGACATCTTCTTGTCAGTGATCGAACCGATTGTGATGAAGGTGTTGTCGTCGAGGTCGAGAGCGGATGTCCCCTCGGCGTTCTCGAGGTGAAGCCGGGTCGCCCGGCGTGGTTCCAGAGCCGCGGCGAAGTCGACGTCGGCACGACCATCGAATCGTATTGGTTGTACGTGGTCCGGCTGACGCCGGACAGGAGGTGGATCCGGTCGAATTCCTGGATGAAGCGCTTGAAGTACCGACGCATTTCGGCAGCGGAGTGCCAGTTCTGGAAGGCGAACGTCGTGCGCCATATCTGCCAGAAGTTGGTCGCGAAGAAGTGCTCGCCGAAAAGCTCATCGATTCTCGGTGGCGTGCGCCATGGTGCACTCCTCACGGTCGGGGCGACACCCCCGTAGTGGGGAGTATGCCGTAAAACTGAGCGTACTTCGTTATTCGGCGTTATTCGGCGATCACGGCGTTGCGAACGGAGTGCGGATCGCGTCGAGGGTTGTCCCGAGTCCGCGCGCGGCGGCAGCACCCGCGATTTCCCGGCGCCGACGGGTGAACGGGTCAAGTCGGGCGAGCCGCCCCGGATCGGTGAGGTCTCCGACGCAGGCGAGCTTCACGGCGAGGGCGATCGGGTCGGCGAGCAGGAACCGGAACGAGATGTCGTCCGTTTCCTCGAAGCCGTGCCCAAGCGCAGTGACGGCCATCAGCAGCCGGTTGGGTACGAAGCCGCGCAGTCCGGCCAGGCCGGGGCCGGACGACGCGCAGGTGTCGTGCAGCAGGGCGACGACTTTCTCATCCTCGCGGGCCAGTGCGGCCATCACACGAAGCGGATGCTCGATGGCCGCCTCCCCTGCCTCGTCGCGTTTCCCCGCGCAGGCCGTCCTGGCGAAGCGGAGAGCATCAGCAAGGAGGAGCGACGAATGACTGTCGTCTCCCTGCCGCTGCCCGCGCTGTGAAAAGTGGGTGAGGCTGAGTGTGTTCATGGCGCTGTCCTTGCTGAGCTCGCGAACCGAGGGATTCGCGCGCACGTCGCTGTGCGTCCTTTCACGCTACGGGCTGTCAGTTCCGGCAAAAGGGGGTTGACAGTGCCACCCGGATCTGTATGGGCGGCCGGGTATTCGCGGATGGGGCCTAACGGCGCGGCGTCCAGCCGAGGGCGGGGGCGATGCGTTCGGCCACGGCCGTGAGAATGCGGTGCAACCCCGCCGGCGGATGGTCGAAGGGAAGGGCGATCACGAGCTCGTCGGACCCACGGAAGGCGACGTCGGCGAGGAGGGCCTCGATGATGTCGTCCGGATCGCCGGAAGGCACCTTGCCGAACTGGAACGGCAGGGCGGCTCCGGGAGTGCCGTGGGCGCGCTGCCGCTCCTCGTCGCGCTCGATCAGCCAGGCGAATTCGTCAGCGTCGTCCCTGCCGAGGATCGGCAGCACCTGACGTCCGACGAGTGCGTAGGACGGCCGCTCGGTGACAGCGGCGTGGGCGGCACGGTACGCGGTGATCGACTCGAGCTGGGCTTCCTCGAAGGAAAGCTCGCTCGGTTCCGTGTTGAGGGTCGAGAGCTGCAGGCGGAGGCCCTGCTGGCCGGTGCGCACTGCGCTCGGGGTCGCGCCCGCGCCGTAATAGAGGCGGTCTGAGAGGGTCGGGCTCAGCGGCTGGGCAGTGAGTGGCGTGCCGGCAGGGAAGGCGGGAAAGCTCGCGTCGGCGATGGCGAGGGTGTCGCCGCGGAGTGCCGAACGGAAGGAGGCGAGCCGGGCATCCGCCTCTTCTCTGAGCGAGCCGGTGATGGCGCCGTAGACGGGGCCGAAGATGCCTTCTGACTGGGCGTAGCCGGAGCTCAAGCCGACCTCGAGGCGTCCACCGGTGAGGAGGTCGGCGGTGGCCGCCTCCTCGGCGAGTCGCACCGGGTTCTCGAACCGCAACGGGGTCACGGAGGTGCCGAGCCTGATGCCCTCGGTGTGCTGGGCGACGACCGAGAGGAAGGTGAGCGGCGAGGAGAGGTACTTCTCGAGGTGCCGGTGTCGCACCCAGCCGGTGTCGAAACCGAGTTCGTCGGCGTGCCGAAACAGGTCGATTCCGTCCTGCAGGCCCTGCGACGTGGCGCCGGCGACACCGCCGTGTTCGACGAACGCGAGGAAGCCGAGACGGAACGGGGACGGCGTGGGCGCTGATGCTGGAACTGAGGCTGGGGAGGTCATGTCCGGCAATCTAGCGTCCGGCAACACGGTGAGGGAATCGGGCAGGTCATGAAAGGTAAAGCGGCGTCACAGAGCCGCTTCGAGGCTCTCCCGCCTGCTGCGAATCAAGGGCAGGGCGCGTGTGACCGCGAGATCGATGCGCTCCTGCAGGTCGAGGCTCGAGACCCGGTAGTTGGTGAAGTCGGAATCCTTCGCGTAGACGCCGATCGGGAGGGTGAGCGCCTGGAAGAATCCGAACAGCGGGCGGAGCTGGTGCTCGATGATCAGGGCGTGGCGGTCGCTCCCCCCGGTGGCCGCGAGCAGCACCGGCTTGTCGACGAGGGCGTACTGGTCGACGAAGTCGAAGAGGTGCTTGAACAGTCCGGTGAACGACGCCCGGTAGACCGGGCTCGCCACGATGAGCAGGTCGGCGCCCTCGATCCGGTCGAGTTCGGCCTCGATCGTTGCGGGCAGCTGGTCGCGTCGCAACGCGCCGGCGAACTGCTCGCCGATCTCGTGCACGCCGATGAGATGCGCGGCGATAGGGAGTTCCCGGCCGACGGAGGCGAGGATTTCCTTGAGGAGAACCGTCGTCTTCGAGGGCGCGTGCAGGCTGCCGGACACGGCGACGACGCGGAGGGGCCTGGCCAGCGTCTCGGTCGGCGTCTCGGTCGGCGTCTCGGTCGGCGTCTCGGTCACGTGTGATTCGGTCATGGTTGTCCTTCAGTCGGTGCGGGTGGTGGGGGCGATCGCGGCGGCGAGCGCCGGCAATGGCGCGGTCGGCAGTGGAGAACCGAGGTGACCGCGGAGAGTGGTGGCCTCGTACTCGTCCCTGATGAGCCCGCGACTGCGGAGTTCGGGCACGACGAGACGGGCGAAGGTCTCGAACTGTTCGTGCAGGAAGGCGTTCAGTACGTTGAAGCCGTCGACCGCACTCGCCCGGAACCAGGTTTCGAGGTGGTCGGCGATATCGGCGGGCGACCCGACCACGATCGGGGACCTGATCAGGTGGGCGACGAGGAGGTGCCGATAGGTGACCGGCCGCTTGCCGCCGATCGTGCGACCGGAGCGGCGGGTGACCACGTCGACGAGACGGGCGCCCGCCGCAGTGAAACGGCTCGCGGTGCCGGGGGTGACGGCCTCGTCGAAGCGTCTCTCGACGAGCGGAAGCCCGATGACCTGGCGCAGGTGCCGGATGTTCCGGTTGGCGGGCAGGTCGAGGCTCGCCGCTTCCGGGGTGCCGTCGTCGACGGGGAACAGGTCCACGAGCCGGTCGTAGACGGCCCAGGCATCCGCTCGCGTCTCGCCGACGATCGGAAGGACGAGGGCGACGATGGTCAGGGCGGATGCGGCACGGCCGGCCGCCTCGACCCTGGCCCTGGTGTCGTGATAGAACTCGGCGGCGTCGCCCAGGCTCGTCGGTGCGACCACGTAGATGTCGGCTTGCTCGGCCGCGAACTGCTGGGCGCGACGCGAGGTGCCGGCGTGGACGAGCGGGACATGGCCTTGGACGGGTCGTTGCACGTTGAGGGGACCGGCCACCGCGAAGGCCGGTCCGACGTGCTCAAGGGGCGTGACCCTGGACCGGTCGATGATGGCGGCGCTCGCGACGTTCCTGGTGAAGGCGTTCTCGCCCCAGGTGTCCCAGAGGCCGCGGAGCACGGTGACGTATTCGTCTGCGACGTCGAAGCGGTCGAGGTGGGTGCGGGCTCCGGACGGCCCGAAATTCGCCTCGACCTTGGCATCGGATCCGACGGTGAGGTTCAGCCCGAAGCGCCCTCCGCTGAGCCGGTCGATCGACGCAGCGGCCCTGGCCGTCGCGTATGGCTCGGAGTGGGCGGTCTCCACTGTTCCGACCAGACCGATCCGTCGCGTGATCGCCGCGAGGTAAGCCGCTGTGCTCATCGAGTCGACGCGGGAGAGCAGGTGCGGGTCCGAGAACTCGAGCTCCGGATCCGTCGCGAGCCAGTCACCGAGGAACAGGTAGTCGAAGCCGGCCTTCTCCGCGGCGAGCGCGAGGCGCTTGAGCGCGCGGGGATCGGTCGAAGGGTCGTTGTGCGCACCGGGATACCTCCAACCGGACGGGAAGGACCCCAGGGTGCGCACCATCGCACCGAGCACGAGGTGGCCGTCGCGCTCCGACCAGTCGGCGTCGGACGCCGGGGAGGTGTGATTCGTCATGGGTCGACGCTAGGCCGGGTCGATTCGGGCCGGGGTCCCGGCCGACACATCCCGTCGCGGACGGAAACATGTCGTAAAGAATGCGTGATCGCTGGCATTATCGCGCGCCAGTGCCTAGCGTCGACGGGTCGTGACGCGACGGCAGGATTCGAACCTGCGATTACCGGAATATGAAACCGGTCCCTTCGTCCTCTCGGGCACGCCGCGGTGCAATTCAGGTGGTGAGCTCGTCCTTTCTGTCGAAGGGGGCGACGCCGTCATCAACGAGACGCAGGACATAGGGCGACGAGGTCGCAAGCAGAGTCTCATCGGCCGGCACCGGGCAACTCGCCAGGAACGCCCACAGCGCCCGGATCATCGGGTGCTCGCGGCCAGGTCAGCCGGCAGCCGAGTGCGCCCCGGGTCGCCTACGAGGCTGTCGAGGTGGACCAGGAGCGCCCTGGCGACCTTGTCGTTCTCGCGAAAGGAGATCGCATTCGTGCGCGGGCGGGAAAAGGCGCCGACGAACGGCGAGTTCGTGTACGGCCCGATGGCGAATCGTCGCGGGTGGTGGTCTCCGTCCGGCCTCAGGACCCGGGTGTCGGCCTGGCGCACCGCGAGACGTCCCGTGCTCCCGGTGAAGCCGGCATCCGTCGCCTGCTCCTCGACACCGGCGCCGGAATCGAGGAGCGACCTGAGCAGCGGGTTGTCGCTCGCGGAGACCACGGTGTCGGGAAGTCGCGCGTCGACGAGTGCGGTCGCCGTGACGACCCGGTCGAGGTTCGCGCTTCCGGCCCGGAACAGGCCCGTCACCTCGTCGGTCTCGACCCAGAGGTCGCCACCGAGGAATTCGACGATGCCGGCTTCGGAGAGCGCAAGGAGTTCCTCGAGCCGGTGGCCAGGTGGACCGCTTGCGATGAAACTGAAGTAGCCGAGCCACCAGCCGTGGATGTCACGCACCCGTGACTGCGCGCTCCATTTCGGTGAATCGATGATGTCCGAGAGCGCGAAGAGGCTCCGGAGCAGAGCGATGAACAGGGCGAAGGTCGCGCTGTGCTCCGGCGCGGTGCGGAGGGTGAGATCGCGGCGGATATAGTCGCGCAGGGCATCCTGGAGCTCGGCGACCGACTCGAACCGAAGGCCGTCGAGGGGACGGTCGAAGTCGGGCAGGAACAGCCGGTCGATCGGGTCGGTGACGGTTGACTCGACGAGGGCGCGGAAGCGTGCCGCATCCTGCTCGATGAGGAACGTGTCGGCACCCCACTCGGTGAGCGGATGACTCGCCGCACGTTCCCCTGACCGTTCCGGCCGTGCGGCGGCGACCGGCAGCGCCCTCGGGTCGATCGCGTCGAAACGGTCGGAGAAGTCCGCCCAGGACGTGGACACCCGCTCGGGGTGTCCGGTGAAAAGCTCCCGGTAGTATCCCCAGACCATTTCCTGCGCTATCAGTGGCCAGACATCGCTCGTGAAGTCGAGGGTCGAGCTGTCCCTGTCGAGTGCCGCGGCAACGTCGGGCGTGAAGAACCGGGGAACCGGTGGCTCCCCGACGATGGTCGAACTGATCTTGGAGTGGTACGGCACTCCCCTGCGCGACCCGATCAGCACCCGGGGTTCGAGCCCGGACGGCGCGTAGTGCAGCCGCCCATCGGGCAGCCGGGTGAAGCGGCCGCCCCTGCCCTCGGTCAGGAGCACGGTGAGGTCCACCGCGGCCAGGCCGAAGCCGCGCACGATGACCCGCTCGCCTGGCTCGAGCGCGCTCGTGTCGGCATCCGCCGTGAAGGCGGGCGGCAGGTAGTAGCGGTCATGACGGCGGGCGAATTCGGTGAGGGCCGTGTGCTCTGGGGACGGGTCGGCACCGTTATGGCCGAGGGAGTAGAGCACGAGGTCGACGTTCAGGGTGACCCCGGTCGAGAGGACCACGATCTGGCCGGCGGCGTCGTCGATGTCGTCGACCCGGATGGCGGTGGCCCGGCGGGACTCGACGGTCACGTTCGGCCCCAGTGCGGCGGCGGCCTCCTCATGGAACCAGGCGAGATAGAGGCTCTGCAGGCGACGGGTCGGGAAGCTCGCCCCGGTGAGGCCGGCGATCTCGGCGGCGAGGACCGCATCGATCTCTCCGGCACCGTTCTCTCCGGCACCGTCGATCGCGGGGATCTCGATCGTTCCGGCCCTGACGCCGGCGGCCCACTCGATCAGGGATGGTCCGGGCAGAATCGGGCCCTCGATGACCGACGTCTCGTCGGTGAACATCGTGACGTCCTCGGCGAGGGAATTCAGTTTGAGCAGCGGGGATTGGTCGTGCCGCCAGATCCGGCCGGCTCCGGGTGGGAACGGGTCGATCACGTGCACGACCAGGGGCCGGTCCCTCCCCCACATTTCGTCGAGGTTTGCCGCGAGGCGTTCGAGCACGCCGGATCCGCGGGGCCCGCCGCCGATGATCGCGATGGCCGGGGCGCGGTCGGGTCCCGTGGGGTCAGTGCCTCTGGAGTCGCTCATGACACAAGAGTCGTCTCGACGGCGACAAATCCCGCCCAATGTGTCGCGCCGTGACGAGGTGACGAATTGTGAAGCGGATGCGTTGGCGCCGCTTCGGAGACCCCCTTAGGTTTCAACTCCAGCGGGGTCGTCCCGCTTCCTGGCTCCCCATCGCTTCCCACCGCCACCCACGAGAAAGGCAGGCACCCCGTGAGCATCGAATTTGCCGGCACCACCACCACGCGAGACACCTTCGTCTACGTCGCCGCCGACGACCCGCTCGCCCAGCCGCTGCTGACGGACCTCGCCGCGGAGTACCACTCCCGGTACGGCTCATACTTCGGCGAGAGTGCTTCCACCGAGATCTCCCGGTACCCGGTCGACGCCTTCGCGGCGCCCGACGGAGCCTTCGTCGTGCTGGTGCGCGACGGCATCCCGATCGCCGGTGGCGCGTTCAAACGGTTCGACGAGCGCACCGCAGAGCTCAAGCGCATCTGGACCGCCGCGACCCATCGGCGTCAGGGCCTGGCCCGGCTCGTCGTCGCCGAACTCGAAGCCGAGTCCGCCAGGCGCGGCTACGACCGGGTGTTCCTGACGACAGGCCCCCGCCAGCCCGAAGCGAAGAACCTCTACCTCGTCACCGGCTACACGCCGCTCTTCGACACCGCGCTCACCCCCGACGAGGTGGTCATCCACGCCTTCGCGAAGAGCCTCGACGCCCAGGAACTCGACGTTGCCGGCATCACGGCGGCGCACTATGCAGCCATCCGGCGTGAACACGCTGACAACCCGCGCTTCGTCGCACTGATCCCCGAAAGCGACTGAGACCATGACGGACACCGTGAAGGAACACCGGTCGGCGGCGCCGACCGAGGACTCGTCCGCTTCTCGCCGAGACGTGAACCAGGTCGTGAACCGGAATTCGCCCGATTTCGCCGCCCTCAAGGTCGTGCACACCCGCCACTTTGTGCGCTGGATCTTCGGCGCCCTCGTGCTCTTCGTCGTGCTGCAGTTCCTCTGGAGCCTCGCCACGAACGACAAATACGGCTGGCCGATCTTCGCGACCTACTTCTTCGCACCGGCGATTATCAAGGGCATCCAGCTGACACTCGCCCTCACGGTCGTCTCCGGGACGATCGGGTTCGTCCTCGGCACACTGCTCGCCCTCGCCCGGCTGTCGAAGTCGCCGATCCTGAACAGCGTGTCCTGGTCGTTCATCTGGTTCTTCCGCTCGGTTCCGCTGCTCGTCCAGTTGCTCGTCTGGTACAACCTCGGCTACCTGTACCCGCGCCTCGGGCTCGGCGTCCCGTTCACCGACAACTACTTCTGGAGCTTCGACACCGTGACCCTGGTCAGCCAGTTCGCTGCCGCGGTGCTCGGACTCTCGCTCAACCAGGCGGCGTACTCCGCTGAGATCATCCGCGGCGGAATCCTCTCGGTCGACCAGGGCCAGCTGGAAGCCGCTGCCGCCCTCGGACTCCCCCGGCACGTACGGGTGTTGCGGATCATCCTGCCGCAGGCCGCCCGGGCGATTCTCCCGAACGCCTTCAACGAGATCATCGGCCTGATCAAGGGCACCTCGATCGTGTCGGTCATCGCCCTCGGCGAACTCTTCTACGTAACCCAGGTGATCTACAACCGCAACCAGCAAGTGATCCCGCTGCTGCTGGTTTCGGTGGTCTGGTACATCATCTTCACCACCGTGCTGAGCGTCGCCCAGTTCTATGTGGAGCGCCACTTCGCCAGAGGTGCCCTCAGAGTGGTTCCGCCGACGCCCATCCAGGCGGCACGCGGCTGGGTGAAGACCCAATGGGCGCGGCTCGACGAGAAACCCGAAACACCCGAAGCACCCACCACCCGGATCGGCGGAAACGGATCATGAGCATCGCAGTAACCCAGGCCGCCGGCACGCTGACCGCACCGGCGACCCGCGGCCTCGTCGAAATTCGCGGCGTCTCCAAGAGCTACGCCGGCCACGAAGTCCTGCACGACGTGAACCTGACCGTGCAGCCCGGGGAGGTCGTCGCGATCCTCGGGCCGTCGGGGTCCGGCAAGTCCACCCTGCTCCGCACAATCAACCACCTCGAGAGCGTCGACAGGGGCTGGGTCACCGTGGACGGCGAGCTCATCGGGTACGAGCAGCGCGGTGACCGGCTCTTCGAGCTGAAGGAACGCGAGATCCTGAAGCGGCGCACCAACGTTGGCGTCGTCTTCCAGAATTTCAACCTCTTCCCGCACCTCACGGCCGCAGAGAACATCGCCGTCGCTCCCGTCGCTCTCGGGCGCCTGGGCAAGTCGGATGCCCGCGAACTCGCCCTCGGACTCCTCGCGAAGGTGGGCCTCGCCGACAAGCCGGACGCCTATCCCCGCCAGCTCTCCGGCGGCCAGCAGCAGCGCGTCGCGATAGCGCGGGCCCTGGCCCTGCAGCCCAAGGTGCTGCTCTTCGACGAACCGACATCGGCGCTCGATCCCGAGCTCGTCGGAGAGGTCCTGGACGTGATCCGAGACCTGGCCAAACTCGGCACGACGCTCATCATCGTGACCCACGAGATCGGATTCGCCCGCGAGGTCGCCGACCGGATCGTGTTCATCGACGCCGGGCACGTCCTCGAAGTCGGTCCCCCCGAGCAGGTCTTCGGTTCGCCGAAGCACCCGCGCACCAAAGAATTCCTGGGTCGCGTGCTCTAAACGCGTTCCGGGCCAATCAGCCACCACCCACCCTGCACAGCAGCATTCACAAACAGAACCCCACAGAAATAGAGGCACACAATGGCAATTAAGAAGAAAACCGCGGTCATCATCGGAGGCATCGCCGCCGTTGCTCTCGTCGCAGGCGGCATCACCGCGGCCGTCCTGGCCGGCACCGGCAACAGCTCGGCCCAGGCCGCAGGCGCGGCCTCTCCCTCGGCGTCCGCCGCACCTGTGACGTTCAACCTCGGCCCGAAGCAGGACCGGATCCGTCTCGACAAGGTGCCCGAGGCCATCGCGGCCATCAAGAAGAGCGGTTTCACCCCGATCGAGGCCGGCAAGCTCACGGTCGTCGTCAGCCCGTACGTCGCTCCCCTTGGCCTGTTCGCGACCGACGACACGACCCTGATCGGCAACGAAACCGACATCGCCCAGCTCATCGCCGATGGTCTCGGCCTCGAGCTCAACCTGCAGCCGGCAGCGTGGGCGGACTGGCCCCTCGGCATCCAGTCCGGCAAGTACGACCTGATCACGTCCAACGTCACCGTGACCGAGGCCCGCAAGGACCTCTACGACTTCGCGAGCTACCGCGAGGACCTCCTCGGCTTCTACGTGAAGAGCGACTCGAAGATCTCGTCCATCAAGGAAGCCAAGGACGTCGCCGGCCTCAAGGTCATCGTCGGCTCCGGGACCAACCAGGAGAAGATCCTCCAGGGCTGGGACAAGGAGAACATCGCCAAGGGCCTCGCCCCCGTCGAGTACCAGTACTTCGACGACACCGCAGCCGCGAACCTCGCCCTGCAGTCCGGGCGCGCCGATGCCAACTTCGGACCGAACGCGACCTCTGCCTACGCAGCAGCCCAGAACGGTGAGACCAGGCTCGTCGGCACCTTCAACGGCGGCTACCCGGCGCACGCCAATATCGCTGCGGGCACCAAGAAGGGCAACGGCCTCATCGAGGGCGTCAGCATCGTGCTCAACAAGGCGATCACGGGCGGCCAATACGGCGACGTTCTCGCCCGCTGGGGCCTCACGTCCGAGGGCGTCACCGAGTCCCTCGTGAACCCGGCAGGACTCCCGCGCGAGTAGCGCGAGTAGCCACCACTCAGTGACCGGAAGAGCCGGGTCGGGAGAGACACTTCTCCCGGCCCGGCTCTTCCGGTTTCACGCCTGTCTCCTGCCCGCCCCCTGCCTAGGATGTCTCCATGGTGTTCATTCAGGACCTGCACCTTCGCGACGGTCGCACGCTCCGCGTGCACGACAGCGCCGCCGACCACGAACTCGACTCGGCATTCACCGTGCTCTGGCAGCACGGTTCACCCCAGACGGGAGCCCTGCTCGAGCCGTTGCTGTCCGCGGCGGCCGCTCGCGGCATCCGTCTCATCTCGTATGGCCGGCCCGGCTACGGCGGTTCGTCTGCGCTGCCGGGTCGTGACGTGGCCGCCGCGGCCACCGACGTCGAACAGCTTGCCGACGCGCTCGGCATCGCCCGATTCGCCGTCATGGGCGCGTCCGGCGGCGGTCCGCACGCCCTCGCTTGCGCCGCCCTGCTGCCGGAGCGAGTCTCGGCAGTGGGCTGCCTCGCGAGTCTGGCCCCGCTCGACGCCGACGGTATCGACTGGTTCGCCGGCATGGCCACGGACGGAGCCTCCCTCCGCGCGGCACTGCTCGGTCGCGCGGAGCGCACAACGTACGAGGAAACCGTGGACTTCGACCCGGACAGCTTCATCGAGGCGGACTACGACGCACTGGCGGGCCCGTGGGCCTCCCTGGGCACCGATGTCGGCCTGGCTTCGGAAGCGGGGCCGGAGGGCCTGATCGATGATGATCTCGCCTTCGTGGCCCCGTGGGGCTTCCCCGTTTCCGCGGTCTCCGCCCCGGTCCTGCTCCTCCAGGGCGTCAGGGATCGGGTGGTCCCGCCATCTCACGCCGACTGGCTGAGTCGGCGCCTTCCCCGAGCCGAGCTCCGGCTGCGCCCCGACGACGGCCACATTTCCGTGCTCGAGGCGTGTCCAGCGGTCATGGACTGGTTGTACGCGCGGCCGTGATCGCGGCCCCGAGCGCCTCGGCAATCACGCGATCCGCCGAGTCCCGGTGAATCGAATGCCCTGCGCCCGCAACGAACGCGTAGCTGAGGTTCGCGTGCCGGGCTGCGAGGCGCTCGCCCTGTTCGGGAAGCACCGATGCGCTGCCCGACGCGGGGTCCGCGCCGAGGAGCCTGACCGGCACCCGGACGTCGTCGAGGTGCGGTTCGAGATCCCAGGGGCTGGTGTCGCTCAGCACGCGCTCGACCGTGAACGGGCTGACCACACGTGCGGCCTCCACCTTCTGGTGCGCGTCTTCCGCGTGCCAGCCCGGGTTCTGGCTGAGTATTCCCGCCGTTGTCGGATCGGTGATCTCCGCGATCGTTTCGGCGAGGAGCGGTGCGACCGAGTCCGGTCCGAGGGTGAGCGGTGGGTCGAGAAGCAAAACGCTCCGAGTCCAGTCGTCGCTGCCCGCCGCGGCGAGGAGCGCGACAGCGCCGCCGAGCGAGTGCCCGATGACCAGGTCCCACGGCTTCCCCGGCGCCAGGCGGAGCCGCAGCGTGTCGGCGACGAATCCCTCCAGCGGATACGAGGTCGTGCGCGGGGCCCGACCGTGGCCACGCTGGTCGGGAGCGACCACGAACCATCCCTCCGCAGCGAGTCCGCTCGCGACTCGCCACCAGACCGCTCCCGCGGACGTGAGTCCGTGAAGCAGCAGCACGCTCCGCGACGCGGCGGGATCGCCCCAGGTCAGCACGGGCAATTCGACGGAGATTCCGGTATATGTGGCGGTCACGATGTCCTTGCGGGATCGGAAATGAAACGGGGAGGATGGAGCCGAGAATACGGCAGCGCCGTGAAACTGCAAATCCGGCCCGTAACAATTAGAGTCGTGTGGGGGAATCGGCACAGGAAACGAAGCGGAGCAGGTGTGAGCACTGGAATTGTGGTCATTGACATCCAGAAGGACTACTTCCCCGGGGGCGCATATCCCCTCTCCGGGAGTGAGTCCGCCGCGGTGGTTGCCAGGGGCGTCCTCGACTCTGCCCGTGCAACCGGCACGACCGTCATACACTTCCAGCACATCGCCACCGAAGCGGATGCGACGTTCTTCGTCCCGGGGACCACAGGCGTCGAGATCTACCCGCTCGTGGCACCGGTGACACCGGAGCGCCACTTCACCAAGGGCTCCGCGAACGCCTTTGTGGACACCGGCCTCGAACGGCTGTTGCGCGCTGAGAACATCGACCACCTTGTCGTCATGGGCATGATGAGCAGCATGTGCATCGATGCGACCTCGAGGGCCGCCCTCGACCTCGGCTTCGCCGTCACTATCGTGCACAACGCCTGCGCGGCGCCCGCCTTCGAGTTCCAGGGCACTGAGGTTCCGGGGGCATCCGTTCATGCCGCCTTCATGGCCGCACTCCGCGATGCCGGTGCCGATGTGCTCGCCGCAGCCGACCTCGACCTCGAGTCGCTCCCGGTCCGCTGACGGAGGCCGTGCCCCGTCGCGGTTGGTCACGTCACGGTTGGTCAGTCGCGGTTGGGTGGTCCGGTGAGGACCTGGTGGGCGCGGTGCCTGTTCGGCGGCCGCCAGAGTCGTTGCGGATCGATCAACCCGGGGGCCCGCACCTGCGGTGAGCCCTTCACCATGCGGATCTCCCACCCGGAGGTATCGATGCTGTGGTGGTGGAACCAGCACAGTAGGACCCCGTTGTCGACGGTCGTGGGCCCGTCCTTCGCCCAGGGCTTCACATGGTGCACTTCGGCCCAGTGCGCCGGGGCGTTGCACCCGGGGATGATGCAGCCGCCGTCCCGGGCGGTGATCGCCCGACGTTGCGCCCGGTTGAAGTACCGTCGTTCCGGCCCGAGCTTGAGCACTTCGTTGTTCGCCCCGAAGAGGACCCCTTGGAAGCCGCCGTCACAGATGCGCTGGTGCACCGTCTTGAGCGACACGGGGGCCTCGACCCCGTCGACCCACCCCACCCCGACCCCCGAGGCGAGGTCCGCAGCGTTGACGTGCACCATCACCGTCGGTGCCGACCCGCCCATGCTGGGCGTGTCCTCGTCGCGGGCGGCGTGTTCGAACAGGGCCCGGAGGATGTCGGCGCGTTTCTCCCCACTCGTG